>NZ_JBSFRH010000030.1:0-86993 GCF_053589135.1 Rhodococcus sp. NPDC003382
CTCTACCAGGTAGGACCCCACGTCCTCATCTCACGCCACACCGCCCGAATGTCCCCGGCCGCCGTCAGCGAACTCCTGGTGAGAAAACCTCACTGAATATTTGCCGGTGTTGCGTTGTGGCGGTCCCAGGCGCCACAACGCAGCACCGGAAGCGGCAGCTTCACCTGGTGTGGATTCCTCGCGGTGGTGCGAGGATGCAGGAATGTCTTCTCTCACACGCGCCGACGCCCAGGGGCTGTGCAATTTCGTCGACCTGTCACCGTCACCGTTCCACGTGTGCGCGACCGTCGCGGCCATGCTCGCCGACGCCGACTTCGACGAACTGGCCGAGACGCAGCCCTGGCCGACCGAGCCCGGGCGGTACTACGTGATCCGCGGTGGCTCGCTCATCGCGTGGACCACCGAGGGGGAGGGCGCGACGGACGCGTCCGGCACGACCCGGCCGTTCCGGATCGTCGGCGGGCACACCGACAGCCCCAACCTTCGGGTCAAGCAGCATCCGGACCTGGTGTCGGCCGGCTGGCGGACCGTCGGCCTCGAACCGTACGGCGGGGCGTGGCTGAACTCGTGGCTGGACCGCGACCTCGGTGTCTCCGGCCGCCTGACGGTGCGCAACGGCGCGACCGCCTCGGACGTGCTCGTGCACGTCGACGACCCGATCCTGCGGGTTCCGCAGCTCGCGATCCACCTGTCGGAAGACCGCAAGGGCGTGCAGCTCGACCCGCAACGCCACGTGAACGCCGTGTGGGGCGTGGGTACCGAACCGCGGTCGTTCATCGGCTATCTCGCCGACCGGGCCGGGGTGGCCGCGGACGCGGTGCTCGGCTGGGAACTCATGACCCACGACCTGGCGCCGAGTTCGCTGGTCGGGGTGGACGGCGATCTGGTCAGCGCACCGCGCCTGGACAACCAGGGCACCTGCTACGCGGGCGTGCACGCGCTGCTCGCCGCGGCCGAGCACGTCGTCCGGAACCCGGGCCCGTCCCCGATGCTCGTGCTGTTCGACCACGAGGAGGTCGGCAGCATGTCGGACCGCGGGGCGTTCTCCGACCTGTTGAACTCGGTGCTCGAGCGGATCGTGCTCGCGCGCGGCGGTGGTCGCGAGGAGTTCCTGCGCACCCTGGCCGGGTCGATCGTCGCCTCCGGGGACATGGCGCACGCGACGCACCCGAACTATGCGGAGCGGCACGAGCCGTCGCACCGGATCGAGGTGAACGGCGGACCGGTGCTCAAGGTCAACCAGAACCTGCGGTACGCGACGGATGCGGCCGGCGCCGCGGCGTTCGCCCTGGCCTGCGACCAAGCCGGGGTGCCGCTGCAACGCTACGTGCACCGCGCCGACCTGCCGTGCGGTTCGACGATCGGGCCGATCACCGCGTCGCGCACCGGGCTGACCACGGTCGACGTGGGCGCCCCGCAGCTCGCGATGCACTCGGCCCGCGAGCTGATGGGCGCCGCCGATGTCGGCTCCTACGCGGACGCTCTGGCCGCCTTCCTGACGCCGGCGGCCTGACCGATCCGGTCCGGCCGGATCGGGCTCACGTCCGGCGGTGGTACGCGACCGCGAGTCGTGCGAGTGCCACGGCTCCGACGAGCAGACCGAAATCGCGCAGCGCGATGTCGTAGTAGCCGGAGTAGGTCAGCAGGTTGACGATGATCCCGGCGAGCCATGCGGCGACGACCCAGGCTCCGATCCGGGGTGCGACGGCGACGAGGATGCCGGCTGCGATCTCGATGACACCGACGAGGTACATGGCCTGCTGCGCGGTGCCGGGGAGGATGTCGTCGATCCACGTGGCCAGGTAGCCGGGCCAGTCGGTCAGCAGGTTGGTGAACTTGTCGAGCCCGAACAGGATCGGGGCGACGGTGAAGACCGTGCGCAGTGCCAGAAACGCCTGATAGCCGGGGTCGTGGAGGTCTGCGCGCGCGGTGATCGCGGTGGGGGATGAGGTGGTGGACATGACGGGTCTCCCTCTGTCCGAGTTCTAAAAACTATCTGCACTGATTTTAGAATCGGCGGCGACATTTAGTCAACGAAAATCGGTTTTACAATCGAGGGATGGACCGCGCGCAGCAATCGGGGATCGCCGCCCTCGCGGCACTCGGCGAACCCGCCCGGAGCCGGCTCTACGACTACGTCGTGAGCCGTCGCGAACCGGTGGGACGCGACGAGGTCGCCGCCGCCCTGGGTATCGCCCGCACGACCGCCGCCTTCCATCTCGACCGGCTCGTCGAAGAGGGGTTGCTCGAGGTCGAGTTCGCCCGCCGGAGCGGGCGCGCCGGGCCGGGAGCCGGACGCCCCGCGAAGCTGTATCGCCGGGCCGCGCGACAGATCGACGTGACTCTGCCCGCGCGGCGATACGAACTGGCGGGCCGGTTGCTGGCGGACGCCGTCGACGAGTCCGACCGCACCGGCGAATCGCCGCGCGCGATCCTGTCGCGGCGCGCGACCGAACTGGGCCGGCGGATCGGGGAGGACGCCGCCGGCGAGCGGACGACCGAGGTCCTCGCGGACCACGGATTCGAACCGCTCGACGACGGGGACGCCATCCGCCTCGGAAACTGCCCGTTCCATGCGCTGGTCGACGGGCACACCGACCTGGTGTGCGGTATGAACCTCGACCTGCTCACGGCACTGCTCGACGGCCTGGGCGACCGCACCCTGCGCGCGTGCCTGGATCCCGCGCCGGGTTTCTGCTGCGTCCGATTGGTGCCGTCCGACCGGATCGACCCCGCCTAAGGCCCACGTGGAGCCGTCCGCGATGCGAGACTGAGTGCACCTTCCCGCCGAGGACGAACGGTGGTGATCGATGATGAGCGGTCCGTCGTTCCCCGACCATCTGCTGACGGTCGACGAGTGGGCGGCCCTGCCCGAGTACGAGCGCTACCGGCTCGAGCTCTGCGAAGGGGTCCTCGTCGTGACCCCGCACCCCGGATACCTGCACCAGCACGTCACGTTCGCACTGGTCGACGCGCTCGCCGAGCAACTCCCCGACGAGCTGTGCGTCCTCGGCGACGTCGAGGTGCTGCTCCCCGGCGAGCCGCCGACGGTCCGCTGCCCCGACGTGATCGTCGTCGACCGGGCCCTCGTCGAGGCCGATCCGGACCGTGCGACCGCCGCCGATGTGCGGCTCGTGGTCGAGGTGACGACCGCCGGAAGCGGGCGGACCGACCGGGTCACGAAGTTCTCCGAATACGCGGAGAGCGGGATTCCGCAGTACTGGATCGTCGATCTCACCGAACCGGCCGTGCTCGCGGCGTTCACCCTCGAAAACGGGTGGTACCGATTCGACGGCGAACAGGCGGGAACGATGACGCTGCCCGTGGCCGGTCGTGACGTGACCGTGGACCTGGAAGCGCTCACCCTCACGCGGGCGAACGCCCGCGGCGTGTCCGCCGACGCACCGGTGGCACCCGATGACGGTCCCCCCCGATAGACTGGCCGCGGCAGTGCGCGCCCGGCCTGCCGTTTCGATCCCAGAGTGAAGGGACCCGACGCCCAGTGTCACCGCAGGTGGATACCGTCACCCACGCCGCCGAGACTTCCGATCTTGCTCAGCCGTACGCCGAGCTGGGTCTGAAGGACGACGAGTACGCCCGCATCAAGGAGATCCTGGGCCGCCGTCCCACGGACGCCGAACTGGCGATGTACTCCGTGATGTGGTCCGAGCACTGCTCCTACAAGTCGTCGAAGGTCCACCTGCGCTACTTCGGGGAGACCACCACCGACGAGATGCGTTCCTCGATGCTGGCCGGCATCGGCGAGAACGCCGGTGTCGTCGACATCGGCGACGGCTGGGCGGTGACCTTCAAGGTCGAGTCGCACAACCACCCCTCGTACATCGAGCCCTACCAGGGCGCGGCCACCGGTGTCGGCGGCATCGTCCGCGACATCATGGCGATGGGTGCGCGCCCGATCGCGGTCATGGACCAGTTGCGTTTCGGTGCCGCGGACCATCCCGACACCCGCCGCGTCGTCGACGGCGTGGTGCGCGGTGTCGGTGGCTACGGCAACTCCCTCGGCCTTCCGAACGTCGGCGGCGAGACCGTGTTCGACGCCTCCTACCAGGGCAACCCGCTGGTCAACGCGCTGTGCGCGGGCGCGATGCGCGTCGAGGACCTGCACCTGGCGTTCGCGTCCGGCACCGGCAACCGCATCATCCTGTTCGGTGCCCGCACCGGCCTCGACGGCATCGGCGGCGTCTCCGTCCTCGCGTCCGAGACGTTCGACGACAGTGCAGGCGGCCGCCCGAAGAAGCTGCCGAGCGTGCAGGTCGGCGACCCGTTCACCGAGAAGGTGCTCATCGAGTGCTGCCTCGACCTGTACCGCGAGAAGCTGGTCGTCGGCATTCAGGACCTCGGCGGCGCCGGCCTGTCCTGCGCGACCTCCGAGCTCGCCGCCGCCGGTGACGGCGGCATGCGCATCCACCTCGACCGGGTCCCGACCCGTGCGAAGGGCATGACCCCCGCCGAGGTGCTGTCCTCCGAGTCGCAGGAACGCATGTGCGCGGTCGTCGCGCCCGAGAACGTCGAGGCGTTCATGGCGGTCTGCAAGAAGTGGGACGTGCTGGCGACCGACATCGGTGAGGTCACCGACGGCGACCGCCTGGTTATCACCTGGCACGGCGAGACCGTCGTGGACGTGCCGCCGCGCACCGTCGCACACGAGGGCCCGGTCTACGAGCGTCCCGTGCAGCGTCCGGACTCGCAGGACGCGCTGATCGCCGACACCACCGCCGGCCTGAAGCGCCCGGAGACGGCCGACGAACTGAAGGCCACGCTGCTGAAGATGCTCGCGTCGCCGGCGCTGTGCAGCCGCAAGTGGATCACCGAGCAGTACGACCGCTACGTGCGCGGCAACACCGTGCTGGCGGAGAACGCCGACGCCGGTGTGGTCCGCATCGACGAGGAGACCGGCCGCGGTATCGCCCTGGCGACCGACGCGTCGGGCCGCTACACCCAGCTCGACCCGTACGCGGGCGCGCAGCTCGCGCTCGCCGAGGCGTACCGCAACGTCGCCACCACGGGCGCGACCCCCAAGGCCGTGTCCAACTGCCTCAACTTCGGTTCGCCGGAGGATCCGGCCGTGATGTGGCAGTTCCAGCAGGCGGTGCGCGGCCTCGCCGACGGATGCGCCCAGCTCGGCATCCCGGTGACCGGCGGCAACGTCAGCTTCTACAACCAGACCGGCTCGACCGCGATCCTGCCGACCCCGGTCGTCGCGGTGCTCGGCGTCATCGACGACGTGCATCGTCGTATCCCGACCGGCCTGGGCCTCGAGCCCGGCGAGACGCTCATCCTGCTCGGCGAGACCCGCGACGAGTTCGACGGATCGATCTGGGCGCAGGTCGAGCACAACCACCTCGGTGGTGTGCCCCCGAAGGTGGACCTCGAGCGCGAGCGGCTCATCGCGGAGATCCTCGTCGCCGGTTCGCGCGACGGCCTGATCTCGGCGGCCCACGACCTGTCCGAGGGCGGCCTCGCCCAGGCGGTCGTCGAAGCGGCGCTCGCCGGTGAGACCGGTTGCCGGATCCTGCTTCCCGAGGACGCGGACCCGTTCGTCACGCTGTTCTCCGAATCCGCCGGCCGGGTGCTGGTCGCGGTGCCGCGCACCGAGGAGTCCCGCTTCACGGGGATGTGCTCGGCGCGCGACCTGCCGTGGGTGCGGATCGGTGTCGTCGACGAGGGTTCGGATTCCGTCGAGGTGCAGGGCCGGTTCGCGGTGACCCTGGCCGAGCTGCGAGAGGTCTACGAGGGCACTCTTCCCGCCTTGTTCGGGTAGCCATGGCCAGTACCCAGGTCGATCGGTTGGCGTTGATCGAGGCTCGCCAGGGCCGGGTCATCGCCGCGGTCACCGATTTCGGTGACCGTCACCCCCTCACCGCGCGGGTGTGGGGGTGGCTGAGCCTGGATTTCACCGGTATCGCCTTCGCGGCGTTGTTCTTCTGCTGGTCGCTGTCGCCGTCGCTGCTGCCGCGCGACTGGTTGTTCCAGGGTCTCATCGGCGGTATCAATGCGGCGATCGGCTACGGCGTCGGATGTGCGGTGGGCTGGGCCGTCTACCGGTTCGTGTTGTCGTGGGCGCGTTGGTGGCCGCCGCCGATCCCCGTGCTGCGGGCGATCAAGGTCGCGGTGCCGGTCGCCGCGATCGTCGCGTCTCTGATGGCGTTGGTGTTCTCGGCGGTCCAGCAGCGTCAGCTCGCGGCGCTGATGGGCGCGGAGGGCACGACGACCAGCGGCTACCTGCGCACCCTGGCGCTGGCGCTCGCGGTCTCCGGCCTGCTCGTGGCCCTCTGGCGCGGTCTGCGCGACATCGGCAGATGGATTGCGTGGCAACTGATCCGGCGTCACCTTCCGGCCGGTCTCGCGCGCACCCTCGGCGTGCTCGTGGTCGTGCTGGTGACGGCCATGCTCATCGACGGCGTCCTGATCCGGGGGACGTACGCGATCGTCAACTCCGCGTTCAGCATCCAGGACGCCGAGACCCGGCCCGGTGCCGTCCAGCCGATGAACCCGGAGAAGTCCGGCAGTCCCGAATCGCTGGCCCCGTGGGACACCCTCGGTTTCGAGGGGCGCAACTTCGTCTCCCGCGGACTCCACGCCGGCGAACTCGAAGCCGTCAACGGCACCCCCGCGAAGGAACCCATCCGCGTGTACGTCGGGCTCGGCACCGCCGACACCGTCGAGAAACGCGCGGACCTGGTGATCGACGAACTCGAACGCACCGGAGCCTTCGACCGCAAGGTGCTGGTGATCATCCCGACGACCGGTACGGGCTGGGTGAACCCCACCGCCGCGCAGGCCATGGAATTGGTCCACAACGGCGATCTCGCGATGGTCGCGTGGCAGTACTCGTTCCTGCCCAGCTGGATCTCGTTCCTCGCCGACCGGGACAAGGCCGCCGAAGCCGGCCGGATCCTCGTCGACCGTGTCCACGAACGCTGGCTCGCCCAGCCGCCCGACCGGCGACCCGAGCTGTACGTCTACGGGGAGAGCCTCGGAACCCAGTCGGGGGAGGGGGCTTTCGACACCCTCGCCGACATCCGCGAGACCGTGGACGGGGTGCTGTGGGTGGGGCCGCCCAACGCCAACCGGCTGTGGCATCAGCTCGTCGATCGCCGCGACCCCGGCACGCCCGAGGTGCAGCCGGTGTACGCCGACGGCATGGTCGTGCGGTTCACCGACGACGCGGAAGACCTCGACAACCCGCCCAGCCCGTGGTTGAACCCGCGCGTGCTGTACATCCAGCACGCGTCCGACCCGGTGGTGTGGTGGTCGACCGACCTGCTGTTCACACGGCCCGACTGGCTGTCCGAACCCCCCGGGCCGGACCGGCTGCCGCAGATGCGCTGGTTCCCGATCGTCACGTTCTGGCAGGTTTCGGCGGATCTGACGAACGCGGCCGGCGTACCCGACGGACACGGCCACAACTACGGCACCGAGGTGCTCGACGGATGGGTCGCGGTGACCCAGCCGGAGGGCTGGACCTCCACCGACACCGAACGGGTGCGGTTCGCGCTCGAGGCGCTCGCCGGCACCCAGGGGCCGGAGAAGTGACCCGCTTCGGCCTCGTGGGACCGGCTGTCGCGGCGGGAGCGGTCGTGTGGAGCGCGACCCTGCCGTCGGCACCGCTCGGCGCGCACGGGCGCACGTGGGCGTCGGCAGGGGTGGGCGTGTGCGCGGTGGTCGCCGCCCGCGCGTCGGGCATGAACCGCACCGAGCTGGGGCTCGACCCCGCCCGCGTCCCGTCCGGATTGCGCTGGGGCGGTGCGGTCGCGGCGGCGGTCCTCGGTGGCTACGTGCTCGCCCTGACCGTACCCGTGGTACGCGACCGGATCGCGGACTCGGCCGGAGCCGGCCGCGACGACTTCTGGACCTGGATCACGTTGCACATCCCGGTGGGGACCGTGCTCGCGGAGGAACTGCTGTTCCGCGGGGTCCTGACACCGCTGGTGAGCCCCGCGGTGCACGCCACCGCGTTCGGGTTGTGGCACGTGCGGCCGGCGATGATCGCGGGGGACAGCGTCGTCGGGACGGTCGCGGTGACCGGCCTGGCCGCGCTCGGTTTCGACTGGTTGCGCCGGCGCAGCGGCAGCGTCCTCGCGCCCGCCCTCGCGCACCTGGCGATCAACACCGGGGGAGCGGCCGCGGCACGTCTGATGGGGACCCGGCGCCGCCTGCGCGTGTCCTAGGCTGCCTACCCGTGGCACCCCGCAAACCCGTCGACCCCGCCGAACTCAGAGACGCCCTGCTCCGGGTCGCGCCGTGGCTGCGCGGCGAAAGCGACGACCGGCCGGCGCGGGCGGATCTCGCCGCGGCGGTCCGGCTCAGCGCTCGCACCCTCGAGCAGGTGGCGCCGGGAGCCAGCGTGGAGGTGCGGGTACCGCCGTTCGTGGCGGTGCAGTGCATCGAGGGGCTGCGGCACACCCGCGGCACACCGCCGAACGTCGTCGAAACCGAGCCCCGCACCTGGCTGCTGCTCGCGACCGGCCTCCTCGGATACGACGACGCGGTCGCGTCCGGGAAGCTCGATGCGTCCGGGAGCCGGGCCGCGGAGATCGCCCACTGGCTGCCGCTGATGCGGGTCGTGTGACGAGTCCCGGATAGGGCTTACCGGAACCTGCTCGTAGAATGGGTATGCCCCGCCCTTGTCCAGCCCCAGGGAGCACCCCGGTGACCAGTGCCGATCTGTCGGTCCACACTCGCAATCTTCTCGCCTCCGATGAACCCGAAAACGAGCCTCGCGAGGAGTGCGGCGTCTTCGGAGTCTGGGCTCCCGGCGAGGACGTGGCGAAGCTCACGTACTACGGCCTCTACGCGCTGCAGCACCGCGGACAGGAAGCGGCCGGCATCGCCGTCGCGGACGGCTCGCAGGTGCTCGTCTTCAAGGATCTCGGCCTGGTGAGCCAGGTGTTCGACGAGCAGACGCTCGCCGCGATGCCCGGCCACATCGCCGTCGGCCACTGCCGCTACTCGACGACCGGTTCGACGACCTGGGAGAACGCACAGCCGATCTTCCGGACGACCGCCGCCGGCACCGGTGTCGCGCTCGGCCACAACGGCAACCTCGTCAACACCGCGGAACTCGCCCAGCGAGCCCGTGAACTGGGCATCATCGACCCCGCCCGGCCCGGTGCCGCGACCTCGGACTCCGACATCGTCGGTGCGCTCCTCGCCCATACCGTCGCCGAAGGCACCCTCGAGCAGGCCGCGATGAAGCTCTTCCCGAAGCTGCGCGGCGCGTTCTGCCTGACCTTCATGGACGAGCACACCCTGTACGCGGCGCGCGACCCGTGGGGCATCCGCCCGCTGTGTCTGGGCCGCCTCGACCGCGGCTGGGTCGTCGCGAGCGAGACCGCGGCCCTCGACATCGTCGGCGCATCCTTCGTCCGCGACATCGAGCCCGGTGAGCTGCTCGCGATCGACGCCGACGGCGTGCGGTCGTCGCGGTTCGCGAACCCCGAGCCCAAGGGCTGCGTCTTCGAGTACGTCTACCTCGCCCGTCCCGACTCCACGATCGCCGGCCGGTCGGTGCACGCGACGCGTGTCGAGATCGGCCGTCGTCTCGCGAAGGAACACCCGGTCGACGCGGATCTGGTGATCCCGGTGCCCGAGTCCGGGACACCCGCCGCGGTCGGTTACGCGCAGGGTTCGGGCGTGCCCTACGGGCAGGGCCTGATGAAGAACGCCTACGTGGGCCGCACCTTCATCCAGCCCAGCCAGACGATCCGTCAGCTCGGTATCCGGCTCAAGCTCAACCCGTTGCGCGAGGTGATCCGCGGCAAGCGGCTCGTCGTCGTCGACGACTCGATCGTGCGCGGCAACACCCAGCGCGCCCTGATCCGGATGCTGCGCGAGGCAGGGGCTCTGGAGATCCACGTGCGGATCGCGTCCCCGCCGGTCAAGTGGCCCTGCTTCTACGGCATCGACTTCGCCTCCCCGGCGGAGCTGATCGCCAACGGCAGCGGCACCCGCGACGACGCCGCACACGTCTCCGAACACGACTTCGACGAGATGGTCGAGATGGTGCGCCGCTCGATCGGCGCCGACTCGCTCGGCTACATCTCCATCGACGGCATGATCGGCGCGACCGAGCAGCCCGCCTCACGGTTGTGCGCGGCCTGCTTCGACGGTCGCTACCCGATCGCGCTGCCGAAGGAGCACGCCGTCGGCAAGGACGTCCTCGAGGGCATCGTCGACGTCGAATCGGACACCCCTACGGTCCTCGACAACGACAACGCGGACGCGTTGAGCCGTCCCTGAGGTCCGGACTTTTCTCTCCTCGCGCACCGACGGTCCCGGCCGGTCCGGTACCGTAGGTGCGCGGCCGGCTGCTTTCGGCGTGCACACGCGCGTCCGAACGACGGTGCCGGCACACCTGTTCACCACAACTCGAGGCTGGAGCCGACAACCCATGACCGAGGACACAACCCCCGGAGCTTCCTACGCAGCGGCGGGCGTGGACATCGAGGCAGGCGACCGAGCCGTCGAACTGTTCGCGCCGCTCGCGAAGAAGGCGACCCGACCGGAGGTGCTCGGCGGCCTCGGTGGATTCGCGGGCCTGTTCGCGCTCAAGGGTGACTACAAGGAGCCCCTGCTGGCGTCGTCCACCGACGGGGTCGGCACGAAGCTCGCGGTCGCGCAGGCGCTCGACAAGCACGACACCGTCGGTCTCGACCTCGTCGCGATGGTCGTCGACGACCTGGTCGTGTGCGGCGCGGAGCCGCTGTTCCTCCAGGACTACATCGCCGTCGGCCGGGTCGTTCCCGAGCGGGTCGCGGAGATCGTCGGCGGTATCGCCGAGGGCTGCATCCAGGCCGGTTGCGCGCTGCTCGGTGGCGAGACGGCCGAGCATCCCGGTGTGATGGCGGACGGCGACTACGACCTGTCCGCGACCGGTGTCGGTGTCGTCGAGGCCGACAAGCTGCTCGGCCCCGACCGGGTCCGTCCGGGCGACGTGGTCATCGCCATGGGCTCCTCGGGTCTGCATTCGAACGGCTACTCGCTCGCCCGCAAGGTGCTGCTCGAGATCGGCAAGATGAGCCTGACGGCGCACGTCGACGAGTTCAGCCGCACGCTCGGCGAGGAACTGCTCGAGCCGACCCGCATCTACGCCAAGGACTGCCTGGCGCTCGCCGCCGAGACCGAGGTCCGCACGTTCTGCCACGTCACCGGTGGTGGCCTCGCCGCGAACCTCGCGCGCGTCATGCCGAAGGGCCTCGTCGCCGAGCTGGACCGCACGACGTGGAGCCCGGCGCCGGTGTTCGGGATGATCGCCCAGCGCGGTCGCGTCGAGCGCGCCGAGATGGAGAAGACGTTCAACATGGGCGTCGGCATGGTCGCGATCGTCGCGCCGGAGGACGTCGACCGCGCGCTGGCCGTGCTCACCGCCCGGCACATCGACTGCTGGACCCTCGGTACCGTCCGCAAGGCGCAGGACCAGGACGACGTGCGGGCCGTGCTGCTCGGCGACCACCCGCGGTTCTAGCCGGATCGGCTTCCAAAGCAAAGCGCTGCGCCCGGGCCACCTGGATGGCCCGGGCGCAGTGCTTTGTGCTCAGGTGCGTGGCTGAGATCCCGGTACCGGGGAGCATCCGCGCCGGCGGGTGCGGAACCCGGACGACACACCGTGCGCGGGTGCGTCGTGCGCCAGTAAGGGGAGCCGGTGTTGCCGGCTCCCCGATCCGTGCGTGGGATTACTCTGGGTCAGCGACGCCAGTCGTCGTCCGAGTCGTCGTCCCAACCGGAGCGTTGTTCAGCGAAGACTTCGTCCCGGTGCGAGATGGGTTCACCACCAGACAACTCTCGCTGGAGGCTCTCGAAGTCGGTGGACGGCGAGCTGTACTTGAGTTGCCGTGCAACCTTGGTCTGCTTTGCCTTAGCCCGGCCGCGGCCCATGGCTAACCCCCTCGCGCTTTGACGGGGCGGCCTGGGGAATTTGGCGGCCCCGGTGATGTGAGTATTTTCCTGCGCTCCACTCTAGCGTGGAAAAGTTCGTTCCGCCTCCACACACCCCTCCAGGGCCGTGTCCGATGCGTCTCACCTGGGCACGACCTGCGGCGACAGCGCGGTTCGTCGGGGGTTCGTCTGGCGATCGGAGGTCAGAACACCCCCGGAATCGCGCGAACGGTGCCCACACGCTTGCCTCCACCGAGCACCGGCTGCGAGGCGAGCGTCGCGAGTTCCTCCGACAAGTCGACACCGAGACGGTGCAGCAGCGCCGCGGTCAACGGCAGCCGGGCGCGTTCGTGACCGTCGTCGATCTTGAACGCGAACGCGGTGCCGTCCGGCAGCGCGCCGGCGTGGATACCGTCGGCCCCTGCCTTGCACATCAGGCCCGGCACCGCGGTCATCAGGCGGACGTCGTCCTTGCCGGTTCCGGAGATCAGGAACGGGTGGGCGCGCAGCGCGTCGGCGACCGCCCGCTCGGGAGTGTCCGGGGCCGCGGTGACGAGCCGCGAGTACGCGCTCGCGAGGTTGAACAACGGCAGTGGAACGATGGGCAGGCCGCAGCCGTCGATGCCGAGTTCGGCGTCCTCGAAGTCGCCGGCCAGGTCCAGGACGGTGTCGACGACGGCCTGCTGCAGCGGATGGGCCGGGTCGAGGTAGGTGCGCGGATCCCAGTCGCTCGCGGCGCACGCGGCGAGCATCGCGGCGTGCTTGCCGGAGCAGTTCATGTACACCGTCCGCGGCGGCCGCCCGGACGCGAGGACCTCGGCGCGGGCCAGTTCGTTGCCCGGCAGGTCCGCCGGGCACTGCAGGTCGGTCTCGTCGAAGCCGTACTCGTCGAGCAGGTCCTCGACGAGCTCGACGTGCTCGGACTCGCCTTCGTGCGACGCGGTCGCGATGGCCAGCTCGGCCGTGGTGCGCGGGACGAAACCGTTTCGCAGCAGTGCCGTGGCCTGCAGCGGCTTGTTCGACGACCGCGGATAGATCGGCGTGTGCACCTCGCCCAGCGAGATCAGCACCTCGCCGCGCGGGTCCAGGACGATCAGGGACCCGCGGTGCACGCACTCGCGGAACCCGGACCGCACGACCTCCACCAGTTCGACGCTCACATCGCCCCCTGCACCTGTCGTACGGCGAGCCGCCGGCGGACCTTCTCGACGAGGGTCGGCGACAGATCCTGCTGCTGTTCGAGCAGCACCGCGAGCCGATCCGGGTCGCGTCCGGTGAACATATCCCGGACGGTGACGCCGTGTGCGGGAACGGACAGCACTTCGATCGGGTCGCCCGCAGCGACCGGGCCCTCGGCGACGACCTTCAGGTAGGCGCCGGTGTCGCCGCGCTCGGTGAAGCGTTTGACCCAGCGCGGTTCGGCCGCCCACCTTCCGAAGGTTCCGCAGGGGGTGCGCGGCTCGGTCACCTCGCGCACCAGACCACCGGTGCCGACCGCCCACCGTTCGCCGATCACCGCGTCGGTCGTCGGGATGCCGCTCAGCCGCAGGTTCTCACCGAACCAGCCCGCGGGCAGGTCCCGGCCGAGTTCGGACACCCAGCGCTGCGCCTCGTCCTCGCCGTAGACGTACACGGCCTTGTAACGGCCGCCGTGGTGCTCGGTGTCGCACTGACGGTCGCCGGTGAGGCCGTGCGGGCCGACGTGCACCGGATCGGACACAGGACGCTTGTCGATGGCCGTGACGGGAACCCGGCGGCTACCGCTGTCCCGGATCGCATGCACCACACACACCGCGTCCACCCGGCCGAGCCGGATGTCTGCGGCGGTCACCGGCCGCGCAGCCGTTCGACGGCCAGGCGGCCCGCCTGGACACCGGTGTCGTCCGGAACGGAGTCCGCGTCGATCGCCGCGGCGCAGGGTCCGGCGACCAACGCGGTTCCGGCGGGAACGGTGCGCTTGATCAATGCGAGCGCGATCGGGCCGAGTTCGTGGTGGTCGACGACGGTGCCCAGACGGCCCACGGTCCGGCCGTCGGCGGTCACCGGATCGCCGGGCTCGGGCCGTCCGTCGGCGGAACCGTCGAGGTGCAGCAGCACCAGGTGCCGAGGCGGCTTGCCGAGATTCTCGACCCGCGCCACCGTCTCCTGGCCCCGATAGCACCCCTTGTCGAGATGCACGGCACCGAAGCGGTCGGGCCCGCCGATCCAGCGGGCCTCGTGCGGGATGGTGCGCTCGTCGGTGTCGAGTCCGATGCGCGGGCGCACGGCCTCGACGCGCAGCGCCTCGAACGCCCACGTGCCGGCGGCGCGGGCGCCGGCTGCGGTGAGCGCCCCGAACACCTCGGTGAGCTTCTCCCGGGGCACCAGCAGGTCGTACGAATGGCCGGTCGGCCACGGCATGCGCCGCACGAACCCGCCGCCGGGCAGCGCGACCGCGTCGTACGGCCGGGCCGGCAGCGCCTCGAGACCCAGCGCGGCGAGGATGCGCGGGTCGCCGGACTCCGGTCCGAGCAGGCTCAGCACCGCCAGCTCGTTCCCGTCGCGGGGTTCGGCCTTGGCCCAGAAGACCATCTTGGTGAGGAACGCCAGCAGATCGGGTCCGCGCCCGGGTTCGGTGTCGATCCACGTGACACCGTCCAGATCGGTCTGCACGAAGTGGTGTTCGATGCGCCCGTTGGCGTCCAGGCTCAGGTTCTCGGCGGAGGTGCCGTCGGGCAGCGCTGCGACGTGCTGGCTCGAGATCGTGTGCAGCCACGAGAGCCGTTCCTCGCCGGAGATCGCGATGACGAACCGCGTCGACCGGTCGATCACCGCCGCTCCGAGCGTCGCGGCGCGCTGTTCACCGAGGGGATCGCCGTGGTGCCAGGGAAGTCCGGCATCGGGTGTGCCTGCGGGGGCGGCGACGGCGTCGGGGAGCGCGAGCAGTGGGCTTTCGGTCACGATCGGAAACTCGGCCACGACACCAGTCTATGGGGAACAAGGTCGTGGACCGCCAATGGATAGGGTGGGCGCCATGGCTGATCGGGTGCTGGTGACGCTGGACGGCGAGGTGCGGGACGCGGATGCGCCGCTGCTCCATGCCGACGATTTCGGTGTGCTGCGGGGGGACGGCGTCTTCGAGACATTGCTGGTGCGGGAGGGGCGGGCACGGACCGTCGATCGGCACCTGGCCCGGCTGGCGGCGTCCGCCGAGGCGGCGGGCCTGCCCGAACCGGATCGCGACGACTGGCGGCCGGCGATCGACCTGGCCGTCGAACAGTGGGGCAAGGACCGTGAGGGCGCGCTGCGGCTGGTGTACACCCGGGGCCGCGAGACCGGCGGTGGTCCGACCGCCTTCCTGCTGGTCACCCCGGTCGCGGAGCGGATCGAGGCGGCGCGGCGCGACGGCGTGTCGGTGGTGTCCCTCGAACGGGGATTCTCGGTGGATCTGGCGTCGCGGGCACCGTGGCAGCTCCTCGGCGCGAAGACGCTGTCGTATGCGACGAACATGGCGGCGCTGCGGCACGCCGAGTCCCTGGGTGTGGACGACGTGATCTTCGTCAGCAGCGAGGGATGCGTGCTCGAGGGTCCGCGTTCGACCGTCGTGATCGCCCGCGGCCGGACGTTGCTGACCCCGCCCCCGGCGCAGGGGATCCTGCCGGGAACCACGCAGCAGGCGCTGTTCGAGGTCGCGGAACAACGCGATTTCTCCGTCCGGTACGAAACCCTGCGCCCGGCCGACCTCATCGTCGCCGACGGGGTGTGGCTGGTGTCGAGTGTGGCGCTCGCGGCGCGTGTCCACACCCTCGACGGGCATCCTCTCGAGCGGCGGGCTCTGGACCGCGAGGTCGAGGAACTGGTCGATCTGGCGGTCGACACGATCGACTAGAGACCGCGGGCGGCAGGCTCCGGGTGAGCCGGGGGCCTCATTCGGGACGACTGTGTTTGTGGACACCGTGTCCGTATCCGGGGCAAATAGCTACTACAGTTCGTAGTAACACCGGATCGTCCTCGCGCGCGTCGCGGGGCCGATACGTTGTGCACTGAATTCGGGTGTGTCTGCCCACAGCCCGGATTCGGCGATTGTTCCTGGGCGTCACCACGGAGTTGCCATGGATGTGTTGGACCTGTCCCGGTGGCAGTTCGGCATCACCACCGTCTATCACTTCATCCTCGTCCCGCTGACCATCGGCCTCGCGCCGATGATCGCGATCATGCAGACGATGTGGGTGGTCACGAAGAAGGACCACTGGTATCGGCTGACCAAGTTCTTCGGCAAGCTGTTCCTCATCAACTTCGCACTCGGTGTCGCCACCGGCATCGTCCAGGAGTTCCAGTTCGGCATGAACTGGAGCGAGTACTCCCGGTTCGTCGGTGACGTCTTCGGTGCGCCGCTGGCCCTCGAAGGCCTCGTCGCGTTCTTCCTCGAGTCCACGTTCCTCGGCCTGTGGATCTTCGGGTGGACCCGGCTGCCGAAACTGCTTCACCTCGCGACGATCTGGCTGGTCGCGATCGGCGTGAACGCGTCGGCGTTCTTCATCATCTCCGCGAACTCGTTCATGCAGCACCCCGTCGGCGCGATCTACAATCCGGAGACCGGGCGCGCCGAACTCACCAGCATCTGGACGCTCCTGACCAACAACACGGCCCTGGCCGCGTTCCCGCACGCCGTCGCCGGCGCCTTCCTCACCGCGGGCACCTTCGTGGCGGGCATCGCCGGTTGGTGGATGGTCCGGAACATGAGGCGCGCCAAGGACTCCGACGACGCCGTCGAGGCGGACCGGCTCGAGGGCGACGCGCGGGGCATCTTCCGTCCGGCCGCGCGGCTCGGCATGCTCGTGATGATGATCTCCGGCGTCGCCGTGATCCTCACCGGCGACGTCCAGGCCAAGCTGATGTTCGAGCAGCAGCCGATGAAGATGGCCTCCGCGGAATCGTTGTGCCACACCGAGGTCGACCCGAACTTCTCTGTTCTGACCATCGGCACGCACAACGACTGCGACGGCGTCACCCACCTCATCGAGGTTCCGTTCGTCCTGTCCTACCTCGCCGAGGGCGACTTCTCCGGCGTCGAACTGCAGGGTGTGCAGGATCTGCAGGAGCAGTACGAGGATCAGTTCGGTCCCGGCAACTACCGGCCCAACCTGTTCGTGACGTACTGGTCGTTCCGCGCCATGATCGGGCTCGGTGCGGGCTCGCTGGCCCTGGCGCTGGCGGGACTGTGGGTCACGCGCGGCGGCCGTGTCCCCGACCAGAAGTGGTTCGGGTGGCTCAGCGTCCTCGCGATCCCGACCCCGTTCCTGGCCAACAGCGCAGGCTGGATCTTCACCGAGATGGGACGCCAGCCCTGGGTCGTGCACCCCAACCCGACCGGTGTGGACATGATCCGGCTCACCGTCGACCAGGGCGTCTCCGACAATGCCGGTGCCACCGTCATCACGTCGCTGGTTGCGTTCACCCTCGTGTACGCCGCCCTGGGCGTGGTGTGGTTCTGGCTGATCCGCCGCTACACGATCGAAGGGCCCCTGCCGCACGACGCGCACCCGCCGGGCGAGCACGACGAACCCGACGACGGCCGGCCCAAGCAACTGTCCTTCGCGTACTAGGAGAGCACGATCATGGGACTTCAAGAGCTCTGGTTCGTCCTCATCGCGGTGCTGTTCACCGGATACTTCGTGCTCGAAGGCTTCGACTTCGGCGTCGGCATGCTCATGCCCGTCCTCGGACGGGGCGGGGACGAGGTCGCCGACACCCGGCGGCGCGTGCTGCTCAACACGATCGGGCCGGTGTGGGACGGCAACGAGGTGTGGCTGCTCACCGCCGGGGGTGCGCTCTTCGCGGCGTTCCCCGAGTGGTACGCGACGTTGTTCTCCGGGTTCTACCTGCCGCTGCTGCTGATCCTGCTCGCGCTCATCGTGCGGGTCTGCGCGATCGAGTACCGCGGCAAGATCGACGACCCGACCTGGCGTCGCCGCTGGGACCTCGGCATCATCGTCGGATCCTGGGTGCCGGCCGTCCTGTGGGGTGTGGCGTTCGCCAACATCGTCCGCGGCGTCGCGATCGACGAGGACAAGCAGTACGTCGGCGGGTTCTTCGCGCTGCTGAACCCGTACGCGCTGCTCGGTGGTGTCACCACGGCACTCGTGTTCGCCTTGCACGGCGCGGTGTTCCTCGCACTCAAGACCGGTGACGAGGTCCGCGGTGACGCGGTGAAACTCGCGCACCGCCTGTCGATTCCGACGGTCGTCGTGGCCGGCGCGTTCGTGCTGTGGACGCAACTGGCCTACGGCAAGACCTGGACGTGGATCCTCGTGGCGATCGCCGCGGCCGCGTTGCTCGCCGTCGTCGCACTCACCCGCGTCGAGCGGGAAGGCTGGGCGTTCGTGTTCACGACCGTCGCGATCGCGGGCACGATCGTGCTGCTCTTCGGCTCGCTGTTCCCGAACGTCATGCCGTCGACGCTGAACGAGGCGTGGTCGCTGACGATCGAGAACGCGTCGTCGAGCCCGTACACGCTGAAGATCATGACGTGGGCAGCCGTCCTCGTCACCCCGGTCGTCCTGATCTACCAGGGCTGGACGTACTGGGTCTTCCGCCAGCGCATCTCGACCCATCACATCCCGAAGTCGATCGGCCTGCCGATCGGAGCGGGCCGGTCGTGACCACCCCCGACGTCACCCCCGCGCACCGTCCCGATTCCGCGGAATCCGGCGGTGCGCGGGGGCGTCGTCGCCCGATCGATCCGCGACTGTGGCGCTATTCGGCGTCCGTCCGCGGATATCTCGTCCTGTCGGTCGTCGCCGCGCTGATCGACGTCGCGGCAATCGTGGTGTCCGCGTTGATGATCGGCCGGGTCCTCGCCGGGGTCATCACCACCGACGCTCGCGCCCTGGGGGACTGGCGCACCGATCTGATCGTGCTGGCCGCGGCGATCGCGGTGCGTGCCGTCACCACCTGGGTGCGCAGCCGTTACGCGCACCGTTCCGCGAGCCGGGTCGTCGCCGAACTCGAACACGAGGTACTCGCCGCGGCCGCGGCGACGCCGCCCCGCGACCTGGATCCGCGCCGCGACGAGATCGCCACGGTGCTCACCCGCGGACTCGGCGGCCTGACCGAATACCTCACCGGCTACGTGCCGGCGCTGCTGCTCGCGGTCGTGTCCACCCCGATCGTGCTCGTCGCCATCGCGACCCAGGACCTCACCTCCGCGATCGTCGTCGCCGTGACCCTGCCGCTCATCCCGGTGTTCATGATCCTCATCGGCCTGCTCACCAAGGGTCGCGCCGACCGCACCCTGCGCACGATGACCACCCTGTCCGCACAGTTGCTCGACCTGCTCGCGGGCCTGCCGACCCTGCGCGCGCTCGGTCGCGAGAAGGGACCCGCCGGCCGCGTCCGCGAACTCGGGGACGACCACCGCCGCGCCACCATGTCGGCGCTGCGGGTCGCGTTCCTGTCCGGTTCGGTGCTCGAATTCCTCGCGACCCTGTCGGTGGCGCTCGTCGCCGTCGGTATCGGGTTGCGTCTCGTCGTCGGCGGGATGCCGCTCGAGGCCGGGATCGTCGCGTTGATTCTCGCGCCCGAGGCGTATCTGCCTCTGCGTACCGTCGGCGCCAAGTTCCATGCCGCCGAGGACGGAATGGCCGCGGCGGAAAGGGCTTTCGCGATCCTCGACACCGCGTCCCCGGCTGCCGTCACGCCCGCGGGAGGACACGCACTCGACGCCCGCGGTCGCGACCTCGTGCTCGACGGCGTGTCCGTTGCGGGTCGCGACGGCTACGCCCCGCACGACCTCGACGCGGTGTGCCGCCCCGGCACGATCACCGTGCTCACCGGCGCCAACGGCGCCGGCAAGAGCACCGCGCTGCTCGCGATCCTCGGTCTCGCCGAACCCTCGTCCGGCCGCGTCCTGATCGGCGGCGACGAAGTGCGCGGCACGGACGCCTGGTGGTCGCAGGTCGCCTGGCTGCCGCAGCGGCCGGTCCTGCTGCCCGGGACCCTCGCCGACAATCTCGCGCTCACCGGCGTCGACGCCACCTCACCCGGTCTTGTAGATGTCTGTGCTGCAACAGGGTTCGACGAGGTGCTGGACGAACTCCCGGACGGATGGGACACCCGGGTCGGAGCCGGCGGAACCGGCCTGTCCCTCGGCCAGCGGCAACGTCTCGCGCTGACCCGCACCCTCGCGTCCCCGCGTCCGGTGCTGCTGCTCGACGAACCGACCGCACACCTCGACACCGCGACCGAGGCGACCGTCCTGGCCGCACTGCGCGAACGCGCGGACCGCGGCGCGACCGTCGTCGTCGTCGCGCACCGGCCCACCCTGCTCGCCGCCGCCGACACCGTCGTGGAGGTGACTGCCCGATGACCGAGCGACCCGGAGTTTCCGAGCGAACGTACCGTTCGTCTCCTTCAACCGAGCGAACGGTACATTCGCTCGGAAAAACAGGGGGTGGAAAAGCGGGGGGTGGCCGTCGTGGCCGCCCGATGGGCGACCTGCGCCGCGCGATGGCCCTGCTCGAACTCGAACCCCGCCGCGTTCTCGTCGCGGTCGCGGCCGGTGTCGCGACCCTCGGGGCCGCGCTGCTGCTGTCGGGACTCTCGGCCTGGCTCATCATCCGCGCCTGGCAGATGCCTCCCGTCCTCGACCTCACCGTCGCGGTCGTGGCCGTGCGTGCCCTCGGCATCTCGCGGGGCCTGTTCCGCTACTGCGAGCGCCTGGCCACCCACGACGTCGCGCTGCGCGGCACCACCGCCGCCCGCGCCGGGCTCTACCGTCGGCTCGCGGCGGGCGACCCCGCCGCATCCGCAGGCCTGCGCCGCGGCGACCTGCTCACCCGCACCGGCGCCGACGTGGACGCGCTGGGCGATGTGGTGGTGCGCGCGCTCGTGCCCATCACCGTCGCGATCGTGCTGTCCGCGGCCGCCGTCGTCGCGCTGGCCCTGATCTCGCTGCCCGCAGCGGCGATCCTCGCCGGCGCCCTGCTCGTCGCCGGGGTGCTGGCGCCGTGGCTGTCCGCGCGCGCCGCCGCCCGCGCCGAGGCCGACGGAGCCGACGCCCGCGCCCGGTTCGCGCAGGACGCCGTCACCGTCCTCGACCACGCCGCGGAATTGAGGGTCGCGGGGCGGCTCGACGCCACGGTCGGCCGGGCCGAGACGGAGAATGACGCGGTGGTCGCCGCGACCGACCGCGCCGCGGCGCCCGCCGCGTTCGCCGAGGCCGCGACCCCGCTCGCGATCGGTGCCGCCGTGCTCGGGTCGCTGCTCGTCGGCATCACAGCGTTCGCATCCGATCCGACCATGAGCCCGATGTCGCTGGGCATCCTCGTGCTGTTGCCGCTCGCCGCGTTCGAGGCGGCGGGCGCGTTGCCTGCCGCCGCGCTGACGTTGACCCGCGCCCGGATCGCGGCCGGCCGGATCACCGATCTGCTCGACCGCGCCGACCGGCCCGTCCCGCACGGAACACGCCCGATCGGCGGTCCCGGGCACCTGCGCGCCACCGGGCTGCGCAGTGGCTGGCCGGGTGGCCGGGCGTCGGCCGCGCTCGACCTGGACCTGCCCCCGGGCGCACGCGTCGCCATCGTCGGGGCCAGCGGCAGCGGTAAGACCAGCACGATCATGACGCTCGCCGGCCTGCTGCCCGCAGCCGCGGGGTCCGTCACCCTCGACGGCGTCGCGCTCGACGAGCTCGACCGGACCGAACTGCCGCGTCACGTCGGGTTTTTCGCCGAGGACGCCCACGTCTTCGAGACGTCGGTGCTCGAGAACCTGCGCGTGGCGCGCGGCGACGTCGACGAGAACGACGCGACGGCCGCGCTCGAGGCGGTCGGGCTGGGGGAGTGGGTCTCGGGGCTGCCGGACGGGCTGCACACGACCCTCGAGGGCGGGGCCCGCGCGCTGTCGGGTGGTCAGCGCCGACGACTCCTGCTGGCGCGGGCGCTGCTGTCACCGGCGAAAGTGCTGCTGCTCGACGAACCGACCGAGCATCTCGACGCCGACGACGGCGCGCACCTGCAGCGTCTGCTGTTGGACCGGGACGCCGGGCTGGTCGCCGCCGACCGCACGGTCGTCGTCGTCACCCACCAGCTGCCCGCCGGAACGGCCGCGGATCGGGTCGTCGAGGTCCCGGAGAGCATCCCCGAAAATAATCGATTGCCGACCCTCTGACCGAGGCGTACGTTCGTCCGTACACGAGGAAGGAGGTGGTCTGGACAATGAGTGAATGTCGGACACGTGAGGTGGCTGCCGGCTAGCCGCTGTCGCCGACGACGGTATTCACCGACCGCGCGCGCGGCTGGCGAATCCCAGGTAGTCACCCGGCCCCCGAGCCCCCGGTCTGTCCGGCCGGGACCTGTGAGGGAGTGGATGCGTCCGCCCTCGCCGGTATGGCTCGGGGGTCGCTCCGTGTCTACGGGCGGATCACGGTGTCGGGGGACAGCGATGTCGAGCGCGGGTCGGCGCTCGTTCAGCGGATGTGACCGCTCGGCAGATACGACCGCTCAGCCGATGTGACGCGACAGTCGCGCCGACAGGTGCGGCTTCAGGTCGCCGTCCGCGGTGATGCGTTCCTCGACGTACGCGAGGTCGCCGCCTTCGATGATTCCGTAGAGACGCTTGGCGCCGCCGACGACCTCACCGGACTGGCTGCGGATCACCACGTCCGTCGCGATCTCCCACGACGACTGGGTCAGGGCCGTTCCGTAGTAGAGCTCCACGACACCGGAGCTGTGGCTGATCAGCAGTTCGAGGGTTTCGGGATCCTCGCTGCCCACGGCATCCTGCCCGGCGACGCGCCAGTAGCCGCTCTCCCGGCGATCCGGGGCGGCGTACTCGCCGTTCTCGTCGAGTCTCCAGGACCGCGACTCCCACACGAGGTAGTCACCACCGTCGTGCGAGACGACGATCTGCTGGCCGAAGTGGTAGTCGTCGCCGGTCCGGGGATCGTTGCCCTCGCCCTCGCCGCGCCACACGCCGACCATGGGCAGCAGCGCCAGCAGCGCGGGATGCAGATCCGGCCCGAGCCGCAGGTTGGCGGTGTCCTCGGGCAGAGGCAGCCCCTGCAGGACCGGAACGTTCAGGTCCGCGGTCGCCTTGGCGCGCTCGATCGCGTCGGCGACGGCCTTGTCCCCGCTGCCGCGAACGACACCGGGGTTGTCACCGGGTTCGCTCGTCACGACTCGTCGGTGACCAGACGGTAGATGGTGTACAGCGTGAACCACGTGATGAGCAGCGCTGCAAGGACAAGCAGGACCTCGAAGAAAATGACCACGGGCACATCTTAGACCGCGGCCGTGAGGCACGAAAATCGGCCGTCGGCATCAGACCGTGCGGAGGCCCGGCTGGACGAATAAGGTACTTCCGATCCGGCAGCATCGGCCGGACACACGCATTTCGGAGGTCGCGTGCGCCCGTTTCGCACTACTGTTCTGTCCGCAGCGGCGCTCGCTGCCCTTTCCGTGCCCGTGCTCGCGCCCGTCGCCGCGGCGGCGCCGGGGAGCGGTTCGAGCCTGCCCGGCTCCGGTCCGGTGATCCATCCCGACAACGCGGCGCTCGACTGCCCGGACCTGCTGATCGTCGCCGTCTCGGGTGCCACGGATTCGACCGCCGACCGGAATCCGGTCGAGGAGGAAACCCGCCAGTTGTGGTCCAACTGGGTCGGCAACGTGACCGTCCCCGCGGGCGAGGCCAACAGCGCGGATCCCGGCTCGGTGGGATGGATGTACGTGCCCTATCCCTCCACCTACGGCCTCGGCCTGTTCGAGGACGTGCCCACCTACCAGGATTCGGTGGCCGCGGGGGTCGCGTCGACGAACCGCATCCTCGACGAGCAGAAGACTCGGTGCGGGGACAGCACGCGATTCGTGCTCGTCGGCTACAGCGTCGGTGGGGAGGTCGTCGAGCGCGTCACCCGGGAACTCGGGCATCGTCCCGCCGATGCCCACGTGAGCCCCGACGACGTCGCCGGGGTCGTTCTCATCGGCGACCCCTACCGGCCCGCCGGGGCCGATTCGTTCGGTGAGCCGGGCCCGGCCGGCGGCGGTTTCATGTCGTCCGAACCCGCCGACTACGGCGCCCTCGCCGACCGCGTCCGGTACTCCTGCCGCCCCTACGACATCGCGTGCGACGCCCCCGAGGACATCGCGATCCTCGAACTGGCGCTCGGCGTCCTCGGGCAGATGCGCTTCACCCTTGCGAACCCCCTGCAGACGATCACCGACGGTGAGCGGGTGATCTCCGCGATGGCGGCCCGCGCGGCCGCGCACATCGTCTCCGAGGAGGACTGGTGGCAGTCCGACGAATCGCTGCTCGACGTCCTGCGCACGGTCGCGGACCAGAGCCGCCGGGTGCCCGGCGAGGACCGCGGCCCCGAGCGGCTCCGGGAGCTGCTGGACTGGGCCATGGGCCCCGGAATGCCGGTCGTCCAGGAGAAGCTGCGCGCCGAGGGCGCCGGTTTCGTCGAGGACAACAGCGGCGTGGTCGATCTCGTCCTGAAGCCGTACATCTTCCTCGCGTTCTTCCAGCACATCGCGTACTGGAACAACAACCCCAACGACCCGTGGTACTGGGAGAGCGAGAAGATCGTCGACTGGATCAGTGAGCTTGCCCGCGCCGAGCGCGGGGACGAGCTCGCCCGCGCCGAGCGGGACCGGGATCCGGCCGGCAACTGACGCGAACCGAGCGAAGGGGCCCCGTTCCGATCCGGAACGGGGCCCCTTCGCTGTGTCGGTGCTTGTTACTTGGCGACGGTCACGTCGACGTTGTGCACACCGGCCGCGGTCGGGCTGATGGTGGAGTCGCCGTTGCCGACGCTCGAGAGTGCACGGACCTTCCAGGTGCCGGGCGCGGCGAAGAAGCGGAAGTCGCCGGTCGCGGAGGCGACGACCTCGGCGGTGAACTCATCGGTGCCGTCGAGCAGGCGCACGAATGCACCGCCGACGGGCTGGCCGTCTGCGTCGAGGACCCGGCCGGTGATGACCGTTTCCTTCTCGACGTCGACGCCGGCAGGCAGGCTCTGGCTCTGAACGGGTGCTCCGCACATGTTTCTTACGCTCCCAACTCGATCGGTGCGCCGACCAGCGAGCCGTACTCGACCCAGCTGCCGTCGTAGTTCTTGACGTTCTTCTTGCCGAGGATCTCCTGCAGCACGAACCAGGTGTGGCTCGAGCGCTCGCCGATGCGGCAGTAGGCGATGGTCTCCTTGGAGTCGTCGAATCCCTTGTCCGCGTACAGCTTTGCAAGGTCCTCGTCGGACTTGAAGGTGCCGTCCTCGTTGGCGGTGGTGCTCCACGGGATGTTGATGGCACCGGGGACGTGGCCGCGCTGCTGCGCCTGCTCCTGCGGGAGGTGCGCCGGCGCGAGGATCTTGCCGGAGTACTCGTCGGGGGAGCGCACGTCGACCAGGTTGGCCTTGCCGATCGCGGCGATCACGTCGTCGCGGAACGCGCGGATCGAGGTGTCCGGCGCGGCGGCCTTGTACTCGGTGGCCGGGCGGGTGACGGGCTCCTTCGACAGCTCACGACCGTCGAGCTCCCACTTCTTGCGGCCGCCGTCGATCAGCTTGATGTCCTGGTGGCCGTACAGCTTGAAGTACCAGTACGCGTAGGCCGCGAACCAGTTGTTGTTGCCGCCGTACAGCACGACGGTGTCGTCGTTGGCGACGCCCTTGGCGGACAGCAGCTCGGAGAACTGCTCCTGGTTCAGGAAGTCGCGGCGCACGCCGTCCTGCAGGTCCTTGCGCCAGTCGAGCTTGATCGCGCCGGGGATGTGGCCACCGTCGTAGGCGGTGGTGTCCTCGTCGACCTCGATGAAGACGGTCTTCGGCGCGTTGAGGTTCTGCTCGGCCCAGTCTGCAGAGACCAGGACGTCGGAGCGAGCCATGGATATTCCTTTCGGTGGTGACTGAGGAAGTCGGTGGGGGCGGGTCAGGCGGACGCGGGGCGCAGGCGCGTCACCAGCGGGTAGATCCGGCAGCCGAGGCACAGGCCGAACGCTGCGTTGAGCAGCGCGGCGAACAGTGCGAACCCGGTGGCGACGGATCCGACCACGACGGCTCCGGCGAGGAACCCGACGGTACCGACGGCGGCGAACACGAAACCGACGAACTGCGCGAAACGCAGCGGCGGCACGGGCTCGGTTTCGGTCGGTGCTCCCAGACGCGGCGCGATCAGCGTCGCGTAGAGCAGTCCGTACGGGCTACGGCGCGGGCCGAACACCGCCCCGAGTGCGAACACCAAGGTCTGTGCGGCGAGCAGTACGCCGGCTGCCGGGACGGAGAACGTCGCGACGATCAGCACGACGACGAGGACAGCGGTGGTGACCCAGGCGGCGAACCGGGGGCCGCGGACGTCGACCTGGTCGACGGTGCGGGATTGTGGAATTGGAACGGACATCGGAGTGCTCCTGCGGGATTCGAGGGCGCGCTCGTAGCGGGATCGAGGTGCCGGATGCGGTCGGTGGACCGCGGGGCGATCACATCGGGCGTGTGCTGGTGACGTACCGGAGGGTGATGGACGTCGAGGTCGAGGTGATCAGCAGGAACAACAACAGCCACCGAGGCGGCACAGATCGACTGCGCGGCGTCGGGTGAGCATCAGCTCTTGGCGGTAATGCACGTCAGGGAGTGTAGCGAAGTTCTCAGGAAAGCAAATCCCCAGGGGCACGCAACGGCACCAGGGCAGATGTCAGATCCGCCGCGGTCGGAACTCCCGAAACCCGGAACCGTTCGGTGCCGTCCGCGCCGAACAGGAACGTCGTCGGCAGCGACAGAACTCCCAATTTCTTTGCCAGCTCCGGATTTTCGTCGAGATCGACCTCGACGTCCCGGGGAATCGGCAGGCCGTCCTGCGTGGCCGCGAAATTGTCGACGACCTGCGTGACGACGCGGCGCACGGCGCTGCACGGGCCGCACCACGGTGCGGAGAAGTGCAGCACCACCGGTTCCGGGCCGTCACCGATTCCGAGCGCGGAGAGCAGCGGGTCGACGCCGGCCGTGTCCGATTCGGCGGCGACCTCGCGCACGGCGCCGGACCGCGACCGCAGGACCGTGCCCACCCCGAGGGCGGCGACGAGGACCACGAGAAGAACGATGATTCCGGTCACAGTCGCTGCACTTCCTCGAGGTCGATGACGGTATCGCGGGCTTCACCCTCGATGACGATCTGCGAGCCGCGCGCCTCCACCGACGTCGGATACACACCGAACGGCAGATCCTGCGGTTCGATCGTGGTGGTGAACAGACCGAGCACGACGGGCTTCAGCGGATCGGGCACCGTGAAGTCGGCGTTGCCCTCCGGTCCGAAGTACAGATCCGAGGCGACGATGCGGACGCTGTCGTCGTCGAGCAGCAGATCTGCCTGGACGCTCACCTGCGCGGTGACCGGACCGACCGGGACGGTGCCGGTGAGCACGACGCCGCCGGCGGTCGTCGGGCCGGACCCGCCGGAGCCTCCGGTGCCGTCCGATTTGCTGGCCGGCGGAGCGGAAATCTGCAGGTCAGGGATGTTGTAGAGGCGTCCCAGTTCGGTCGCGTCGATGCGGACACGCCCGTAGAGCAGGTCCACCGGCACCGACCGGATCGACCCGTCGAGCAGGTCCGCGGCCTGCGCGTGCGCACCGATCAGGTTCGCCTCGACGGTGATGTCGCCGAGCATGTCGCTGTGGACGCCCTGGGCGCGGATCTCGACGTTCTCGTAGTGGCCGTTGCGGGCCTGCTGCAGGAACGGGAAGCCGTGGATGGTCACCGCGGGATCGGCGGTCAGGGCGCCGCCCTCGCGCAAGGCACGCGAGACCCGGTACTCGGACCACGCCGCCGCGCCGAAATCGACGAGAAGGGCGAGTCCCAGGAGGACGACGAGGCCGAGGATCAGTTTCCGCACCAGACCATTGTTACCGACGCAACGACGCGCGCCATTCGGCTGCTTACACGGCGGTAACAAAAGGGGGGCTAATCTGTAGCGCGTCGTTCATACGTGAATGAGCGCCCTCGTGACACCAAGAATGGAGGCCCGGTGGAACTGCTCCTGCTGACCTCCGACCCCAACCCGGACGCGGTGTTGCCGTCGCTGGCGCTGCTGGCGCATTCCGTCCGGCCCGCGCCGACCGAAGTGTCGTCTCTGCTGGAGGCGGGTTCGGCGGACATCGCGATCGTCGATGCCCGCACCGACCTGGCCGCGGCCCGCGGACTGTGCCGACTGCTCGGCAGCACCGGCTCGGCGGTTCCCGTCGTCGCCGTGCTCACCGAAGGCGGTCTGGTGGCGGTCAACCCGGAATGGGGTCTCGACGACATCCTGCTCACCAGCACCGGGCCCGCCGAACTCGATGCGCGGCTGCGGCTGCTGCTCGGTCGTTCCGGTGGTGCGGTCGCGCCCGAGAACACCGGCAAGATCACGCTCGGTGAGCTGACCATCGACGAAGGCACCTACACCGCCCGGTTGCGCGGTCGCCCGCTCGACCTGACGTACAAGGAGTTCGAACTCCTCAAGTACCTCGCACAGCACGCCGGCAGGGTGTTCACCCGTGCCCAGTTGCTGCAGGAGGTGTGGGGATACGACTTCTTCGGCGGCACCCGCACCGTCGACGTCCACGTCCGGCGCCTGCGCGCCAAGCTGGGGCCGGAGTACGAGTCGCTGATCGGCACCGTCCGCAACGTCGGTTACAAGGCGGTGCGGCCCACGACCAAGTCCGGCAAGGGCGGCGTCCCCACCGTCGAGTTCGAGGACCCCGAGACCGAGTTCGCCGACTAACCTCGGCGGGATGGAATTCGACACTCGTCCGTCACCCGACGTCGCCGCCGCAGTACGCGCGGTCCTCGACCGCGCGACCGCCGCCGACGGCACCGCTCCCGTCTCGGAACAGGGCGTGCACTCGCTC
Organism: Rhodococcus sp. NPDC003382; assembly: GCF_053589135.1. Lineage (NCBI taxonomy): Bacteria > Bacillati > Actinomycetota > Actinomycetes > Mycobacteriales > Nocardiaceae > Rhodococcus > Rhodococcus sp. NPDC003382. Next base: position 28,747 of record NZ_JBSFRH010000030.1, read on the forward strand.
GGCCGCGACGACGACACCCGTCACCTCGTCGTGCGTGCCGACGGTGAGGTCGCGGGCTGGGCGGTCCTCGTGCCCGGCCACGGCGAACACAGCGCGATGGCCGAGGTCGTCGTCGATCCCGCCCACCGCGGTCGCGGGCTCGGCACACAACTCGTCGAGGCCGCCCTGGCGGCCGGGGGTGCCGGTACCCGGGTCTGGGCTCACGGCGACCTGCCCGCGGCGCGCGCGGTCGCGGCCGGCCTCGGGCTTTCCGGAGTACGCGAACTGCTGCAGATGCGCCGCTCCCTCACCTCCCCGGAACTGCCCGGCGTCGAGGTCCCGGACGACCTGCTCGTGCGCACCTACCGCGGGCCCGAGGACGACGCCGAACTGCTGCGGGTCAACGCGGCCGCATTCGCGTGGCACCCGGAACAGGGCCGCTGGACCGAGACCGATGTCGCCGAACGCCGCGCCGAACCCTGGTTCGACCCGGCCGGGTTGTTCCTGGCGTTCGACCGCGCAGACCCCGAGCGACTGCTCGGCTTCCACTGGACGAAGGTGCACGCCGCCACCGACACCGAACCGGCACTCGGCGAGGTGTACGTGGTGGGCATCGACCCGCAGGCGCAGGGTCGCGGCCTCGGCCGGTTGCTGACGCTGGCGGGGCTGCAGTATCTGCGCGACCGCGGCCCGGGAACGGTCCTGCTGTACGTCGAGGGCGACAACACGGCGGCGCTGAACACCTACGGCCGGCTCGGCTTCGACCGGTTCCACGTCGACGTCGCCTACGCGCGGGACACCGAGCCCACCTCGTGACCGCGTGACCGGTGTCACCGTCGTCGGTGAACGGACTGTGACGGACCCGATACACCCATCATGTGTTCGGTGCCGGTTAACCTTCCGTTCACCGACGGTCCCCTGATCGGCCACTGTCCGCCTCTAGCTTCGCTACGGGTCGAGCCACTCGGCCCGGCACCGGAACCGACCGGTGTCCGCCCGGTAGTGAATTCCGGAGGAGACAAGGTGAACTTCAAGCGCAGCGGCGCCCTGTTCGGCGCGCTGGCCGCAGGAGCCGTCACACTCGCCGCGTGCGGTACCGACGACAACTCCGCCGACGTCGACGTCGACGCATCCGCCTCGGCCGCGACGTGCGAGGGCAAGCCGACGCTGTCGGCCGCAGGGTCCTCCGCCCAGAAGAACGCCATGGACGCGTTCGTCTCCACCTACATCGCGGTGTGCTCGCAGAAGGACGCGAACGTCAACGTCGCGTACAACCCGTCCGGATCCGGTGACGGCCGCACCCAGTTCATCGCGAAGCAGATCGACTTCGCCGGCTCGGACTCCGCGATCAAGGGTGAGCAGGCTGCGCAGGCCGCCGAGCGGTGCGCCGGCAACCCGGCCTGGAACCTGCCGCTCGTGTTCGGCCCGGTCGCCATCGCCTACAACCTCGAGGGTGTCGACAACCTCGTGCTCGACGGACCCACCATCGCGAAGATCTTCGACGGTGGCATCACCAGGTGGAACGATCCGGCCATCGCCGCGCTGAACAACGGTGCGGCCCTGCCGGATTCGGCCATCGCCCCGATCGTCCGCTCCGATTCCTCGGGTACCACCGACAACTTCCAGCAGTACCTCGAAGCCGCTTCGGCCGGTGCCTGGACCACCGGCGCCGGCTCCGACTTCACCGGCGGTGTCGGCGAGGGCGCGAAGGGCTCCGCCGGTGTCGCGCAGGCCGTCGCGAGCACGCCGGGTGCGATCACCTACGTCGAGAGCTCCTTCGCCGAGCAGAACGGCCTCAGCATCGCGCAGATCGACAACGGTTCCGGCCCGGTCGAACTCACCGCGCAGACCGCCGGCAAGGCCATCGAGGGCGCCGCGTTCGCGAGCACCGGCGGCGGCGACCTCACCCTCGACCTGTCCTCGATCTACGGCAGCACCGAAGCCGGTGCGTACCCGCTGGTCCTCGCCACCTACGAGATCGTGTGCTCCGCCGGCTACGACGCCGACACGTCGGCCGCGGTCAAGTCGTTCCTCACGAGCGCCGCCAACGAGGGACAGGCGGGTCTGGCGGAACAGGGCTACGTCCCGCTGCCGGATTCGTTCAAGACCAAGCTGACCGAGTCCATCGACGCCATCGCCTGATCCGCTGCAGTGCAACGACCGCCCGGAACTATATTCATGCCTAGAGAGATTGCGAGCGCAGATGAGTGACGCGCCCACCACTTCGGCACCTCGCACCCCGATCCTCGATTCCGAGGGTGCGGGGGCGGGCGGACCGCACGGCAGCATCCCGGAGGCCACGATTACAGTTCCCGACCCCGGCCGCCGGAAACCGGTGAGCAGACCCGGCGACAGGATCTTCGGTTCGCTGGCCGCCGGGTCGGCCGTCCTGGTCTCGCTGATCATCGGCGCCATCGCCGTGTTCCTGGTGTGGCGGGCGGTCCCGGCACTGCAGCGCAACACCGCCAACTTCCTCACCAGCCGTGAGTGGGTCACGCAGGACATCGAGAAGATGGCCTTCGGAGTGCTCGACCTGTTCCAGGTCACGGTCCTGGTGTCGGTGTTCGCGCTGATTCTCGCGATGCCCGTGGCGCTGGGCATCGCCATCTTCCTGACCTCCTACTGCCCCGACCGGATCAGGCAACCCCTCGCGTACGTCATCGATCTGCTGGCCGCGGTGCCGTCGATCGTGTACGGCCTGTGGGGTCTGCTGGTGCTCGCGCCGGCCATCCGCCCGTTCGCGCAGTGGCTCAACGACAGCCTCGGCTGGTTCCCGTTGTTCGCGGACGGTTCCGGGTCCATCGTCGGCGGCGGGACCATCTTCACCGCCGGAATCGTCCTCGCCGTGATGATCCTGCCGACCATCGCCGCAGTCAGCCGCGAGGTGTTCGTGCAGACTCCGATCGCGCACATCGAGGCCGCGCTCGCGCTCGGCGCCACCCGCTGGGAGGTCGTGAAGACCACGGTCATCCCGTTCGGCAAGTCCGGTTACATCAGCGGATCGATGCTGGGCCTCGGCCGCGCGCTCGGCGAGACGATGGCCCTGTACATGATCCTGCGCACCACGTCGCAGGCGTTCTCGTGGTCGCTGTTCGACGCAGGCTCGACGATCGCCTCCAAGATCGCCCTCGGGTACGCCGAGTTCAACAACGACATCCAGGCCGGTGCCTACATCGCCGCGGGCCTGGTCCTGTTCGTGCTCACCTTCGTGGTCAACGCCGCGGCCCGCATGATCGTCGCCGGAAAGAGGAACTGACCGATGTCGACCACCGTTCTCGACGCCCCCGTCAAGGGGCCGACCTTCCGAGGTGTGGGAGTACGCCGGCGTCTGGCCGACTACACCGCGACCGTCCTCGTCACCCTCTCGGTGCTGGTCGCGCTGGTGCCGCTCGCGTGGGTGCTCGTCACCGTGATCGCGAAGGGCCTGCCCGCGCTGCTCTCCGCAACGTGGTTCACCCATTCGCTCAGCGGCCTGACCGCCTCGTCGACCGGCGGCGGCATCTACCACGCGCTCGTCGGCACACTCATGCAGGGACTGGTCTGCGCGCTCATCTCCATCCCGATCGGCGTGTTCGTCGCGATCTACCTCGTCGAGTACGCGGGCGATTCGAAACTCGCCCGGATCACCACGTTCATGGTGGACATCCTCAGCGGTGTTCCCTCGATCGTCGCGGCACTGTTCATCTACGCCCTGTGGATCACCACCTTCGGATTCCCGAAGTCGGCGCTGGCGGTGTCGCTGGCGCTGGTGCTGCTCATGGTGCCCGTCGTGGTGCGCAGCACCGAGGAGATGCTGCGCATCGTGCCGCAGGATCTGCGTGAAGCGTCGTACGCCCTCGGCGTCCCGAAGTGGAAGACGATCGCCCGCATCGTGCTGCCGACCGCGCTGCCCGGCATCATCACCGGCATCATGCTCGCGCTGGCCCGCGTCATGGGCGAGACCGCGCCGCTGCTGATCCTGGTCGGCTACGCACCCTTCATCAACTTCAACCTGTTCGGCGGTGAGATGGGCTCGCTGCCGGGCGTCATGGTCGCCGAGATGAACAACCCCACCGAAGCCGGTTCCATGCGCATCTGGGGCGCCGCCCTGACCCTCATCCTGGTCATCGCCGTGCTCAACATCGCCGCCAAGCTCATCGGCCGCTTCTCGCAGATCGGCACCTCGAAGTAGCCGGCCCGCCCGCCACCACTCGTCGAGTTCGAAACACCATTTAGGGAGCCGACAATGGCCAAGCGTCTGGACCTGAAGGACGTCAACATCTACTACGGCAAGTTCCACGCCGTGTCCGACGTGACCCTGTCGGTGCCTCCGCGCAGTGTCACCGCGTTCATCGGCCCGTCGGGCTGCGGCAAGTCGACGGTGCTGCGATCACTCAACCGCATGCACGAGGTGACCCCGGGCGCGCGCGTCGAAGGGTCGGTGCTGCTCGACGGCGAGGACATCTACGACCCGTCGGTCGATCCGGTCGGCGTGCGCAAGACCATCGGCATGGTGTTCCAGCGCCCCAATCCGTTCCCCACGATGTCGATCCGCGACAACGTCGTCGCCGGCCTGAAACTGCAGGGTCTGCGGGACAAGAAGAAGCTCGACGAGATCGCCGAGAAGTCGCTGCGCGGCGCGAACCTGTGGAACGAGGTCAAGGACCGGCTCGACAAGCCGGGCGGCGGACTGTCGGGTGGTCAGCAGCAGCGCCTGTGCATCGCCCGGGCGATCGCGGTCTCGCCGGACGTGCTGCTCATGGACGAGCCGTGCTCGGCGCTCGACCCGATCTCGACCCTCGCCATCGAGGACCTGATCACCGAACTCAAGCGGGACTTCACGATCGTCATCGTCACCCACAACATGCAGCAGGCCGCGCGGGTGAGCGACCAGACCGCGTTCTTCAATCTCGAGGCCACCGGCAAGCCGGGCAGGCTCGTCGAGATCGACGACACCGAGAAGATCTTCTCCAACCCGACGCAGAAGGCCACCGAGGACTACATCTCGGGCCGCTTCGGATAGGCATCCACCGAGTTCCGGAACGAGTGGGGCCCGGCCGGAGAATCCGGCCGGGCCCCACTCGTGCGCTGCGTCGCGTGGGCTACTGTTCGGCGTCCGGGTGGACGGTGAGGTTGTCGACCTTGTTGCGGAAGGCGCGGAAGTCGTCGTCGGTCGGCAGCTTGCCGGTGACGAGGAAGACGACCCGACGCCCGACCTCCACGGCGTGGTCGGCGAAACGCTCGTAGAAGCGGCCCAGCAGCGTCACGTCGACGGCGGCGGCGACCCCGTGATCCCAGTTCCGGTCCATCAGGACCTTGAACAGGTGACGGTGCAGGTCGTCCATCGCCTCGTCCTCCTCGTGGAGCCGCGCCGCCCGCTCGGGGTCGCGGGTCTCGAGGATTTCCTTGGTGGCCGCGCCCAGTGCCACGGCGATGCGCCCCATCTCGGCGAAGTAGCCGTTCACTTCCTCGGGCAGCACGTGGTTGGGGTGGCGCCGGCGCGTGGCCTTCGCCACGTGCAGGGCCAGCGCCCCCATCCGGTCGATGTCGGCGACGATCTGGATGGCGCTGACGACGGCCCGCAGGTCGCCGGCGACCGGCCCCTGGAGGGCGAGGAGCGCAAAGGCCTTCTCCTCGCAGAGCGCACTGAGTTCGGTGATCTTGTCGTGCTCACCGATGACGATCTCGGCCAGTGGCAGATCGGCATGGAGGAGGGCATCGGTGGCCCGTTCCATGGCGAGGCCGGCCAGCCCGGCCATCTCGCCGAGGAGGTCGGCGAGCTCTGTCATCTGTTCGTTGTAGGCGACGCGCATAATTTCACAGCCTACGGCGGTGAGAAAGCCACGTCACAAGCGCTGGGTGAATGCTCGGTGAACGACCGGGCCGAGCGGTCGGGCGCGGATCGTGACCGGTCAGCTGCAGGAGTCGTCGCCGGCGTTCGTCACCGCGAGATCGACGGGAAGCTCGATCGCGTCCGCGGGGGCGTCCTCGACGGGCATGGGCTTCAGGAGCGTGCCGGGAAGCCGAGGTTCCGCGATCGTGCCGTCGAAGCCCGACCCGAGCACGACCTCGACGACGCCGAGACGATCGGCGGAGGACGACAGCTTCTGGAGCACGGCACCGGGGATCATCGAGGCGACCGTGGCGGCTTCGGCTTCCTGGCCGGGGGTGAACCGCACGATCGTCTGCGCGCTGGTGCCGGAGTAGTTGCCGACGGCGTAGATGGAGTAGCCGTACGCGCCCAGCGTCTCCGCGGTCCGCGCGGCGAGACCGGCTTCACCGGAGGCGTTGGACACCTGCAGCGTGATGTACGACGTGTCGACGAATTCCTGGGCCGGCAGCACCGGTGCCGGCCCCGACGGTGCCGCCGTCGTGGCCTCGGCCGCGGTTTCGCTCGGTTCGGGTTCGTCCCGCTTCTCGCCGGGCAGCGGCTCGTCATCGATGATGGCCTGGAAGATCGCCTTGATGTCGTCCAGGCGCGGGATCTCGTTGCCCCAGTCGTTGGTGCCGTCCGTCGGCACGGTCAGGAAGGTGACCGCACCGGCGTCGACGTTCTGCAGGGAACGGCCGAGTTTGACCAGCGACTCGGTGTTGACGTTCTCGACGAAGGTGGCCTGGGTGAACGCGTTGATGAAGCCGTTGAGCTTGCCGGGATCGAGCAGCACCTTGTTGGACAGCGCCGACCGCAGGAGGGACGACAGGAACTTCTGCTGCCGGGCGATCCGGCCGTAGTCGCCGTTGCCCTCGGCTTCGACCTTGCGGGCGCGGACGTAGTCCAAGGCCTTCCGGCCGTCGAGCGTCTGCCGGCCCGCGTTCGGGAGGATCTCACCGAGCTCGCCGTCGATCAGCGGTGCGGTGGTGCACACCTCGACGCCGCCGATCCCGTCGACCATGGATTCGAACCCGGCGAAGTCGATCCCCACGAAATGTCCGATCTTCAGACCGGACATCTTCTGGATCACCTTCACCAGGCACTTCGGTCCGCCCAGCGCGTAGGTCGCGTTGAGTTTGTCGCCCTCGGCCTCCGGATAGATGTCGGTCGAGTAGTCGCCGGTGACGCTGTCCCAGCCGCGGCACACGGGACGTTCCACATCGAGGTCGCGGGGGAACGACACCGCGACGACCCGGCTGCGATCCGCAGGGATGTTGACGAGGATGACGGTGTCGGCACGTGCACCCTCCGCGTCCTCCACCGTGCCGGCGCCGATCGAGCCGCTCGCCCCGGCCCGGGTGTCGGTACCGACGATCAGGTAGGTCTCGTCGCCGGTCTGCCCGACCGGGTCGACGATGTCGGTGGACTCGGTGTCCAGCGCGGCGATCTGGGAGAAGCCTGCCTCGGTGGACCGCATGTAGCCCCAGATGCCGCCGGTGCCGACCAAGGTCAGCACCGACGCGAGGGCAACTCCTGTCCGGCCCAGAGCTGCGAGCCGGGACCTGCGTCTGCGTTTGCTGAGCGCGAGCCGGCTGAGCCCGTCGGTCCTGCCCGGCGGCTTCCGTGTGTCCGCGCCTGTGCGTTCCTCCGGCTGTTCCGGGGGCTCGACGGACTCGCCCGGAGCCACCGCCTCGATCTGCACGGTCGGTTCGTCGTCCGGAGCCACCGGTTCGCTGCGCGGTCGGCGCGGGGGTGGCAGCGTCGTCGCGGTGACCCGCGGTGGTTCGACGACCGGTGGTCTCTCGGCCCGGGGCTGGGCGGCACCCCGGGCTGGTTCGGGAACCCGGGGTGGTTCTGCGATCCGGGTCTGTTCGGCGGCCGACTCCGGCGGCGACGGTGCGGGCCGGGCAGGCGGAACCGGCCGGGACACGGGCATCGACCGCACGGGCGGTGCCGGCGGAACCGGGGGCGGTACCGGCGCCGGCGGTTCGCGTCGGGCCACGGGTGGCATCGGCGCAGGTGGTGTCGGCGGGGGTGTCGGCGCAGGTGTCCGATCGGGTGGGGGAGCGGCCTGCTCGCGGCGTTCCACGGGGGCGCTGTCGCGGCCCACCTTGTTCATCAGGTCGGCGACGGTGAGCTGCTCGGAATCGCCGGGCTGCGCGGCCCTGCGGTTGCGGCCTTCGGTTCGGCGGGACGTCGCCTCGGGAGCGCTGTGCCGTCGATGCGGCTGGTCGGGGTCCTGTCGCTCCACGCGGCCGGTGTGCGCGATCGGACGTTCCCAGGGAGCGCGAGAGTCGGGCAGGCCCGAGTCGTGCTCCTCACCCACCGATCCCTCGCCTCTCCGCGGATGTCCCGCTTCTCGTTGCATCCGCCGTGTCGGCGACCCCGTCATGATACTGACCGACGAGTATTGCATCGAGATGTCCGACGGAATGCTCGGTATCTTCGCCGGTCCGGCGCGTCAGGTGCCGGTATGCGCCTGTGCGATCTAGCCGCCCGAATGCATCATGTCGGCACCGGCGGGCACCAGGGTGTCCTCGGGGTCGTCGAGCCATCCGTCGGGCAGGGCCACCGCACTGGGCGAACCCTGGCGGCCGCGGGGCCCTTCGGCGTCCTTCGGGAACGGCACGTCGGGATCGAGGCGACCGAGCAGGTCGTCGAGTTCGGCGAGGCTCGAGACGCGCGCGAGCCCGTTGCGCAGATCGGATCCGGCGGGGAACCCGCGCATGTACCAGGCGATGTGCTTGCGGATCTCCCGCATGCCCTTGTCCTCACCGTGGTGATCGGCGAGCAGCCGGGCATGACGCCGCATGATCTGCGCGACCTCCCCGAGCGTCGGGGGAGTGGGGATCTCCCGGCCGTTCAGTGCGGCCGACAGCTCCGCGAACAACCACGGGCGACCGAGGCAGCCGCGGCCGACGACGACGCCGTCGCATCCGGTCTGCTCCATCATCTTCGCGGCGTCGGTGGCGTCGAAGATGTCGCCGTTGCCGAGCACCGGCACACCGGTGACGTGTTCCTTGAGGCGCGCGATCTCGTTCCAGTCGGCGGTGCCGGAGTAGCGCTGGGCCGCGGTGCGGGCGTGCAGGGCCACCGCGGCGGCGCCCTCGGCCGCGGCGATGCGTCCGGCGTCGAGATGGGTGTGATGCTCGTCGTCGATGCCGATGCGGAACTTGACGGTCACGGGGATGTCGGTGCCCTCGGTCGCCCGGACCGCGGCCGCGACGATCTGGCCGAACAGGCGGCGCTTGTACGGCAGCGCGGAACCGCCGCCCTTGCGGGTCACCTTCGGGACGGGGCAGCCGAAGTTCATGTCGATGTGGTCGGCGAGATTCTCGTCGACGATCATCTTCGCCGCGGCGTACGTGATGTCGGGGTCGACCGTGTAGAGCTGCAGCGACCGCGGCGTTTCGGTGGGACCGAAGGTCGTCATGTGCATCGTCACGGGATGGCGTTCGACGAGCGCGCGGGCGGTCACCATCTCGCACACGTACAGGCCCGACGTGCTGCCGGCGCGTTCGAGCTCGAGTTCACGGCACAGGGTGCGGAACGCGACGTTGGTGACCCCGGCCATCGGGGCCAGCACGACCGGACTGTCGAGTTCGAGCGAGCCGATGCGAAGGCGGGACATGCAAACCTCGGAAAGAAACGATGTCGGAAGCAGGGGCGAGATTCCGCCCGAACTGAGCAACTGTGCCCGGCGCCGAAATCGTTCGGTGCCGGGCACAGGATATCCGGTGGACGCCACCGGCACGGAATCGCCGCGGTCAGACCGCGGCTTCGACGCGTCCGCGGCGCGCGGCCTCACGGGCCAGCGAGCGGTCGCGCATCTCCTCGAACTTCACGGCCTGACGTTCCAGTTCTTCGAGGAACGTGCCCAGCTCGTCGAGGGTCTCGGCGCCGTCGGCCCCGAAGTCGCGCTCGAAGATGTTCCACTTGCGCAGCACCGGCTGGACGACCTCGTCCAGGTGCTGGCGCAGGTCGTAGATGCCGTGCTTGGCCATGAGCACGCCGTTGCGGCGGAAGTTCGGCATTCCCGCACCGGGCATCTGGAAGTTCTTCAGAACCTGGGTGATCGCCTGCAGTGTCTGGACGGGCGCGACGTCGAGTGCGGCCTCGCAGATGTTGCGGTAGAAGATCATGTGCAGGTTCTCGTCCGCTGCGATGCGCTGGAGCATCTTGTCGGCGATCGGCTCGTCGCACGCCTTGCCGGTGTTGCGGTGCGAGACCCGGGTGGCCAGTTCCTGGAACGTCACGTACGCGACCGAGTGCAGCATTCCGGTGTCGCCGGGCGAGGAGAATCCGTTGGTCATGTGTTCCATGCGGGCGTTCTCGAGCGCGACCGGGTCGACACCGCGGGTCACGACCAGGTAGTCGCGCATGACGATGCCGTGCCGGTTCTCCTCGGCGGTCCAACGGCCGACCCACGTACCCCAGGCGCCGTCGCGGGAGAAGTTCTCGGCGATCTCGCGGTGATAGGACGGCAGGTTGTCCTCGGTCAGCAGGTTCGTGATCATCGCCGCCTTGGCGACCTCACCGAGCCGCGACTGCTCCGGGTCCCAGTCCACGCCGCCCATGGCCGCGAAGTTGCGGCCCTCGTCCCACGGCACGTAGTCGTGGGGGTGCCAGTCGCGCGCCATGGAGAGGTGTCGGTTGACGTTCGCCTCCGCTACGGGCTCCAGCTCGCGCAGTAGCTCCAGCTGAGTCATGACTCGCGTCATTCCGATTTCCCTCCGTGGTTGATTGACGCACTCCAGCCTACGGCACCGTAGGTTGCGTTCGGACGAACTGTAGGCACGATCGGTGGCGCGCATCTCGTCGTTTCGGACGAGTGCTTCAGATCACATCACGTGCCGTGGGACACGGTACAGGCTCCTGTGGGCGATCCCGACCACGACGCACGGTGATGCACGGAACGCACGAAAGTCGAGCCGTGACACGACTCGGGGCGGCGACATCGCAATGTCGCCGCCCCGAGTGGAGGTGTTGTCAGCGCTTGCCGCCGCCGAGCAGACCGCCCAGCAGGCCACCGAGTCCGCCACCGGCGTTGCCGCCCAGCACACTGCCGAGAACGTCGCCGAGTGCGCCTGCACCGCCGGAACCGCCCGCCGCGCTGCCGAGGAGACCGCCCAGCAGATCGCCGAGGCCGCCCTGGCTCGGAGCCGATGCCGTCGCCGTGGTCGCGCCCTGTCCGCCGCCGGTGAGCTGCTTGGCGATGAACGACAGCACGATCGGCGCGAGGATCGGCAGGAGCTTGGCGACCAGTTCGTTGCCACCGGTGCCGTTGACGCCGCCGAGGGTGCTGATGACCTGGTCCTTGTTTTCACCGAACACGTTGGCGACGATCTTGCTGCCGTCCTCGGTGTCCACGTCGGCCACGTTCACGCCGCCCTCGACGAGGTCACCGGAGTGGTTGTCCAGGGCGGAGAGCAGCGAGGCGGCACCGGCCGGATCCTTCGCGTTGGCGTCGAGACCACCGACGAGGGTCGGCAGTGCGGCGCGCACGGCCGTCTCCGCGGTCTGCTGGTCCACGCCGAGCCGCTCCGCGATCTGAGCGACAGGAATCTGGGAGAGAAGGTCGTCGAGAGTTGCCATGAGAACCTGTCTGGGTAAGGGGCGCTCCAGGATGCGATTTGCCCGTTGTGGCGAAGCCTAACCAGTCGTTCCCCGTCAACCGTGCAAATTCGGCGCGCGTCGTTCGTGTGCCGAATGTCCGTTCTCGATCACACGCCGGACTGCGCTGTGGGCCTGCGCACGGAGAGCAGGCCGCACAGCAGTGCGACCACGGTTCCGCTCAGGAGCAGGACGAATCCGTTCTGGTTCGTGAGCACGGTGCTGTGGTTGTCCCGGATGTACTCGCCGAACGACTGCTGCACCCGCACCGCCAGCACGACGACGACCGCGGTGCCGAGGATCGCGCCGGCCCACGCGGCCGCGACCGAGTCGAACAGTGCCGCGACCAGCAGCAGGATCGCGGCTGCGGCCAACGGCAATGCGAGGGACAGGTGCAACGGCAGATCGGGGCCGGCGAGCGCGCTCAGTTCGCCTCCCTCGAAACCGTCCCGCAGCGAGGCGAGTGGAATCTCGGTTGCCCGCACGCCTCCGACGACGGGAAGGAACGTCCCGATCCCCACTGCGATTGCGGACAGGAACAGACCAAGGTCGACGAAACTCCGCATGCCACTCCCATCGATCGTCGGATCGTTTCCGTGAGCGACCACACGGTATCCAAATTCGGCGCCGATTCCCGGATGAAAGGCGGGGCCGTGCCGCGATCCGTAGGGTGGAATACGCACGAAACGGACAGAGGGAAGGTGCGACATGTCGGACGAGACGCTCGAATCCGGGGTCGCCCGGACCGGCGCGCCGAAGTGGGTGAAGAGGACCGCGTGGGTGTTGCTGGGGCTGGTGGCCTTGGTCGTCCTCTACTTCGTCCTCGCGGCGTTCGTGCCCCGCTGGTGGGCCCAGCGGATCGCGGGCCTCGCCGACGGTGGGATGGTGCGGGGAACGTTGTGGGGCCTGATGTTCGGCTTCCTGTGCACGTTCGTGCCGCTGGCGTTGTTGTCGTGGGTGTGGCGCGTGCGCGACTGGCGGTATCACCGCGGGCTGCAGATCGTGCTCGCGATCGTCGCGCTCCTGGTCGCCGTGCCGAATCTGATGACCTTGAGCATCGTGCTCGGTGGCGGCAACGCAGCCCACGCGGGTGAGCGCATTCTCGATGTGGACGGTCCCGGCTTCCGGGGTGCGTCTCTCATCGGTGCGGTCCTCGGGTCCCTGGTGTTCGTGATCGCCGCCGTCGTGAGCATGCGTCACCGCAAGCGCGGTGAGGAACTGCGCCGCGCACGCGGCGAACTGGAACTGCAGCGCGCCGAGAAGGAAGCGGCAGCCGAGCGGGAAGCGCGGGAGCTGGAGCAGCGGAGAAAGTCCGACGCGGCGGACTGATCGGATCAGCCCGCCACGTCTCGGTGCCCCCAGTAGGGCTCGAACCTACGACCTGCGGATTAAAAGTCCGTAGCTCTACCAACTGAGCTATAGGGGCGTGGGCGCACAGTGTAACCACAGAGTGCCGCGCGGGGGTATCCGGGAACCGAAACTCTCTCGGTGGCTCGGATGCTCACCCCCTGCGTCGCACCCGAGCCGTAGAAGATCGTACCACCCGGTGTGTTCTTCCAGCGCCACCGTGGGGGACCGTTTGCGCTGCTACGCGCGGGTGCGGCGGCGATATCCGGAGGACGTCTACAGTTGTCCGCGGGGGCAGACTATTGAGGGGGCGGTCAGGTTCGGAGGCTTCACCCCATGGCACCTCAACAGGAACGCGCGAGGCGCACGCGGGCAGCGATCGTGGAATCCGCTGCGGCGGAGTTCTCCAAGCGCGGCTACGCGGCGGCGTCGATCAACACGATTCTCGAGCATTCGAACGCCACCAAGGGCGCGATGTACTTCCACTTCGACTCGAAGGAAGCGCTCGCCCGTGCCGTGCTCGAGGAAGGGCTCGCGCGATACCGAACGCTCGTCGACCGGTGGGTGCAGGCTCCCGGGCTCGATCCGTTCGAACGATTGCACGGAATGGTCACCGAACTCGCGGACGCCCTGCAGCGGGACGTCATCATCCGCGCCGAGTTCAAGCTCGTGATCGAGCCGGAGTTCGAATCCGAGGCGCGGTTGCGGGGCGGCTCCGTGTGGGGAACGGCCGGGTATCGCCTCGCGGAGGAGGCGCAGCGCGAGGGGCTGTTCCGGCCGGGCGCCGACATCCGGCGCTTCGTCGAGGTGATCAGTGCGGCGCTGGCGGGACAGCGGTACATGACCGACCTGACGTCTTCCGATGTCGACGTACGCGCGCGGTTCGAGATGTGCCTGGAGGTCCCGCTCGAGGCGATGGCGTCGCAGGAATGGCTCGACCGGTGGCGCCGGGAGGGTTGGCCGGCCGCGGCGAATCCCCCGCAATAGAGCCTGTGACCTGCTGATTTGTGAATCGGGAAAGCGGTGTCCTAAGCTATCCAAGCTCCCAACGGAACACGAACGCCGTTGAGGGTGCGGGTCGGAGCAATCCGGTCTGGGCCCCCTTCGTCTAGCGGCCTAGGACGCCGCCCTTTCAAGGCGGTAGCGCGGGTTCGAATCCCGTAGGGGGTACTCTTCGGTGTACACCGGAGGGTGCAGTACAAGTGAAGAATGTTCTGGCCCTGTGGCGCAGTTGGTTAGCGCGCCGCCCTGTCACGGCGGAGGTCGCGGGTTCGAGTCCCGTCAGGGTCGCAGAGAATATGCGATCGGCATTCGGTTCGGGTGCCGTCCCGGCCAGGTAGCTCAGTTGGTACGAGCGTCCGCCTGAAAAGCGGAAGGTCGCCGGTTCGATCCCGGCCCTGGCCACCATATAACTTCATACTTCGGACCCACCGTTCGCGGTGGGTCCTGCTGTGAGAATCCGTCAGGGTTCTTTCATGGCCCTGTGGCGCAGTTGGTTAGCGCGCCGCCCTGTCACGGCGGAGGTCGCGGGTTCGAGTCCCGTCAGGGTCGCTTCAGGCGAAGGCCCGGTATCGATGAGATACCGGGCCTTCGTCGTATACCGTTACTGATCTTCCGAAAGTATCCGGGCGGTCCCAGTGTCGTGACCTCGAACAAGAACATGTTCTAGAGTGGTGCGATCTTGGTCGGACGCCGCCGGCGACGAGGAACGAGGTGACCGTGCGAATTGCTCTCCTGTCGTACCGGAGTAAGCCGCACTGCGGCGGCCAGGGCGTCTACGTCCGGCACCTGAGCCGAGAACTCGCCGCCCTCGGGCACGACGTCGAAGTGTTCTCGGGCCAGCCCTACCCGGAGCTCGATCCCGGCGTCACCCTCACGAAGGTCCCCAGCCTCGACCTCTACCGCGACGACGACCCCTTCCGCACCCCGAAACCCCGGGAGTTCCGCGACCTCGTCGACGTCCTGGAGGTCGCGACGATGTGGACCGCGGGCTTCCCCGAGCCGCTCACGTTCAGCCTGCGGGCGGCGAAGCTCCTTCGCGCACGGGCCGGCGAATTCGACGTCGTGCACGACAACCAGTGCCTCGGGTACGGGTTGCTCCGCATCGCCGACGCCGGACTTCCCCTCGTCGCGACGATCCACCATCCCATCACCCGCGACCGCGAACTCGATCTCGCGCAGGCCACCACGTGGCGCCGCAAACTGACCCTGCGCCGCTGGTACGGCTTCCTGCGCATGCAGGCACGGGTCGCCCGCCGGATCGGAACGCTGCTCACCGTGTCCGAGTCCTCGGCGGACGACATCCGCACGGCGTTCGACGTCGACCGGGAAAGTCTGCACACGATCCCGCTCGGCGTCGACACCGAACTGTTCGCCCCTCCCGCCGGCGCCCGGGTGCCGGGACGCATCGTGTGCGTGGCGAGCGCCGACGCACCGCTCAAGGGCGTGTCGACGCTGCTCGGCGCCGTCGCCAAGCTGCGGACCGAGCGGACCGTCGAACTGGTGCTCGTCTCGAAGCTCGCCGAAGGCGGTGTGACCGCCCGGCTCATCGACGAACTCGGCATCGGGGACATCGTGCGCACCGTGTCGGGCATCGGCGACGCCGAGCTCGCCGCGCTCCTCGGTTCCGCGGAGATCGCCGCGGTCCCGTCGCTCTACGAAGGTTTCTCACTGCCCGCGGTGGAGGCCATGGCATGCGGGACACCGCTCGTCGCGAGCCGCGCAGGCGCGATCCCCGAGGTCGTCGGCGATGCCGGTGTGCTCGTTCCCCCCGGCGACGGCGAGAAACTCGCGGCAGCGCTCGCGGCGCTCTTCGACGACCCGGCCGAACGGGACCGGCTCGGTGCGGCGGCCCGGCAACGGGTCCTCGACCGGTACAGCTGGTCGGCAGTGGCCGCACAGACCGCATGCGTCTACGACGACGCGATCGCAGCGCAGACACGAAAGGCGAACCACTGATGCTGACCGTCGATTTCGACCGTCTCGGAGTTGCGCCCGGCCACCGCGCCATCGATATCGGCGCGGGCGCCGGCCGGCACTCCTTCGAGCTGTACCGGCGCGGGGCGGACGTCGTCGCGTTCGACCGGAGCGCGGACGACATGAAAGCGGTCGCCGAGATGTTCGCGGCGATGGAGCTCGAGGGCGAGGTCCCCGCCGGGGCACGCGCGCGCGCCGAAGTGGGTGACGCGCTCGAACTGCCTTACGACGACGAGACGTTCGATGTGGTGCTCATCTCCGAGGTGCTCGAGCACGTGCCGCAGGACGTGCGCGCGATCGAGGAGTTCACCCGCGTGCTCAAGCCGGGCGGGGTCGCGGCGATCACGGTGCCGCGCTGGTTCCCCGAGAAGATCTGCTGGGCACTGTCCGATGCCTATCACGAGGTCGAGGGTGGACACATTCGCATCTACAAGGCCGACGAACTCGCCGCCAAGCTCACCGCGGCCGGCCTGAAGATCCGCGGTCGCGACCACGCGCACGCCCTGCACGCGCCGTACTGGTGGCTCAAGTGCGCGGTCGGCGTCGACAACGACGATCACGTGCTGACGAAGGCGTATCACAAGCTGCTCGTGTGGGATCTGATGCACAAACCGTGGCTGACCCGCACCCTCGAATCGGTCCTCGATCCGATCATGGGAAAGAGCGTGGTCTTCTACGTCGAGAAGCCGGTAGTCCCCGTTGCGGCGCGCTGACAGGGGCGCACCAGCGGTTCCGTCGGTGCCGGGCGTGCTCTCCGCCCAGGAGTGCCTCCGCACCGGGCACGCCATCGCCGACATGCAGCAGTCCTCGGGAGCGATCCCGTGGTTCCCGGGCGGGCACACCGATCCGTGGGACCACATCGAATCCGCGATGGCGCTGACCGTGACCGGACTGCGCGAGGAGGCCGAGGCCGCGTTCGAGTGGTCGCGGCGCACCCAGCGCGCGGACGGGTCGTGGCCGATGCAGTTCCGCGGCGACACGATCGAAAACGCCGACTCCGACAGTAATTTCGCGGCGTACATCGCAGTCGGGGTGTGGCATCACCATCTCGCCACCGGCGACGTGCGGTTCGTCGAGCGCATGTGGCCGACGGTGAAGGCCGCACTCGAACATGTGCTGTCCATGCAGGCGCCCGGCGGTGAGATCTTCTGGGCTCGAAACGAATCCGGTATCGCGGAGGAAGCCCTCCTCACCGGGTGTTCGAGCATCCATCACGGTTTCCGGTGCGCGTTGCGTCTTGCGGAGGTCGTGGGTGATCCGCAGCCGGAGTGGGAGTTCGCGCTGTACCGGCTCGGGCACGCGCTGCGGCGGCACCCGGAGGTGTTCACCCCCAAACCGGAATACTCCATGGACTGGTACTACCCGGTCCTTGGGGGAGCCGTCCGTGGAACCGTTGCGCACGAACGCATCCGGGAACGCTGGAACGACTTCGTGGTGGACGGGCTGGGCATCCGGTGCGTCGATCACAAACCGTGGGTGACGGGCGCCGAGACGTGTGAGCTGGTCCTGGCCCTCGACGCGCTCGGAAGCAACACGCGCGCAAAGGAACTGTTCGCGGCGATGCAGCACCTGCGCGATCCGGACGGATCGTACTGGACCGGACTGGTTTTCAGTGACGGCAAACGCTGGCCGGTGGAGAAGAGTTCGTGGACGAGCGCCGCGGTGGTTCTCGCCGCCGACGCGCTCTCCCGCACCACCGGTGGCAGCGGACTGTTCCGTGACGCGGCGGCGCCTGCGGAACTGGTGGGTGCCGACCGCTGCAGCGAAGGCTGCGGCGTCCGCGTCTGACAGCAGCCGAGTCCGACACCGGCCGACGGAAAAGTCCGCCGCGCGGTGTATGCCCCGCGCGGCTGACTTTCTCGACGGCGGACGGTCACGCGCCCGGCAGGACCCCGACCGTGCCGCCCGTGCGTTCGAGAACTCGCAGCGACCCCGTCACCGACACCTCGGTGAACTCGCCGCTGTCGAGTGCGCGGCAGTAGATCTCGTACGGGGGACGACCGCCGTCGGCGGGGTCGGGGAACACGTCGTGGATGATCAGGGCGCCGCCGACGCGCACCCACCGCGCCCAGCCCTCGTAGTCGGCCTGCGCGGCCGCGCTGCTGTGACCGCCGTCGACGAACACGAACGACGCCGGGGTGCGCCAGAACCCGGCGACCTGCGCGGAGGCGCCGATCACCGCGACCACGTGCGTTTCGAGGTCGGCATCGGCGAGGGTGTGTCGGAGTCGTCCGGCCGTGTCGAGCAGGCCGGTGTGGGGGTCGACGAGTGTCTCGTCGTGGTACTCCCAGCCGGGCTGGTGTTCTTCCGACCCGTGGTGGTGGTCGACGGTGACGATCGTTCCGCCGGTCGCCTTCGCGGCCGCACCGAGGTACACCGTCGAGCGCCCGCAGTAGGTGCCGATCTCGACACCCACCCCATCGCCGAGATACCGCACCGCCGCGTCGTGCAGCGCCGTGCCCTCGTCCTCCGGCATGAAACCCGGTGTCGCCTCGGCAAGTTCGACCATCTCGCGGGGCAGCGTGGTGCGGGTCATCGGCACAGTCTCCGTTCGCTGGATTGCTGTTCGGTGGCTCACACTACCGACGGGAGCGGCGCCGCGGAACCACCGTCCCGAGATCATCGGAAGCGGAATCCGGTACCGCCCGGCTCGCCCCCGCGACTAGGGAGTGAGGGAGGGGAACCTCCAACTCCCGTCGAGGATTTCCGGCCGCGGCCGGTAGAGCCGCACGAGGTAGTTCCAGCCCTCGGTGATCGGAATGCTGTTGGGAGCACCGTCGGTACCGCCGAACCGGACGGTGACCGAGCCGTCGTCGTTCGGGACGGCGGTGATGTTGTTGACGCTGTAGACGCCGCGGTCGTTGGGTTCGAAGTATCCCTTCGCGTTGTACACCGACAGGGACCAGAATCCGTCGACGGGTACATCGCGCACCGTCAGCTCGTACTCGCCGACCGGCAGTCCCGGGTCGACACCGATGTAGGTGGCCTCCTCGGTCGGGAGCCCACCCCATCCGGCGGCGGTACCGATGAGGTGGCGCACGGGGTCGACCTGGTCCTTGCGGCCGAACGTCCGATCGAACGCCGTGAGTCCGCGCGCCAGATCGAGCAGCGCAGTGCGGGTCGCATCGAGGCTTGCGGTGTCGTACCCGGGAGACGTGAACGCGACCGTCGAGCCCGCATCGATGCGGAACCGGTCCTGGAGTTCGGTCGCCGCACGCACATCGTCCGCGTCGGCCGGATCGGCCAGGATCCGGACCGCGACGGTGACATACGACGTGGGGAAGTCGCCGGGATCGAGACGGTGTTCGCCGGCATCGTGCAGGATCCGGTTCACGTAGTGGTCCTGGTCGACGACCATCACCGAGGCGTACCGGCGGCCGCAGTCGGGAACGGTGACGACCGCACCGGCCGAGACGTCGACGACCGCGAAGCTGTAAAGGGTGTCGCGGTTCAGCCGGATCACCGTCTGGTGTTCGACCGACGCCGCTTCGCGATTGTGGCGCAGCACGTTGACTCCGCCGCAGTCCCGCTGGAGGTCGGAGAACATTCGATCCGTTTCCGCACGAACGAAGTTGTCCACATTCACCGGAATGCCCGTCATGTCGGCGAGCCTAGCGGCGTCGTCGCGGTCCCGCGGCGTGAAACGCCCATCGATTCCGCGTGAAACGCCCATCGATTCCGCGTGAAACGCCCATCGATTCCGCGTGAAACGCCCACCGGTTCCGGGTCCAGGAATCGGTGGGCGTGGCGATCACGAGCGCGCGGCGGCCCTGCGCTGATGCAGCACCTTGCCGACGGTCGTGTCGAGCTTGGTGCCGAGCGGCCAGCCGACGTAGTGGCACAGGAACAGGGCGATCTCCCGCAGCTGCTCTTCGTCGAGTTCCTCGTTCTGCAGCGCCGCGTTGATCTGGATCTCGGCAATGTCGGTCAGGCCTTGCGCGGTCAGCGCACCCAGTAGCAGCAGCCGACGGTCCCGGATGCTCAATCCGGGGCGGGTCCAGATCTCCCCGAACAGGTGATCGGCGGTGTAGGCGAAGTGGTCGCCGGGCCCGTCCTGCATCTCCCAGCCGTAGACCTTCGACATCATGTCGAGGCCCCGCTGTCGTCGTTCGTCGGTCACGCGTTCTCCTTCGTCGAACGTTGTTGTGCCAGTTCGCCGGGACCGACACCGAGCCCGGTGCCGAGATCGGCGAGTGCCCGGGTGCCGAGCGGCAGGTCGACGCCGAGCCGCTCGCCCAGCTCCAGCGCCAGCGTCAGGTCCTTCTCGCCGAGCGACCGCGCGTGCGCGAGGATCGGGAACCACGGATCGTCCGGTGCCAGCGCAGCGGTGGTGTCGCGCAACATGATCGCTCCGGCTCCGCCGGTGATCGTGTCGGTGTGCCGCACCACCTTGCCGAGTGCGGTGATGTCGAGCCCGGCGGCCTCGGCCAGCCGCTGGGCTTCCGCGGCCGCGTTGAACGAGATGAAGTGCAACAGGTTGCGCGCCAGCTTCATTCGCGTTCCCGCTCCGACCGGACCGGCGTGGACGACGAGACCGGCCCAGGCGCCGAACGGCTCGCGGACCTTCGCGAACGCCTCTTCGTCCGCGCCGACCATCACGGCCAGTGTGCCCTTCGCGGCACCGACCGCCCCACCGGAGACCGGAGCATCGACCAGATGGACGCCCCGCTCGGCGCAGACCGCGGCGAGGTCGACGGCGGTGGTGTCGGAGATCGTCGAGTGCACGGCGACGACGGTGCCGGGCCGCGCGGTCGACAGCAGGCCGTCGGGTCCGGCGACGACCTCGCGCACCTGCGCGTCGTCGAGCACCGTCACGGAGACGACGTCGCACGTGGCGGCCAGTTCCGCAGCACTTCCGGCGGCGGTCGCGCCGGCCGCGGTGAACGGTTCGACGGCCTCGGGGCGCATATCGAGCACCGTCAGTCCACCGGGCCAGTCGAGGAGCCGCTTGGCCATCGGCGCACCCATGTTGCCCAGGCCGATGTAGCCGACGGACACGTCGGAAGGCGCGGTCACGACCGGATCACCTGCCCGCCGTCGACGTTGAAGATCTGCCCCGTCACCCAGCCGGCCTCGTCGGACAGCAGGAACAGGCACATGCCCACCAGGTCCTCGGGCGTGCCCATCCGCTTGAGCGGGAGCCTGCCGACCATGTCCGCCACCATGTTGCCGGGCGTGACGGTGCGGGTGGCCTCGGTGTCGATCGGTCCGGGGGCGATCGCGTTGATGCGAATGTTGTTGCCGCCGAGTTCGACCGCGAGCTGCTGGGTCAGACCGTTGACGCCGACCTTTGCCAGGCCGTAGAACCCCGAGTAGAGCCACGCGGCGGTCGACGACTGGTTGACGATCGAGCCGCCCTTCTTCCTCATGTGCGGCCACACGGCGCGCGTGACGTTGAGTGCGCCGTCGAGGTTCACGCTCATGAACTTCTTGTAGTAGTCCCACGGCACCGTGAGCAGCAGGTCCAGTTTCATGCCGCCGTAGATCGCGGCGTTGTTGACCAGATGGTCGATCCCGCCGTAGGTCTCGACGGTCCTGGCGGCGAGTTCGGTGGCCGAGTCCGGGTCGGCGACGTCGACGGGCAGGAAGACGGCACTGCCGCCGTCCGCGACGATCTGTTTGGCAACCTGTTCACCGGCCTCGGCGTTGAGGTCGGCGACCACAACGTTCGCGCCCTCGGTGGCGAGCGCTCGGGCGTAGGCCTCGCCGATTCCCTGCGCGCCACCGGTGACGATGGCGGTTCGATCGGTGAAACGTCCCATGTCGTGAACCTTTCTAGGACGCCGCGGGTTCCGCGACGAGCTTGGTCTCCAGGTATTCCTCGAAGCCGGCCACACCCATTTCACGGCCGATTCCGGATTGCTTGTAGCCGCCGAAGGGCGCGTCGGCGGCGTACCAGATGCCGCCGTTGACACCGAGGGTGCCGGTGCGGATCCCGGCGACGACACGGGCGACGCGGTCGGGGTCGGTGCCCCATACCGAGCCGGACAGGCCGTAGGGGGAGTCGTTGGCAATGCGCACGGCGTCGTCGTCGCCGTCGTGCGGCAGGATCACCAGGACGGGACCGAAGATCTCCTCCTGGGCGACGCGGGCGTTGTTGTCCAGGCCCGCGATCAGGGTGGGTTCGACGAAGAAGCCCTTGTCGTGCTCGGCGGGACGGCCACCGCCGGCGACGATCGTGCCGCCCTCCTCGACCGCCAGTTTCAGATAGCCCTCGACGCGGTCACGCTGCCGAGCGGAAATCAGTGGCCCGCACACAGTTCCGGGTTCGTTCGGATTGCCCGGGCGAATGCCGCGCAGCGCTTTCGCGGTGAGTTCGACGGCCTCGTCGTAGCGTTCGCGGGGGACGACGAGACGGGTGGTGATCGCGCAGCCCTGCCCGGCGTGCGTGCACACGGTGAACGCGGCGATCGAGCAGGCGCCGTTCAGGTCGGCGTCGTCGAGGACCACGAAGGCGGACTTGCCGCCGAGTTCGAGGAAGACCTTCTTGAGCGTCTCGGCGGCCGCGCGCATCACGGCCTTGCCGGTCGCGGTCGAGCCGGTGAAGGAGACGAGGTCGACGCGCGGGTCGGCAGCGAGCTGGGCGCCGACGGAATGGTCGCTCGACGTCACGATGTTCACCACGCCCGGCGGGATGTCGGTCTCCTCGGCGATGATCCTGCCGACCAGCGCTGCGCACCACGGGGTGTCGGGTGCGGGCTTGAGGACGACGGTGTTGCCGGCGGCGAGCGCGGGACCGATCTTGGCGAAGTTGATCTGGTGCGGGAAGTTCCACGGGGTGATCGCGCCGACGACACCGACCGCTTCCTTCAGCAGGTAGCGGTGCGTCGGGATGCCCATGGGGCTCGCGTCGCCGAGATCCTGCTTCCACTCGTACTTCTCGGCGAGATCGGCGAACCACAACAGGTCGTCGACCGGGCCTTCGAGATGTGCTGCGGAGGTGAGGAATCGGGGCGCGCCGACCTCGGCGATGGTGATCTCGCGCAGTTCCTCGATGTGCCCGCGTAGTGCGTCGCGCAACTGGCGCAGGCAGCGGGCGCGGAAGGCGTGGTCGCGGGACCAGTCGGTGGTGTCGAAGGCATCCCGGGCGGCGGCGATGGCCGCGTCCATGTCGGTGGCGGTGCCGTCGGCGGCGTGGCCGAGCGTTTCCTCGGTCGCGGGATCGCGGGTCTCGAAGGTGCCCCCGGAGCCGGGGACGAGTTTGCCGTCGATCAGCAGGGGAGTGCTGTCGGTCGGGCTGTTCCTGGGGCGCAGGGCCATGTGTGGTGCTCCCGTTCTGGCGGTTCGGTGGCAGACGTCGGTCGACGTGGAGCGTGTGACGGTCCTCATAATCTGGACACTTGTCTGGACTATAGTTCGGACAGATGCGCGGTGCAATATCGCGCCGGACGGGAGGGGGCGGGATGGCGGATCGGGCGGCGATCGTGACCGGAGCGAGCCGGGGGATCGGCCGGGCTGTGGCACTCGAACTGGCGGCCGCGGGCACCGCCGTGGTGGTCAACGGGCGCGCCGAAGACGCGGTGCACGACACGGTCGCGGAGATCGAAGCCGCAGGTGGGCGCGCTGTCGGGGTCGCCGGATCGGCCGCGGCGCCGGGCGTGGCAGAGACGCTACTGGCCGCCGCGCTCGACGAGTTCGGCGACGTCGATGCCCTGATCAACTGTGCCGGCATCGCCGAACCCGCCGGCTCGTCGATCCTGTCGGTGACCGACGAGCAGTGGCACGAACTGCTCGACGCCCACCTGACCGGCACGTTCCGGACCTGCCGCACCGTCGCGCCGCACCTCGTGGCGCGCGGCGGCGGCGCCGTCGTCAACACGAGTTCGTTCGCCTTCCTCGGTGACTACGGCGGTACCGGCTACCCGGCGGGAAAGGGTGCGGTCAACAGTCTCACCCTGGCGATCGCCGCGGAGTTGCGTGAACACGGGGTCCGGGCCAATGCGGTGTGCCCGGGGGCGCGGACGCGGCTGTCGACGGGCGACGAGTACGAACGGCAGATCGAGCAGCTCCACCGCCGGGGCCTGCTCGACGACGTGAGTTATCAGGGCTCGCTCGACCCGGCGCCGCCCGAGTACGTCGCCCGGCTCTACGCGTATCTCGTCGACGAGCGGTCGGCGGGGGTCACCGGCGAGATCTTCGCCGGCTCGGGGTGTTTCGTCGGGCGCTTCCCGCGGCCGCAGCCGAGCCTGCTGGCGTGGCGCGACCACAGGGCCGAGCCGCCGTGGACGATCGAAGAGATCGCGGGATTCGTCGGAGGGTAGCAGGGGTCAGTCGCGGGACGGTGACGCGGTGATCGACGCGAGCGCGCTGTCCACCACCTTGTCGAAGATGCGGTCGAGATCCATCTCGTCGCCGAGGAAGCCGGTGCCCTCGATCATCGCGAAACCGTGCACCGCGGCGAACAGCGCGACCGCGGTATCGAGCGAATCCTCCTCTGGGACACCGCACGAGACGAGCATCGCGCGCAGAGCGCTGTTCGCGTCGAGCGCCGAGGTGATGAGTGCGTCGCGGTCGATCGGAGCGGCGGTGAGGGCCTCGTAGCGGCGGTGATTCGCGACCGTCCACGACCGATAGGTCGCGATGAGGTGCCGCAGTCCGTCGATTCCACTGCGGCCCATGGCTTCTTCGCGCAGCCGGTCGCCGAGGGCGATCATCGTCCGGATCTGAACCTCGGACCGGACGTCGTCGAGGCCGCGCACATGGTTGTACAGCGACGCGCCCACTACACCCACACGAGCCGCCAGGGTGCTCATCGTCAACTGCTGCCATCCGTGTTCGTCCACGAGGGCGAGCGCGGCGTCGATCACCTTGTCACGGGTGAGCGTACGGCGCCGGACGGGGCGTTCGTTGTCACGTGCCATAAAGCGATCTTAGGGGTCTTCCATTCCAAACGAATGTGAGTAGTTTGTAAACGAGAGCCATTCGTTTCTTGCTTCCACGACACCCGAGGTAACCCCCATGACGGCGTCACGCACCGATCTCAAGAACCCGGACGTCTACGCGAAGGAAATGCCGCACGACGCGTTCGACGACATCCGCCGGCGATGTCCGGTGTACTGGCAGCCGGAGGACGACGGTCCCGGCTACTGGGCGCTCACCCGGCACGCCGACGTCACGGCGGTCTCCCGCGACAGCGCCACCTTCTCCTCCGCGCTCGGTACCACGCAGATCGACGAGTTCGACGAGGAGACCCGGCTCAAACAGGCCGCTATGCTCATCAATCTCGATGCGCCCGAGCACACCCGGCTCCGCCAGCTCGTGAGCCGCGGATTCACCCCGCGGGTCGTCAAGCAGCTCGAAGGGCGCATTCGCGACATCTGTGAACGCACCGTCGACGAGCTGATCGAGGCCGGCCGCGACGGCGCGGTCGTGGACTTCGTGCCGCTCGTCTCCGCCCCGCTGCCGCTCGAGGTGATCGCGGCGCTGCTCGGCGCACCCGCCGAGGATGTGGGCAAGCTGTACGACTGGTCCAACCGGATGATCGGCTGGGACGATCCCGAGTACGGCAGCACCCAGGCGGACGGCGAACTCGCCGCCGCCGAGATCTTCCTGTACGCCAACGAGATCGCCGCCCGGCGCCGGGCCGAGCCGCAGGACGACATCGTGTCCGCGCTGGTCCGGCCGGACGAGCACGGAGACACGCTCACCGAGATGGAGTTCTGCATGTTCTTCGTGCTGCTCGTCATCGCGGGAAACGAGACCACGCGCAACGCGATCACCGGCGGCATGCAGGCGTTCATGGACCATCCCGACCAGTGGCGGCGACTGCAGCACGATCCCGGACTCGTCCCGAGCGCGGTCGAGGAGATCCTGCGCTGGGTGAGCCCGGTGATCGGCTTCCGTCGCACCCCCACCTGCCCGGCGACGATCGGGGAGCAGTCCGTGGATCGCGGGGACAAGGTCGTCCTGTACTACCCGGCCGCGAACCGGGACGGCGACGTCTTCGAGGAACCGCACCGCTTCGACATCGGACGCGAGCACAATCCGCACGTCGCGTTCGGCGGTACCGGGGTGCACTTCTGCCTCGGAGCGCACCTGGCCAGGCTCGAACTGAAGGTGATGTTCGAGACGCTCGCGCGGCGCCTCGACCGCGTCGAGTCGGCCGGACCGGCGCGGCGACTGCGCTCGAACTTCGTCAACGGTGTCAAGGCGATGCCGGTGCGTATCCACCCGCGGCAGGACTGATTTCGTGCATACGGCCCTGATCGGGCATTGCCGCGGCGAGGTTGCCGTAGTAATGTCCAGACACGTGTCCAGAAATGTGAATCTCGAATCCACCCGCCGGCGCCTCACCGAGAAGCAGGCAGACACCGTGGACCGCCTCACCCGCGCCGCGGTCGAGGTGCTCCGGGAGGAGGGATTCGCAGGTCTGACCGTGCGCACCGTCGCCTCGACGGCCGGGGTTGCACCCGCCACCGCCTACACCTACTTCTCGTCCAAGGAACACCTCGTCGCCGAGGTGTTCTGGCGCCGCCTCGCCGCCACACCCGACCCCGCCGACATCGTCGGCAGCACCGCCGACCGGGTGTGCGCCGTGCTGCGCAACATCGCAATGCTCATGGACGACGAACCCGAGCTCGCCGGGGCCGTGACCAGCGCACTGCTCGGCCGCGACCCCGACGTCGAACACCTCCGCGGCCGCATCGGCCTCGACATCCGGGAGCGGCTGTCGGCCGCCCTGGGGCCGGACGGCGACCCGAATGTCCTAGAAGCCCTCGAACTGCTGTACGCAGGTGCGCTCGTCCGCGCCGGAATGGGTTACGGCACCTACGCGAAGCTCGCCGATCGGTTGGAAACCTCCGCCAGACTTCTATTGGAGTAGCAATGACTCAGGCCTCGCTCGACACGTCACTGTTCGGGCCGTTGCTGTTCGACCCCTACGACTACGACTTCCACGAAGACCCGTACCCGATCTACCGTCGGCTGCGTGAGGAGGCGCCGCTCTACCGCAACGACGACCTCGGCTTCTGGGCCCTGTCGCGCCACGCGGACGTCGTCGCCGGATTCCGGGACAACACGAGACTGTCGAGCGCCAACGGTGTTTCGCTCGATCCGTCCGCCTACGGGCCGCACGCGCACAAGGTGATGTCCTTCCTGGCGATGGACGATCCGCGGCACATGCGGATGCGTCAGCTCGTCTCCAAGGGCTTCACGCCCCGCCGCGTCGCCGACATGCAGGAGCGCATCCTCGAGCTCACCCTGGGATATCTCGAACCTGCCGTGGAGACAGGCGAATTCGACTGGATCGCCGAGTTCGCCGGCAAGCTGCCGATGGACGTGATCTCCGAACTCCTGGGCGTTCCCCGGCAGGACCGCGCCGAGATCCGCCGCCTGGCCGACCTCGTCGTGCACCGCGAGGAGGGCGTGCTCGATGTCCCCGTGGCCGCGATGGAGGCCTCGCTCCACCTCGTCGGCTACTACGCCGACATGCTCACCGAACGTCGTACCCGCCGCACCGAGGACCTCACCTCGGCGCTGCTCGACGCGGAGATCGGCGGCGACCGGCTCACCGACGACGAGATCATCGGGTTCATGTTCCTGATGGTCGTTGCCGGCAACGAAACCACCACCAAACTGCTCGGCAACGCCCTGTACTGGGGTGCGGTCAACAAGGACGAGGCGGCGCGGGTACTGCGCGACCCGGAACGCGCCCCCGAATGGACCGAGGAAACGCTGCGTTACGACACCTCGAGCCAGATCGTCGCGCGCACCGCCGCCGCTGACATCGACGTGCACGGCGGCACCATCCGCGAGGGCGACAAGGTGCTGCTGCTCATCGGATCCGCGAACCGCGACTCCGAGGTCTTCGAGGACGCCGACGAATACCGCATCGGCCGCGACAGCACCAACAAGCTCGCGAGTTTCGGTGGGGGAGTACACTTCTGCCTCGGTGCTCACCTGGCCCGGCTGGAAGCGAACATCGCGCTCGAACAGTTCGCCCGCAACGTCGCCGACTACGACGTCGATTTCGACCGCTGTGAACGAGTCCACTCCACCAACGTCCGGGGCTTCGCCGCACTGCCCCTGAAAGTGACCCGCCTCCATGCCTAGATTCGAACCCCACCCGGCGCGCCGCCCCGCGATCGTCAGTGGCGCCTCCTCCGGAATAGGCACCGCCACCGCCTACGCCCTCGCCGAACTCGGGCATCCGGTCGCGCTCGGCGCCCGCCGCGTCGACGAGTGCGAGGCGATCGCCGAGAAGATCCGTGCCGAAGGCGGAGAAGCGATCGCGCACTTCCTCGACGTGTCCTCCACCGAATCCGTCGACGCCTTCGTCACCGCCGCGGAGGCCGCGCACGGCCCCACCGAGATCGTGGTCTCCGGCGCCGGTGACATGGACTTCGCGCTCGTGCACGAAATGGACCCGGACCGTTTCGAATTCCAGGTCGATGTCCATCTCGGCGGCACCCAGCGTCTCGCCCACCGGGTCGTGCCGGGGATGATCGAGCGCGCCCGCGGCGACTTCGTGGTCATCGGCTCCGACTGCGCCGTCGACGCCCGGCCCCGCGCCGGCGCGTACATCGGCGCCAAGACCGGCCTCGAGGCCCTCGTGCGCCAGATGCGGATGGAACTCGAAGGCACAGGTGTGCGCGCCTCGACGGTGCGTCCCGGTCCGACCCAGACCGCGGCCGGGATGGACCAGCCGGAAGAGGTCGTCGGGCCCCTGCTCGAGGACTGGATCCACTGGGGCCTGGCGCGGCACCCCTACCTCCTGCGGGCCTCCGACATCGCCTCTGCAGTGGCGTCGGTCGTCTCCGCGCCCCGCGGCGCGCACATCGTACTCGTCGAGGTCCAGCCCGAAGCTCCTCTGCGGAAGAACGAACGGAAGGCCCAGTCATGACCGGTACTGCAACGGCTCCGCTCCGCGTCTCCGGCGGCGAACACGAGCACGGCCACCTCGAGGAACTGCGCACCGACCCCATCGCGCTGATGAAGCGAGTCCGCGAGGAGTGCGGGGACGTCGGCGTCTTCCAGCTCGCCGACAAGAAGGTTGTGCTCCTCTCGGGAGCCGAGGCCAACGAGTTCTTCTTCCGCGCCGCCGACGAGGACCTCGACCAGCAGGCCGCCTACCCGTTCATGAAGCCCGTCTTCGGTGAGGGTGTCGTCTTCGACGCCAGCCCGGAACGGCGCAAGGAGATGCTGCACAACACGGCGCTGCGCGGCGAGCAGATGAAGGGCCACGCCGCCACCATCGACCGTGAGGTCCAGGACATGATCGCCGGCTGGGGCGACGAGGGCGAGATCGACCTGCTCGAGTTCTTCGCCGAGCTGACCATCTACACCTCGTCGGCCTGCCTGATCGGCAAGAAGTTCCGCGACGAACTCGACGACCGCTTCGCGCACCTCTACCACGACCTCGAAAAAGGTACGGACGCCCTGGCCTTCGTCGACCCGTACGCGCCGATCGAGAGCTTCCGGCGCCGCGACGAAGCCCGCAAAGGCCTGGTCGCGCTCGTCCAGGAGATCATGAACGGCCGCATCGCGAATCCGCCGCAGGGCAAGGAGGATCGCGACCTGCTCGACGTGCTCGTCTCGATCAAGAACGAGGACGGCACCGAGCGGTTCAGCGCGGACGAGGTCACCGGCATCTTCATCTCGATGATGTTCGCCGGGCACCACACCACGTCCGGCACCGCGGCGTGGGCGCTCATCGAACTGCTGCGCAACCCGGAATACCTGGAGAAGGTCACCGACGAACTCGACACCCTCTACGCCGACGGCGCAGATGTGAGTTTCCATGCGCTGCGCCAGATCCCGGTCCTGGAAGCGGTGCTCAAGGAGACACTGCGGCTGCACCCGCCGCTGATTCTGCTGCTGCGCGTCGCCCGCGGCGACTACGAGGTCGGCGGCTACCGCATCTCCGACGGCGACCTCGTCGGCGCGACCCCGGCGATCTCCAACCGGATCCCCGAGGACTTCCCGAACCCCGACACCTTCGATCCGGGCCGCTACATCGACCCGAATCAGGAGGACATCGTCAACCGCTGGACGTGGATTCCGTTCGGCGCCGGCCGCCACCGGTGCGTGG
Source organism: Rhodococcus sp. NPDC003382 (assembly GCF_053589135.1). Taxonomy (NCBI): domain Bacteria; kingdom Bacillati; phylum Actinomycetota; class Actinomycetes; order Mycobacteriales; family Nocardiaceae; genus Rhodococcus; species Rhodococcus sp. NPDC003382. The sequence continues at coordinate 58,542 of NZ_JBSFRH010000030.1, forward strand.
GCGCCGCGTTCGCGCTCATGCAGCTCAAGGCGATCTTCTCGATCCTGCTGCGCGACTTCGAATTCGAGATGTCCCAGCCCGCCGACTCGTACCACAACGATCATTCCAAGATGGTGGTGCAACTCGCGCAGCCGTGCGCGGTGCGGTACCGCCGTCGCGCCCGGAAGTGAGGACACCGTGAAGGTCGAAGCGGATCTCGATCTCTGCCAGGGACACGCCATGTGTTCGATGGAGGCCCCCGACGTGTTCGCGGTCGCGAAGCACGGAACGGTGGAGATCCTCATGGACACCGTCCCGGAATCGCTGCGCGCCGACGTCGAAGCAGCCGTCAAGTACTGCCCCACCCGAGCCCTGAGCATCCTCGAAGACCGACAACAGGCGACGACAGCAGACGACTGACAACAGAAGACCGACAACAGGAGACACCATGGCCCCGTTCGATCGTGCCGAGCTGGACGAGATGATCCAGCGCTGGATCGATGCCAACAAGCGAGCCGAGGCCGACGGAGACTGGAAACCGTTGGCCGACATGTACACCGAGGACGCCACCTACGGCTGGAACTACGGCCCGAAGGAAGAGTTCATGGCCGTCGGTCGTGAGGAGATCCGTGAGCTGGCCCTCGGCCAGGAGATGGACGGCCTCGAAGGCTGGGAGTACCCCTACCAGCAGTTCGTCGTCGACGAACGCACCGGCGACGTGATCGGCTTCTGGAAGCAGATCTCCGACGCCACCCGCGAGGACGGCTCGCACTACACCGTGCAGGGCATCGGCGGCAGCTGGTTCCGCTACGGCGGCAACTTCCAGTGGTCCTGGCAGCGGGACTTCTTCGACTTCGGGAACGTCTCGCACCTGTTCCTCGAGATGATCACGGCCGGAGCGCTGTCCGACGGCATGAACAGGCGCATCGAGCGGTCGATGTCCGGTGAGAAGCTGCCGGGCTGGTATCCGGTGGGGAAGTCCCCGGTACCGCTGTGGTGACCGCGGGGGACCGGGTTACCGGATCATCGTTCGCGGCGCTGTCCCGCCGCGATCTGGCTGTGCTCGTCCCGGAACTGCTGCTGTGCGGGCAGCTCATCGACAGATCCGGGATGGCGCACCTGATCTCGGCGTTCGGCCGCGACGGCATGGCCGAGGTCGCGATCGAGGAGTGGCAGGCGTCGAGCCCCTGGTACACCAAGCGCATGCAGCGGGCGTTGCGTTTCGAGAACGACGACGTCGAAACGATCTTCAAGGGAATGCAATTCGACATCGGGGCACCGCCGCAGTTCATGGACTTCCGGTACCGCGTGGACGATCGCAACCACGGCGAGTTCTGGCTCGACCACTGCGGTGCGCTGATGGATGTGGAGCCGCTCGGCGACGAGTACGTCACCGCGATGTGCCACGACATCGAGGACCCCACCTTCGACGCCACGGCCCTGGCCACCAACCCGCACGCGCAGGTCCGGCCCATCCACCGGCCTCCGCGGCGGCCCGCGGACCGGCACCCGCACTGCGCGTGGACCGTCGTCATCGACCCGTCGCACGAGCCACCGCCGGTGGAACCACACACCGAGGCACTCGGCCGGACCGCCGCGGTCGCGGTGGCACTGAGTCCCATCGACCCCCACGACGACGGCAATGCCGACTATGCGGGGCCGCTGCTGTCGGACGTGCGCTTCGGCGACTTCTCCCACTCCGCACTCGTGCGCATCGCCGAGGAGGTGTGCCTGCAGCACCACATGCTCACGCTCGGATTCCTGCTCGGGGTGCGCAAACGGACCGACGAAACCTCGGCCCTGACGATCGCGCGCAAGCAGCTCACCGGCATAGCCGGGCTGACCTCCGAACGCATCGGGAACGCGCTCGGCCTTCCCGCCGACCTCGAGGGACTGGCGACGGTGCTGTCGGTGCACCCGGTGTTCGCGCCGCGGCAGTACGTCGACCGCGACATCCGGTTCGACGGGCAGCGGCTCGAACTGAGCATCCGCCGCAGCGGGGGAGCGCACACCGACGGTGCCTGGCCGACGCTCGTCGACGGCGAGCACCTCGAAGCGCTGAATGCCCTTGTGCGCGGGGTTGATCCGCATTTCAGCGTGCGGGTCGTCGCCGAGGACGCCGATGCGCTCGTCGTCGAGGTGATCGTGGAGCCGACGCCCGCGAAGGAATGCGGTGAGGTCGCGATCACCCGGTTCAGCACGGGGTCGAACTTCGTCTTTGCAGATCGAGGAATTCCCTTGCCGCTCACTGTGGTCTGAGCGCGCGACCCGAAAGGATCTCTGCGTGGCCCACAATTTCGCGGACCTGTTCGAACACGCCGTCGACGCGGTGCCGGATCGTGTGGCGCTCATCGTCGGCGACCGTCAGGTCACGTTCCGGGCGCTCGACGCCCGTGCCAACCGCCTCGCCCATCACTTCATCGGCGCAGGTTTCGGCGAGGGCAGCCACATCGGCATCCACCTGCACAACTCGATCGAGGCCGTCGAGACCGTCTTCGCGGCGTTCAAGATCCGGGCGGTGCCCATCACCGTCAACTACCGCTACACGTCCGACGAACTGGCGTACCTGTACGGCAACGCCGAGCTCGACGCCCTCGTGTTCCACCGGACCTACGCGCAGGTCGTCGAGGATGTGCTGCCGTCGGTGCCGAAGCTGCGGCACAGCCTCGTCGTCGACGACGGGCACTCGGAGACTTCCTCGTCGTACGAGGCCGCGCTCGCGTCGAGCTCACCCGAACGCGGCTTCGGGCCGCGTTCCGGCGACGACCGGTACATCGTCTACACCGGAGGCACCACCGGCCGTCCCAAGGGCGTGGTGTGGCGGCAGGAGGACATCTGGCGTGCCCTGGCCGGCGGATCCGACTTCTACAGCGGCGAGCCCGTCCCGGACGAATTCCACCAGTGCCGGCTCGCCGCCTCCGCGGCGGAACCGGGCCGGTGGCTGTTGCTGCCGCCGCTCATCCACACCTCCGCCCTCATGACGATGTGCAACTCGCTGTTCTCGGGCAACACGGTGCTGCTCGACCACCATTTCGACGCGCACCGCTCCTGGGAGATCGTGCAGCGGCACCGGCCGCAGGTCATGGTCATCACCGGTGATGCGATGGGCCGCCCGCTCGTCGACGCGCTCGTCGGCGGCGGCTACGACCCGACCGGGCTCGGTGTGGTGGCCTCCGGTGCCGCACTGTTCTCGCAGTCGGTGAAGGACGCGATGTTCGACGCGGTTCCGGGGGTGCTCATCTCCGATTCGGTCGGCTCCTCGGAGACCGGATTCAGTGGAATCGGCATCGCGTCCAAGGGGGTCGTGCAGGACGGCGGCCCGCGGATCGGTGCGGGCCGCGGCTCGCTGGTCGTCGACGACGACGGTCGTCCGGTCATCAGCGGAGAAGGCTGGCTCGCGAAGAAGGGCCATGTGCCGTCCGGGTACTACAACGATCCGGTGAAGTCCGCCGAGGTCTTCAAGGTGATCGACGGCGAGCGGGTCGTCGTCACCGGCGACCGTGCCCGCGCCGAGGGAGACGGCACGATCACCCTGCTCGGCCGCGGCAACATGGTCGTCAACACCGGGGGCGAGAAGGTGTTCGCCGAGGAGGTCGAGGCGGCACTCAAGGCGCATCCGGGCGTGTACGACGCGATCGTCATCGGCGTGCCGGACGAGCGGTGGGGGCAGCGGGTCGCCGCCGTCGTCCGTCCCCGTGACGCCGCCGCGTTCGATGTCGGCGACGTCGAACGGCACACCCGCAGCACGCTCGCGGGCTACAAGATTCCCCGTTCGATCTGGTTGTCCGACACCGTCGAACGCACACCCAGCGGCAAGCCCGACTATCGCTGGGCGCACGAGTACGCGTCGAAAACCGAGCCACACCACACCATCTGACGCACCGGCCCGTGGTGGCCCGCGTCGTCGCGGGCCGGTCCATCTCGCGAGGAGCCCCTACGTGGATACTGCGCTGTCCCGCCGGACCCTGCTCGGCGGTGCCGCGGCCGCCGCACTCACCCTGACCGTCACCCGCATACCGCGGGCGCGGGCCCGGGTCACCGAGGAACGTCACCGCGCCGTCGTGATCGGCAGCGGCTTCGGGGGCGCGATCACCGCCGCGCACCTGGGCCGCGCGGGCGTGCAGACGCTCGTGCTCGAACGCGGCCTGCGCTGGCCCACCGGTCCGAACGCGCAGACCTTCCCGCACATGTTCGCACCGGACCATCGGGCGTCGTGGCTGTCGCCGCTGCCGGTGATGACCGGTGCCCCGCCGATCCCGTCGGCGCCCTACACCGGACTGATGGAACGGGTGAAGGGCAACGGCATCGACATCCTGTGCGGTGCCGGGGTCGGCGGCAGTTCGCTGCTCTATCACGGCATGACGTTGCAGCCCGACGGCGAACAGTTCGCGCGGTCGGTGTCCGCGCGGATCGACTACGACCTGCTCGACCGGGAGTACTTCCCGCGGGTGGCCCGGACGCTGCACCTGGCCACAATTCCCGACGACCTGCTGCACCACGAGAGGTACCGGTCCTCGCGTCAATTCCTCGAACGCGCCGTCGCCGAGGGCCTCGACGTGTTCCGGGTGCCGATGCCCATCGACTGGGATTTCGCGCGCCGCGAGCTGACCGGGGAACTGTCGCCCTCGTACACCAACGGCGATCTCATCTACGGAGTCAACAACGGTGGCAAGTACTCCGTCGACGTCACGTGGCTCGCCGACGCCGAGGCCACCGGGAACGTCCACGTCGAAACCCTGCACCGCGTCAACGACATCGAACGCGGCGCGGACGGACGGTGGGTCGCGCACACCGACCGTCTCGCGACCGACGGCACCGTCGTCGAGCGCAAGCGGATCGTCGCGGACGCGCTGTTCCTCGGTGCCGGATCACCTGGCACGACACGGCTTCTCGTCAAGGCGAAGGCGAAGGGTCTGGTACCGGACCTGCCGGACGGTGTCGGCACGGGGTGGGGCAACAACGGTGATCGTGTCTTCTCGGTGACCACGCCGCTGCTCGGTCCCGGTGCGTTCCAGGGTGGTCCGGCCTGCGTCGGGTTCCGGGACTTCGGCAACCCGGCGGGCGCGTTGACGATCGTGACCGGCCCGGTACCGTTCCCGGTCGATCTGGGCACCACCTCGGTGATCGGCTTCGGCACGGTGAAGGGCCTCGGCCGCTGGCACTACGACGCCTCGCGCGACGACGCGGTGCTCACCTGGGACCAGGCCTACGACCGTGAACTGACCCGCGCGATCGAGGCGCGGATCCGGCAGGTCGCCGGCCCGGCCGCGATCCTGCTCGACGTGAACGCGTTGGACGTCAACACGTTCCATCCGCTCGGCGGCGCCACGTTCGATGCGGTGTGCGACGACGCCGGCCGCGTGCACGGCCAGCGCGGTCTCTATGTCGTGGACGGAGCGAAGATTCCCGGCTCGACCGGCGCCTGCAATCCGTCCATGACGATCGCCGCGCTCGCCGAGTTCGGCGCCGACGACATCGTCCGCCGCGACTTCGGCACTGTCTTCTGACCGGTGACGGGTGCCTCGCTGTCGCCCGAGTGTCGTCGAGCGGCAGAGAGGCACCCGTTGTCCGCAGGTGCGGGTGCGTCAGCCCTTGGCGGCGGAGATGCCGGCGCGGCGGCCGAAGAAGCTGCCGTCGCCCAAGGAGGTTCCGCTCGCATACCCGCCGGCACACACACCGGACGTGCAGCGACCGGCCGCGAACAGACCGGGGATCGGCTCACCGGAGACGTGCAGTACCTCCGAGTCGACGGTGGTGCGCAGTCCCCCGAGCGTGAATCCGGCCGTGAAGTTGCGCAGGTCCAGCGCGGCGACCGGGGTGCCGATGGGCTTGACCCACTCGCTCTTCTTGCCGAGGACCGGATCCTCCCCGTTCGCGGCATGCCGGTTGTACACCTCGACGGTGGCCTGCAGGGTTCCGGCGGGCAGATCCATCTCCGCTTCGAGTTCCTCGACCGTCTCGGCCACCCACTTCGGCGGGTACCGGAAGTACGCCGTGGAACTCTGTGTGGCGCAACCTTCTTCGTAGGCCGCCTCGTCGATGACGAGGAAGGACTGATTACCGTTCTCGAAGAGGGTGAGCTGCCCGATCCGGCCCGGGTAGGTGTCCTCCGGGACGTACCGCTGCCCGCGGGCGTTGACGAGGATGCCGCGCGCCAGGAGCTGCGGGTCGCCGAAGAACGCGACCTCGGTCGCGTCCATGTGCGCGACGTCGGCGCCGAGGGCCTGTGCCATGCGGATACCGCGGCCGTCGTGCTCCTCGACCGCGGCACCGGGCCGGCCGATCAGCCGCGGCGCGTACGCCTCGACCATCTCCTTGTTGTAGGCGAAACTGCCCGTCGCCAGGACGACGCCGCGACGCGCCCGCACGTGCAGGTCCTTGCCGTACCGCTTGGCCGAGATACCGACGACGCGCCCGGTGTCGCCGACGATGAGGCGCTGCACGCGCACGTCGTATTCGGCTTTGACACCGAGCTTTTCGGCGGTCTCGGTGAGTGGCTTCATGATCATGTAGCCGCCGCCCTGCTCGCCGGTGCGCTTGTTGCTCATCTGCGGCACGTGTCCGCGGGGCGCCGGCGTCGCGATCTCGTTGAACGGCGCCGCGTTCTCGCCACCGGAGTACATCAGCCCGTCGTCGCCGGGGATCTCCCAGCCCGGTTCACCCCAGAAGCTCTCCTTGAACACGACGCCGTTCTCGACCAGCCAGTTGTAGTGGTCGACACTGCCCTCGCAGTATTCGGTGAGCTTTGCGTCGTCGGTGCCGGGGCCGAGTGCCGCCGCCATGAAGGCCTTCATGTTCTCGGGGGTGTCCTCGAACCCCAGCGCCTTCTGCAACGGGGTGCCGCCGCCGAGGTACAGGATGCCGCCCGACAGCGAGGCCGCTCCGCCCCAGCCGCCGGTGCGTTCGAGGACCAGGACATCGGCGCCGGCGCGCGCGGCCTCGATGGACGCGCAGACACCGGCGATCCCGTTGCCGGCGATGACGACGTCGGCCTCGAAATCCCAGGCGGAGATCTCCTCGGCGCGCAGGGGGTGCAGGGGAGTAGAGGTCATTGGTGATCCGTTCTGGTCGTGCGGTCTCAGTATTCTGCGATCTGGGTCGCGAGGCGTTCGATGTACGCGAGGACCTCGTCCTCGGTGCGGTCGGGCAGACCGAAGACCACTTCGGTGACACCGACCTCGCGCCACACGCGCAGTTCGTCGAGGTCGGGCCGGCCCGCCAGGGCGAGAACCTCGGGGCTGCCTTCGCGTCCGGCCTCGGTCCACATCTTCTGCAGGCGCAGGACGTGCTCGTCGATGTTGCGGTCGCGCGGCGTGGTGATCCAGCCGTCGGCGGAGCGGACGATCCACTCGAAGTTGCGGTCGGTCGGGCCGGCGCCGAGGAGGATCGGCGGCCGCGGCTGCCGGACCGGCTTGGGCCACGCCCAGCTCGGGCCGAATTCGACGAATTTGCCGTGGTATTCGGCTTCCTCCTGGGTCCACAACGCGGCCATCGCCTCGAGGTACTCGCGCAACGCGGTCCGGCGCTTCTTGGGGTCGACCCCGTGATCGGCGAGTTCCTCGGCGTTCCAACCGAATCCGACACCGAGGGCGACGCGGCCGCCGGAGAGGTGATCGAGGGTCGCGATCGTCTTGGCCAGGGTGATCGGATCGTGCTCGAGCGGCAGCGCGACCGACGTGCCGAGCCGGATGGTCGAGGTGACCGCGGCGGCGAGGCCGAGCGTCACCCACGGGTCGAGGGTGCGCATGTAGCGGTCGTCGGGAAGGGTCGCGTCGCCGGTTCCGGGATGCGCCGATTCCCGGTTGATCGGGATGTGGGTGTGTTCGGGCACGTAGAAGCTGTCGAAGCCGTGGGCCTCGGCGGCTTTCGCGGCGGAGTCGGGGCGGATGCCGCGATCGCTGGTGAACAGGGTGATGCCGTGGCGCACGGTGCTCCCTCTCTCTTCCGGTGACTGCAAGAAATGTAACGCGTTCTACCTTTCCGGGGAAGGATTTTATGGACAGGTGTCTGATTTTGTGTCCGACCGCGGCATTCACCCTGGTCGGTGGGTGGTGGGCGCGCACTCCGGATTCCCTCTCAGTGGGACGTGCGCTGCCCGGCCCGGGGCCTCGAGGCAGTGTCGTCGAGTGCGGAAGGCCGCGGAAACCGCTCCACTACGCTGGTTCGGTAGACCACACGGAAGGTGACGTGATGCCGAAGGAGCCGACGACGGGCCGAGCACAGCCGACGAGGGCGGACGGGCCCCCGGGTTCCGGACTCAGGCCGGCGCAGCGTGCCCGGTACGACCGCATCATCGCCTCGGCGAAGGAACTCGCCACCGAGGGCGGGTACGACGCGGTGCAGATGCGCGCCGTCGCGGAACGCTCGGGAGTCGCGCTCGGCACCGTCTACCGTTACTTCCCCTCGAAGAACCACCTGCTGGTGGTGGCCACCCTGCAGATGTTCGAGCAGTTCGCCGAGCAGTTCGACATCGAGCACACCCCCGGTTCGTCACCGCGGGAACGGGTCATGTGGGTGCTGCACGGCGCGCTGGCGCAACTCGAGCGCGAACCCCGGCTGTACGACGCGCTGGTGCGGGCTTCGATGTTCGCCGATTCCTCGTCGGCGGCCGAACTGGACCGGCTCGGCAAGGTCATCACCGGCATGTACGCGCGCGCGGCGGGGATCGAGACGATCACCGAGGAACTGGAGAACGCGGTCCGCATCATCACCGATGTGTGGATGTCGAGTCTGGTGAGCTGGGCTGCGGGACGGCAGACGGCGGAGCAGATGATCGCGCACATGGACACCGCGGTCGGGCTGGTGTTCTCCCGGCTGGAGCGGTTGCAGAAAGCGAGCTGACCCGGCCCCACGGAGGGTGGGACCGGGTCAGGTGCTGTATGGGGTGAGTGGTGTTGCGCCCCGGTGCTATTCGGCTGCTGCCGGGACGTCGACGATGCCGACGGTCGGCAGGAAGAAGCACGACGTCTCGCCGTTGGTGACCGTGCCGAACACGGCAGCGAGGACCGTGCCGGAACCGGTGTCGACCGGTGCGACGCGGGCGCCGCCGAGCGGGACGGCACTCGAGAAGAACTGTCCGATGGCCTCGCTGACCATGGGGCGCAGGATCTCCGGAATCTCGTCGGGGACCGCCGCAGCCGCAGCCTCGCCGATCGTGCCCATGGGGACGAAACCGCCCTTGAAGGTGCTGACGTTGAACCATGCGACCTGCATACCGCTCGTGTCCTCGCCGTCGCGTTCGATACCGGCGGGGACGAACGCGAACAGCGTCTGGCCGGGGTCGACGGCATTCAGCGCGGGCAGGCCGGGGAGTTTCAGATCCGGCCACGCGCCCGGAACCGCGCCCGCGACCGCCGGGGCGATGCCGAGCGGCAGGCCGCTGTCTTCGTTGCAGAACGGTGCGCCGGTCGGATACAGGAACGGCTCGATGCCGAGTTTGCGCAGGAACTCGATGGCGTCCTGGTAGGCGGAGACGGGGTTCGCGTCGGCGACATCGGTGACGCCGCCGCGTGCACCGGCGATGGCTTCCGCCGCAGCGACCGCGGTGGGGTCCGCACCCGCTGTGCTGTGCAGCGCGTCGAGCACCGCGGGCAAGGGGGTCACGACGGGTGCCGGCTCGGCGGCAGGGGCGACGGGGTCCGCAGACGCAACGGTCGGAAGGGCGAGCGCGGCGGCGGCTGTGACGGCGGCGGCCGCACTCGTCAGACGCATCCGGTGACGGGTGGTCCTGCGTGTCATGAACTGCTCCTGTGCGTGTCGGGACGGTGGTCGTCCGCACCCCCAAACTCTAAAGTCTCAAGTGATAGTTGAGGGTACTGGGAGACAGCAGACCACACCGGACGCGGTAAGGCGAACCCGCCGCGCGACTGTGTTATCCAAACGAAATGTCGTGTGTGCCCGAATCGGAACGGCAACGATCATCGTGGAGAGGACCGCGGAGAGGACGCGGAGAGGACACTGAAACCAGGGGATTCTTCACCTGGAGTGGGTCATGGGAGCTTTGAAGGGTTTGCTCGGCGTAGTGGTGGGACTCCTGACCGCCGTGCTCGGCACGGTCGTAGGAGTGCTCGCGGCGGTGGTGTGGTTGCTCGGGGCAATCCTGTGCGTGACGATCCTCCTGCTGCCACTCGGAATCCCGGTCATCAGGCTCGCCAACCGGCTGTTCGGACTGGCGGGGCAGCTCATGCACCTTCCCTGACCGTCGCTCAGTCGTCCTTCCACAAGGTGCCCAGATCGGGGCCGGGCTCCTCGTCCGCCGGTGCACCTCGATAGCGCAGGGCGAACACGATCCATCCGATGACCGCGATCATCAGGAAGCTGATCAGCCGGTACACCACGACGGCCGAAAGGGCCTGGGCGCCGGTCATGCCGCTCGCGGTCAGTGCCGGGACGAGCACCGCGTCCATGACCCCGAGCCCGGCGGGCAGCAGCGGGATCGCGCGGCTCGCCGCGGTTCCGGCCGCGTAGGCCACCGCGATACCCGCCAGGCTGGGGGTGCCGCCGATCGCGTACGCCGCGAAGGCCAGGCACGCGCCGTCGCACAACCAGTTGAGGATCGACCACGAGAACGCACGCAACGTGTGCGGGCGGTCCAGCTGGACGGCGCCCAGCTGGTCGACGATCCGTTTCCAGGCCCGCACCCACGTGTGTTCGGGCTTCTTGCGCAGCCGGTTGAAGCCGCGCAGCGCGATGATGCCGATCGATTCGAGCGATCCGGGATTGCTCGCCGCGTACTGCACGAGCACGACGAATGCTGCGAACCCGCCGATCGAGAAGATCAGGGAGAACGGGTTGGTGGTCGCACCGACGAGCAGTGCGCCGACGAGACCCAGCAACGCGAGGCCCGCGGCCTGCAGCAGGCCCGCCATCACCAGCTGCCAGGTCGCGACCACCGGGCTCGCGCCCCACTTGCGCATCTGCCGATACGTGAAGGTGGTGCCGATGACCGGACCACCGGGAAGGGTGACGCTCATCGAGTTCGCGGCGTAGGACACCGACAGCGACTGCCGCTGCGTGACGGTGACAGCGGCAGCGGACAGCAGGGTGCGCTGCACCCGCGCGAAGCTCGACATCTCGAGCAGCGACGCCCCGATCGCGGCCACGACCCACTGCCAGTGCAGGTCGCCGAGGGACTTGACGCTGGTCGACAGTTCCGGCCAGATCAGCACCACCTCGACCGTCAGAACGACGACGAGCACGACCCCGACGATCCACTTCAGGTATCGCTTGTGAGCCGGTCTCAGGCCGTTGCCGTTGCCGTTCTCGGTGTCGTTGCCGTTCTCGGTGTGGTTGTCGGTGTCGGTGCCGTTGTCGCTGTCCGCTGTGGCACCGTCGCTGCCGCGTCCGGCGTCGTCCCGGCCGCTGCTGTCGTCCAGCCCGCTGCCGTTGTCGCTGCTGTTCCGGTCGTCGCGGTCCCCGTCGTTGTCGTGAGGCTCGCCGGACTCGGTTTCACTCATGCTCGTCATGCGTCTGTCGGCCAGTGGGCGAGGGTGTCGCGGTAGAGGTCCTCGACGGCCCGGATGTGTTCGTCGAGGTTCTCCGGCTTCCAGTCGCTGACGTCGATCGGTTCGAGGACCGCGACGTCGACGGTTCCGGATCGCAGCAACGTGGAGTGCTTCCACAGAATTTCACCGGCGTTGCGGATCACCACCGGCACGATCGGTACGCCGGCCTGCATCGCGATGTGGAATGCGCCCTTCTTGAAACGCCCGATCTCGGGAGTCAGCGAACGGGTGCCCTCGGGAGCGATGACGACGGACGTGCCGCCGCGCAGCGTGTCCACGACCGGGCCGAGGGCCGCCTTCGCCTGATCGGTGTTCTGGCGGTCGACGAACGTCGCACCGACGAAACGCAGCAGTGGCCCGAACAGGGGGTCGTTCGCCATCTCCTTCTTGGTGACGCCGGTGAAGTCGTGCCGCAGCACCTTCGCGAGGATCACCGGATCGAGCTGGCTCTGGTGGTTGAAGACGAACACCGCCGGACGCTGTGCAAACGCGTTGGACTCACCGTGCACGCGCACGTCGATGCCGGCCAGCGCGAGGGAGACGTCCGAGCCGATCCCGAACATCGAATCCAGCGCGACCTTCTTGCTCCGGTTCACGAGGCCGAGCCCGATGCCGGTCCACACCGATCCGAACAGGCCGCCGTAGGCCGCGGCGGTACGGACCAGTTCCTTGACGCCGGGTGTGCCGCGCGGACGGAACTGCAGGATCGGCCACTCGCGTTCGAGGGCGATCTTCGTGAGGGTGCTGTCCGGGTTCGTGGGAGTCGGATTGCCCATCGTGGCAAGGAAATCGACGTCCTCGCCGCCGTTCGAGTAGGTGTAGCTCGCGGCGCGGTCGATGTCGTATTCCTCCGCGAATGCGATCGCGGCGGCCGCTTTCCCGCTGCGCCACAGTGACTTTCCGTCGACCTTGCCGGTCAGTACCCCGTCCTTGACCTCGAGCGGCGTGAACAGGATGTGCTCGACACCGAGCGCGTCCGCCGACGCCTGGATCTGGTAGCGCGACGCCGACGAAGCGATCACGACCGTGTGCCCTGCCTCCTGGTGTGCCCGGATCAGTTGCCACGCTTCGGGATAGATGTGTCCGGCGATCGTCGACGCGAACAGCCGCTGCCCGATCTCGTACAGCTCGTCCTCGGTGTGCCCGCCCCACGCCTTGAACGCGATCGCCACGAACCGTTCGAAATCGGCTTCGCTGTCGGTTCCACGCAATCCGTTGAGCATCGTCCCGGCCAGTTCCGCGGCGCTGACCTTCCCGGCGAGCAACCGGTCCCGGAAGAAGTGCAGTCCCGAGAAACCGTGCACGATGGTGCCGTCGAAATCGAAGAGCGCTGCGACCTGCGGTCCCTGCGGCCCCGATCGGACCCGATCCAGTGCCTGCTCGATGTTCACCGATCCGCCTTCCTGTTCGACACGTCGAGGGACTCCGCGAGCTGGACTCGCTCACCGACCGCGAGAAGATCCTCGGCGAACGCGCGGCGCCGCTCGCGGATCTCCTCGCCGCCGATCTCGAGCAGACCACGATTGCCCGCAAGTTGCAGCGCGGTCGCGAACAACTCCGACGATACCGATTCCGGTCCGTACAACCGGCCCTGCAGCAGCATCTGGGTGCCCACCGCCACGCACTCGTCGAGGAACGCCTTGCGGTCCAGCTTCAGCGTCGGGTCGCGCAGCGCCAACCGCTCGGCGACCACGAGCTGGGCGTCGAAGAACGACCGCAGCGTGCGGTGCACCATGAAGAACCCGGTCTCGATGAGAGCGGTCAGCGCGTCCTGCGCGGATCCGGGCAGCTCGTCGCTCCAATCGGCGACCAGCAGCGCCAGCTCCTCCCGCATCTGGGCTTCGAAGGTGTCGCGATCCGGGAAGAAGAACTCGAACTTGAGCAGATCGCGCAGTTTCTTCGCTTCCTCCCAGGCGGAGGTGACGGGGTTTTCGCCCGGATTCCGGTGCGCATAGAGGATCGCCAGCTCGAGGATCGATCGGTTGACGAACCAGTGCACGCCGCTGTTGCGGTAGAACGCGGCGACCAGGTGCTGGCCGGGCTGGATCGAATAGACCGGTTCCTCCCCGCCGGCATAGGTGGTGACCACTCCCGCGTCGGTGAGCGAGCCCAGCACCCTCGCGAGCCCGCCCTCGACGTCCAGGACGGACAGTTCACCCTGAGGCACGCCACGGGCCTCGATGTAGCGGCGCACCGGGGCGATCACCGCCCGCACCTCCTCCAGCGTCAGCGCCCGGTCACGCACCCCCAGCAGCGCGAGGGTCACCAGGCAGTTCACCGTGATCGGGGTGGCCCAGTTGATGCCGACCGCGACCTCGAACGCGACCTTCTGCAGCGCCTTCCGGGTCCGATCCAGATGCTCGGTCTCGTCCCGGGCGGGCTCGGACAGCGCGGGGTCGCCACCGGAGGTCAGGAGTTCGCGCATCGACAGGGGCGCCCCGAACCGGACGTACACGTTGCCGGCGCTGCGCCGCTGGCTGCGTGCGTACCGGGCCAGCCAGGTCAGGTCCTCCGGCTTCTTCGTCGCACCGGTCTGCTCGGCGGCGACGGCGGCCACCTCGGCGAGTCCCTCGTAGGTGATCGACACCGGCACCAGCGCCGCGTCCTCGACACGGCCGGTCCGGATCGCGTTGGCCACGTAGTTGAGGAGCCCGTACCTGGGCGCACGCAGTTTGCCCGTGCGGGTGCGCCCGCCCTCGAAGTACCACTCCAGGTTGAAGCGTTTCGTCAGCAGATACGCGAAGTACTCCTCGAGTGCCGCCTTGTAGACGGCGTCGTCACCGAAGCTGCGGCGGATGAACACGGTGCCGGTGCGACGTGCGATCGGGCCGATCGGCCAGAACGTCAGATTCGCGCCGCCCATGAGGTGATTCCGCGGGAACTCGTTGTTGGCGAGGATGTCCCCGAGCACGAACGCATCGGCGTACGAGCGGTGCGAGGGCAGGAACACCAGCGGTCGCCTCCGGTTGAGCTCACGCAGCGCCCGCAGTCCCGACTCGTCTGCCCGCACACTCCACGCCGACGAGTGCAGCGGGCGCATCGCCTGCGTGAACAGGTCGGTGACCAGGCGGGACTGCACGGCGACGAGTTCGCCGAGCACGGCACGGGCACGCGAGTCGACTTCCTCGCGGGAGAGGTTGTGCTCGTCGGCGATCGCCGCGAGCCTGCGGCGGAACGACCCGGAATCCATGATCTGCTCGGCCACGAGACGCGGCACCTTGTAGCGGTCGCCGATGACGGCCCGCTCGGCGCGTTCGAGCGCGACCACCGCGCGCCGGGTGATGTACCGCGCGAGCGAGTCCGGTGCCGGATCACCGTCCTCCGCGTGCAGCGCCGAACGCAGGTCGCTCAGCCGTGCCGGTTCGGCCACGACGATCCGGTGCCGGTCGGAGGACCGGCCGACGAGCCACTGCTGGATCAATCGGTTCGGGTTGCGCGGATTGGTCAGCGCCAGGATGTCGGAGAACCGCACCCGGCGGGCACCGTCGCGGGCGGCAGGCAACCACACCACCCTCACCGGCACGATGAGCGGATCGTCGGTGCGCGGGACGAGTTCGGTGGCCAGGATCCGGGAGTCGAGATCGACGACCGCGGGGGTGTCCGACGAGTACTCGGCGGGCAGGCCGCCCGAGCGTATCCAGCGGGTGATCAGATCCCGTTCGATCGACGTGGTGGCCGCGGCGACCACCACGGTCGGTCCGCTCGATGTTTCTGATGCCCCCGCACCCGATGTCCCCGAGCCGCGCTGCTCGTTCACGCTCATGCCTCCCCGTCTGCGGTACCGCCCCACACAGCAAACTACCGCGTGAATAGGGCTCTGCTCGGTACAACGACACGACGGAGCCGCTGCTCTGGCGTCGCCGGGCGAACGGGTGCACGCTGAGGCAAGGTTGATCACGACGCGCTTCCACAGCGGAGGTGGCCCGTCGGGAACGGAGGGAAGACGGTGTCCGAGACCGGCCCGTACGCGCAGATCCGGGAGACCCACACGTCGGTGGTGTTCTTCGTCGGTGATCGGGTGCACAAGATGAAGAAGCCGCTCGACCTCGGTTTCCTCGACAACCGCACCCGCGCGGCGCGCGAGAGCGTGTGCCACCGCGAGGTCGATCTGAACCGGCGGCTGGCGCCCGACGTGTATCTGGGGGTCGCCGACGTCCACGGCCCCGACGGGCAGGTCTGCGAGCATCTCGTCGAGATGCGGAGACTGCCGGACGAGCGTCGGCTGGCCGCGCTCGTCGCCCGCGGGGAGAACATCGACACGGTCGTCGAACAGGTGGCCCGGCAGGTCGCCGGGCTGCATGCCGCGTCGCCGCGGGATCCGGCCATCGACCGGTGCGCGAGCGTGGATTTCCTGACGGACCTGTGGCGCCAGAGCCTCGACCATCTCGAGCGGCTTCCGGTCGGGATCGACGCCGCCGGGCTGCTCGCGCGGATCCGTACGTCCGCGAACCGTTACCTGGAGGGGCGGGCGCCGCTGTTCGCGGCGCGCATCGCCGACGGCCGTGCCGTGGACGGGCACGGGGACATGCTCGCCGACGACATCTTCTGCCTCGACGACGGTCCGCGGATCATCGACTGCCTCGAATTCGACGACGAACTGCGTTACGGCGACGGTGCACTCGACATCGCGTTCCTCGCGATGGACCTCGAACGGCTCGGCGCTCGCGAGGCCGCACACCGGCTGCTGAGCGCGTACGCGGAGTTCTCCGGGGACGCGTGCCCCGCCTCGCTGATGCACCACTACATCGCCTATCGGGCGCTGGTGCGGGCCAAGGTCACCGCCCTGCGGCACGATCAGGGAGACGCGGCGTCCAGGGAGGTGTCGCTCGGGCTGCTCGATCAGGTGTCCCGCAATCTCGACCGCGCCCGGGTCCGGCTCGTTCTCGTCGGCGGCCTGTCCGCGACCGGCAAGACCACCGTGTCGCGGCTGATCGGGACACATCTCGACGCGGTGGTGTTGCGCAGCGACGTGATCCGCAAGGAACTCGCGGGTCTCGATCCGGTCACCGACGCGACCGCCGACGTCGATTCCGGGTTGTACACGCGGGAACACACCGACGCGACGTACGCCGAAATGCTGCGCCGCGTGCGGATCGCGCTGTCGCTCGGCACGTCCGTGGTGCTCGACGCGACCTGGCTCGTCGAGTCGCGGCGCGGCGAAGCACGGCGGCTCGCGGACGAGGCGAGCGCCGACGTGATCGAGATCGAATGCTGCGCAGACCCGGCAGTTCTGTTGCGCCGCATCATTTCCCGACGTGAGCAGGGCGGTGACGCTTCCGATGCGACACCGGCGGTTCTCGACGAGCAGCTGCATCGCCGCGAGGAGTGGCCGTCCGCGCAGGTGATCGACACGACCGACGGCACGCTGCCCGACACCGAACGCCTCGAGCGTATGGTCGGTCCGGGCCCCTGGTGACGCGAGGTGAGGACAGCCTCGCATTGCTACCGCGTTGTGTCGCAAGGTTCTAGCCTGACGAAGTGTCGACTCGTGAATCCACTCACCGCCCCATCCGCGAACCTCACGGAACCGGTACCGCGGCGAAGCTGAACTGGCTGCGCGCGGGTGTCATGGGGGCCAACGACGGTATCGTCTCCACGGCCGGTCTCGTCGTGGGCGTCGCGGCCGCGACCACCGAGGTGTCGGCGATCCTCACCGCGGGTTTCGCGGGTCTGTCGGCGGGTGCCGTATCGATGGCGCTCGGCGAATACGTCTCGGTCAGTGCGCAACGCGACACCGAGCGGGCCCTGCTGCGCCTCGAACGACGAGAGCTCGAGCAGATGCCGGAGGCGGAACTCGAGGAGCTGACCGGGCTGCTGCAGGCCAAGGGCCTCGAACCGGACACCGCGCGCGCGGCGGCGAAGGAACTGACCGAACGCAACGCGCTGGCCGCGCACGCGGAGGTCGAATTGGGCATCCACCCGGACGAGCTGGCGAATCCCTGGGTGGCGGCGCTGTCGTCGGCGGTGTCGTTCATCGTCGGCGCGCTCGTGCCGCTACTGGTGGTGGTGCTGCCGCCGGAGCATCTGCGCATCCCGATCACGTTCGTGTCGGTGCTCGTGGCGCTGGCACTCACCGGGACCGTCAGTGCGTACCTCGGTGGTGCCCGGCGAGGGCGGGCGGTGGTGCGGGTCGTGATCGGCGGTGCGATCGCGATGGCCGTGACGTTCGCGGTCGGCTACCTGTTCGGCACCACGGCGGGCTGACGAAGGTTTCGCCGCCCGCCGCGGTACCGAAGGAGACGGTGCCGCGGCCGCGGGCGTTACTTGGTGCGGGCGATCAGGACCGGGCAGGGTGCCTTGTGCACCAGGTTCTGGCTGGTCGAGCCGAGCAGGGCTGCGGCGATCTGTCCGCGGCCGTGGCTGCCGACGACGACGAGCTGTGCGTCGTCGAGTTGGCCCAGCAGAACCTTCGCGGCCGGTCCGCGTTCGACGACGCGACGCACCTCGACATCGGGGTACTCGTCCTGCTTACCGGCGAGCGCTTCCGCGAACACCGCGGTTTCCGCTTCCTGGACCGCGTCCCAGTCCACGAGCGTGGCGGTCGCGCCGGTGCCGAGCGCCGCGTCGCCGATCCACGAGTGCGCCGCGACGAGCGGAACGCCGAGGGTGTCCGCCAGCGTGAAGGCGTACGACACTGCGGCTCTGGACAGTTCGCTGCCGTCGACACCGACGACGATCGGCTTGTCGTTCGGCAGCGGATTCTCGGTGTCGCCGCGCCACACCACGACCGGGCACGGTGCGTTGTTGGCGACGCGCAGCACGGTGGAGCCGAGCAGGAAGTTCTCGATGGCTCCCGCGCCGGTCGCGCCGACCACGACGACGCGGGCGTCGTCGGCTGCCTCGAGCAATGCGTTGGTGGCGGGGCCGGGGCCGATGTAGCTCTCGACGGTGAGGCCGGGCTGTTCGGCGCGGATCAGGTCGCTGACGTCGGCGAGCAGTTTCTCGCCGTCGGCCTTGAGCTGCTCGTACATCTGGGACTGGATGAGCACCGCGGACTCGCTGTAGAAGATGCCCTCGCTGGGGAGCGCGTGGACGAGACGCAGCGGAAGTTCCAGCCGGGCGGCGAGGGCGGCAGCCCATCGGGCAGCGGCAGTGGCGGTGGCGGATCCGTCCAGACCCGCGACGACGGCCTTGGTCACGTGCGTGCTCATCGTTGAGCCTCCATTCTCGTGAGGGACTGCAGGTCGAGACTATCCGCTGGCGCGGCAGGTGAGGGTGGCGTCGTGCTGTGGTCTACAGCACGAGCACCGCCGCCCCCGCGAATCGGCCCTCGGACAGGTCTTCGAGTGCCCGGTCGGCCCCGTCCAGCGGGTACCGCGTCGTCGTGACGTGCAACCGGTGTTCGCCCGCGAACGTGAGGAATTCGTGTGCGTCACGGCGCGTGTTGGCGGTGACGCTGCGAACCGTTCGCTCCCGGAACAGGTGTCGCTGATAGTTCAGGGTGGGAACGTCGGTGAGGTGGATGCCGGCGAGGGCGAGTGTTCCACCGGCGTCGAGGGCTTCGAGGGCGGTCGGCACCAGTTCCCCGGCCGGGGCGAACAGGATCGCCGAGTCGAGAGGTTCCGGAGGCGTGTCGTAGGCGCCCTGCGCGGAGGATGCGCCGAGGTCGAGTGCCAGCCGCTGGGCGTCGTCGCCGCGGGTCATCACGTGCACCCGAATTCCTTGTGCGAGCGCGACCTGAGCCGTCAGGTGTGCGCTCCCGCCGAAGCCGTAGAGGCCGAGCGTGCCGCCGGGCGGAACCTGCGCGCGCAACAGAGCGCGATAGCCGATGATGCCCGCGCACAGCAGCGGTGCCAGCGTCTGCGGGTCGTACCCGGACGGAAGCGGTAAAGCGAAATTTGCTGGAACGGTTGCGAATTCGGCGTAACCACCGTCGGCGTCCCAGCCGGTGTAGGTGGACTGCGGGCACAGGTTCTCGTCGCCGCGCAGGCAGTATCGGCATCGTCCGCACGTGCTGCGCAGCCACGGAATCCCCACCCGGTCACCGATCGCATGTGTCCCGAGGTCACCGCCGATCACCTCGGCGACCACTTCGTGCCCGGGCACCACATGCTGCCGGTGCACCGGCAGATCCCCCTCGGCGACGTGCAGATCGGTGCGGCACACGCCGCACGCGAGTACCCGCACGAGCAGTTCGCCGTCGCCCGGTTCGGGTACCGGTTCGCGCACCGCGCGCAGGGGACCCCTGGCGATGGGTCCCGGTGTCTGTACCCGCCACGCCCGCATCGTCTGTCCGGTGTTCATGTCCCTCCCGGATGGTTCACTTCCACAACGGCTTCGCCGCGCGCAGTGCTTCCTTCCACGCGTCGTCGAGGTGCACCGCCTGGGCTTCGCCCAGCAGAGCCTCACGGTGGTACGCGATGCCGAGGCCGAAGCTGGACTCGGCGGCGTGTCCCTGCTCGGACACGATGTCGAGCAGGTGTTCGCGCGCGACCACCGAATCCTGGAATTCGCCGAGGAGGTCCTGGAACGCGTCGAAGTGATCGAGTGCCTTGCCCGCACGTTTGGGATGCAGCGGGCGGATCACCTCGATCGCGTAGCGCATCCGTTTGGCGCCCTTGCGCGCCCGGTGCATCCGGGCGTCGCGCTCCTCGGGTGTGTCGGCACGACCGACGGCACGGACCCGCTTCGAGACCTTCTGCGCGAGCTGTTCCAGCGAGCCGGTCAGATCACCGGCCTTGGCCTTGCGGACCTTGCGGGACGTCTGCGGTGCGGTGGCCAATCCCTCGATCAGGGCGTCGAGGGCGAGCAGCATCTGCAGGTAGCGATCGGAATCGAGGGCCGCGACCGCTTCGATTCCCGCGATCTCCGACTGCCTGGAGAAGTACTCGTCGATGCGGGCCTTGGCGGGTTCCCGGTGCGATTCCACCGGGATCTCGGCTACCCGGTCGAGCAGCCGCTCCCACTGCACCTCGAGGTCACGGGACGGGCTGAGGCGGCGGCCGAGCCACCGCAGTTCGTCGACCACCGACTCGTCGAGGCCGAGATCGCCGGCGTAGGTCTGCAGGGCGCTGCGCGCACGGCGTGCGGCCTTGCGCATGCTGTGCACCGAGTCGGGGGCCGCGCGCCGCACCGCGATGTCGGTGAGCTCGAGTTCGCGCAATTCGGTGGCCAGGTAGTCGCGCAGGTACCCGGCCGGGCCACCCACCTTCGGTTCGTCGGGAATCAGATCGCCGAGAACCCGGTGCAGTTTGGACGGGCTCGGCGAGCGCTCGATGCCCTCCGCGGTGAGCCGGTCGTCGACGGCGTCGAGCAGGCTCGCACCGCCTTGCCCGGCGCCGTTGCGCCCGAGTTCGACTTCGATCTCGCGCCACTGCACCTCGGCGTCGTCGGCTCCGCGGACCGCGACGACATCGTCGACGACGATCTCGGCGAGCACCGTCTCGCCGGGTCCCATCGCGCGGATGCGCCGGCGGGAGGTGGTGAGCAGGGCGGCGAGTTCGACGGGTCGATCGCGCCGCACGCCGCGCAGCAGGCCGAGCAGTTCCGCCGGTGGTGTGCCGGTGTCGTCGCCGAGCGGGAAACGCAGTTCGGTTCGGGTGTCGAGGCCCGAGGGCAGTTTCAGATGCCAGCCGGCGTCGTCGCCGCCCTCGCGCCGGCGCAGGGTGATCCCGGCGCGGAGCAGCCGCAGATCCCGGGTGTCGTAGTACTGCGCGGCCAGCTCGATGCGTTCGTCGGTGAGAGTCTCGACGCCCGGCAATCCGGACAGGTCGGGAAGAGTCAGATCCGTGTCGGCGGTGTACTTGCGTTCGGTTTCCTCCACCGACTCGATCCCAGACGGGTTCGTGGTCGCCACCCGGTCCTCCCATTCGCTGCGGGCTTCGCTGCCGGGATCGGCAGCTCTGCCGCCCACATTGCCACCGTATGTGGGGAATGTCCCGAACGGAACGCCTATTTCGTGTCGCAGGCCCGTTGTGTAGAGACTTTGGACCCTGTTTTGCGATGAGATGGCATGGTGATCATGGAAGGACGCGGGTGCTCTGGAGGCTTGGATGAGAATTCTGGTGTCGGCGGCGAGCAGACACGGTTCGACCGCGGAGATAGCCACAGCACTCGGAGCGGCCCTGCGCGACCGCGGTGCGCTGGTCGATGTCGTCGAACCACACGACGTGCGCGACATCTCGGGTTACGACGCGGTGGTGATCGGTAGCGCCGTCTACCGCGGGCGCTGGCTGCGCCCGGCCAAGGACTTCGTCGACGCGCACGCCGAAGAGCTACGTCGGCGGGCGGTGTTCCTCTTCTCGTCCGGACCGATCGCGGATCAGGACCGGCCGGTCAACAGCCCGTACGACGTGTTCACCGTCCGTCACCGCACGGGTGCACGCGAACATCGCATGTTCGCCGGGAAACTCGACCCCGAGGGGCTGAGCGTCGGCGAACGGATGCACGTGCGGATGTCCGGCGGCAGGGTCGGCGACTTCCGGGACTGGGACGCCGTCGGCGGATGGGCGGGCACGATCGTCGACGCCGTATCCGACGACAAGCCGATGTCCGACGACAAGCCGGTGTCCGACAACGAGCCGGTGTCCGACAACGAGTCGGCGTCCGGGGACGAGCAGGGACCCGACGTCGAGACGTCACCCGGCCCGGCGGCCGGGAGCGACGTCGTATCGGAGGCGGCAGGCTCGTCCACCGTCGACTCCGGCACCGTCGACTCCGTCGACACCAGGGGCGGGCGGGGCGCCGGGCCGGGGCGTTGACGGGCAGGTCAACCTGCGGGGTTCCGGTAGTGCTCGGCGAGTTCGGCCGCGCGATCCCACGGTGACCAGTCGATCGGGCGCCCCTCCAGTTGCGCTTCGAGGACCTCGAAGCCGGCGTGCCATCCGGCTCCGTGCGCGTAGGCGTCTTCCTCGTCGTCGGTGGTGTGGGTCAGCGTCAGGTAGCAACCGCCGCTGCCGTCCGGGACCAGTTCCCAGTGCAGGACGTCCGCGTCCCACATGAACTCGAGGACCCGTGCCGGGCGGACCGCGATCACAGTTCCCTGGGTGGTGTGGTCGGCGGGAACCGCGAATCGGCGGACCTGCTCATCGGTCGCGGAGAACTGCAGTTGGGCGCCGGGTTCGAGAACCAGATTCACCCGGGCCGGGAACCACGTGGCGAGTAGATCCGGGTCGGTGATCGCACGCCAGACCTGTTCCGGCGGTTGGGGGAACGCGCGTTCGAAACGCAGGGCCACCCGGCCGTCGTAGGTACGGGAAACGGTGCCGATATCCATGGGATCCTCCAAGACATGAGCCCGTGTCATCAGCGGGGTCCTGGTGTGCTGTCCCTCTATGCTGCCAGGTTTCGTCGGCTCGCGAAGTATCTCCGGCTACCCGAAAATGGATCGTCGAATTCGATCTTGCGCGCCAGCAACCGCAATGGTTGTGAAAAGTCTTGTGGCGCAACGTTTTGTACCGTCGGATACAGCGGATCGCCGAGGATGGGAATTCCGAGCGAATTCATGTGCACGCGCAGCTGGTGGGTCTTTCCGGTCCGCGGCAGCAGTCGATAGCGGGCGATCGCGCCGTCGGAGTCGAGCATTTCGACGCGGCTGATCGCGTTGATCTCGCCGGGTACCTCCCGCGCCTGCAGCACCCCGGGGCGCTTCTCGATCCGGCTGCGGACCTCCCGCGGGAACGTGAGGCCGTCGGTGAAGGGGGCGAGCGCCTCGTATTCCTTGTGCATGCGTTGCTCCGCGAACAACGACTGGTAGGCCCGCCGCGCCCCGGCATGGACGGTGAACACCAGCACGCCGGCGGTGAGGCGGTCCAGCCGGTGAGCGGGACTCAGTTCCGGCAGATCCAGTTCCCGCCGCAGCCGCACCAGCGCGGTCTCGGTGACCCACCCGCCGCGCGGCATGGTCGCCAGAAAATGCGGTTTGTCCACTACGAGCAGATGCTCGTCGCGGTGCAGGACGTCGACGGTGAAGGGCACCGGCACCTCGGGCGGCGGGTCGCGGTACAGGAACACGAACTCGCGCGGAGCGAACGGGGAGAGGTCGGTGATCGCGGTGCCGTCACCGGTCACCACCTCGCCGAGCGCGACCTTCTCGCGCAGGCGCTCGGCATCGTGCGGAAACCGTGCCAGCAGGTACTCGAGCACCGTCGTCCATTCCCCGGCGTCGGGCAGGCGCAGCCGGGACGGGTTCAGGCCGTCGCGGACGGGGAGCGGGGCGATGGGCACATCGCCACGGTAGTGGCCCTGCCGGTGCCGGTCGCCGAGAGCGGCGGACGACCGGGTCCCAACTGCGACATTTCGGTTTCCCGCGGGTCACGGATCGGTACTGAGCGAGAGGAATGGAGACCGTGACGATACGCTGAGACGCCGGTAACAGATATGTAAGAGTGACCGACAGACATCCAGGCGCCTCTACCGGGGGGCGCCGTGGCCTGCCGCTGTGACGCGAGTGTGGCCGGTGTCCGCTACGGGACACACAGACACACAGGGGAGCTTGGTGTGACAACTTCTTCGATGACCACGAGGCGGCCGAGGGGGGTGCGCGCGCTGGTCCGGATGCTGGTGGCGGCCGTCATCCTGCCGCTCGCCGTTGCGTTCGTCGGCGTCGGGACGGCCTCCGCCGACCCGTACAGCCGCTTCACCGAGGACTGGGTACCCGCGCCCGGCGGAGTCGGACAGATCAAGGTCCGGATCTGGTTCGCGAACAACGGCAGCAACAAGGCCGTCTACCTGCTCGACGGCCTCCGCGCCACCGACGACGTCAGCGGCTGGGAGCACGAGACCAACGCCGCCTGGCTGGCCGACAACGGCATCAACGTCGTCATGCCGGTCGGTGGCCAGTCCAGTTTCTACGCGGACTGGTACAGCCCCAGCAACCTCAACGGGCAGCCCTACACGTACAAGTGGGAGAGCTTCCTCACCCAGAACCTGCCCGACCACCTGTCGCGGTACGGCATCAGCCGTAACAGCAACGCGGTCGTCGGCCTGTCGATGGGTGGCAACGCGGCCCTGATCCTCGCCGCCTACCACCGCGACCAGTTCACGTTCGCCGGGTCGATGTCCGGCTACCTGAACCTCTCGGCGCCCGGCATGCGCGAGGCGATCCGGGTCGCGATGCTCGACGCCGGCGGTTACAACGCCGACGCGATGTGGGGACCGCCGTGGAACCCCGCGTGGCTGCGTCACGACCCGTTCGTCGCCGCACCGCAGTTGCGCGGCCTGCCGATGTGGATCTCCGCGGCCGGCGGCGTCCCCGGCGAGCACGACAATCCGAACTCCCTGATCGGGGTGTTCAACACGGGCAATGCGATGGGCCTCGAGACTCTGGCGCGCGCCCAGAACCGGGCCTTCCAGGTTCGTCTCGCGACCCTGGGTATCGACACGGCGCACTTCTCGTTCCCGATCCAGGGCACCCATACGTGGGGTTACTGGCAGGACGAGCTGTGGGCGATGCTGCCGATGATGAAGAACGCGATTGGCGCCTGAGGTTCCGTCGCTGCGTGGCCGCACCTTCGTGGTGACCGGGGCCACCAGCGGCGTGGGGGAGGCCACCGCCCGGGCACTCGGGGCGGCAGGGGGGCAGGTGGTGCTCGCCGGCCGCAACGTGGCAAAAGGGCAGGAGATCGCCGGACAGATCGGGCCGCACGCATCGGTGCGGCGGCTCGATCTGTCCGACCTCGCGTCGGTACGCGAATTCGCCGCCGGCATCGGCGAGACACACGACAAGATCGATGTGCTCGTCAACAACGCCGGGGTGATGGCGGTGCCCCTGGAGCGGACCGCAGACGGCTTCGAGATGCAGGTGGGCACGAATCACTTCGGACACTTCGCGCTGACCGGGCTGCTGCTCGGCCGGATCACCGACCGGGTCGTGACGGTCTCGAGTGCCGCCCACCGCCTCGGACGCGTCGATCTCGACGACCTGAACTGGGAGCGCCGCCCGTACAGCCGCTCCGGCGGCTACGCGCAGTCGAAGCTCGCGAACCTGCTGTTCAGCTTCGAGCTGGAACGACGGCTCGCGGCGAGCGGTTCGCCGGTGCGCGCGATCGCCGCGCATCCGGGCTATGCGGCCACCGAGGTCGGCAGCAACACCGGCACCTGGTTCGATCGCCTCTTCGGTTTCGGCAAGAAGTTCCTGCAGCGCACCCCGGCGCAGGGCGCCGAATCGGTCGTGTACGCCGCGACCCGGCCGGAGTTGCGTGGCGGGTACGTCGGCCCGGACGGGTTCCTCGGGTTGTACGGGTCGCCGCACGTCGCGTCGGCGTCGTCCCGGGCCCGCGACCCGGAGACCGCCCGTCGGTTGTGGGAGCTGTCCGAACAGCTGACCGGGGTCCGCTTCGAGCTCTGATCGGCAACATCGCAACGTGCGAAATCGGCGATGCGGTCGTTCCAGGAAACTCCGGAACGACCGCATCGCCGCATTCACGTGCCCTATCGCTTCCCGCCGGGGTTCCTGACGAGCTTCTTGTTGGCGAATTCCGCGAATCCGAACCGGGAGAGCTCACGGCCGAATCCGGAACGCTTGACCCCGCCGAACGGGAGATCCGGTGAACTCTTGCTGGTGCTGTTGATCCACACCATCCCGGTTTCGAGTTCGCTCGCCGCACGGTCCGCCTTCTCCGGGTCCGCCGTGAACACACTCGATGCGAGACCGAACGGCGAATCGTTGGCGGCCTCGATCGCGGCGTCGAGGGAACCGACGCGGTGGACGACCGCGACCGGCCCGAACAGCTCCTCGTAGTACGCGCGCATCCCGGGCGCGACATCGACCAGGACCGTCGGCGGATAGTACGCACCGTCCCCGTCCGGACGCTCACCGCCGGTCAGCGCCCGAGCACCGTTCGAGATCGCGTCCTGCACGAGTTCGTCGAGATCGTCGACCGCCGAACGGGACGACAGCGGGCCGAGTTTCGTCCCGGGATCCGCCGGGTCGCCGGGCTGCCAATCGGCCAGTGCGGCAAGGAATTTCTGCACGAACTCGTCGTAGACCGGCTCCTCCACGAAGAACCGCTTCGACGCCGTGCACGCCTGCCCGCCGTTGGCGAACCGGCCGACTGCGGCTGCAGCGGCGGCCGCATCGATGTCCGCATCGCGCAGCACGATGAAAGGATCCGAACCCCCGAGCTCGAGCACGCACTTCTTCATGTGCCGACCCGCAACCTCACCCACGGCGGAGCCGGCCTTCTCGGATCCGGTCAGCGAGACACCCTGGACCCGCGGATCGGCGATCGCGTCCGCAACCTGAGCGGACGAGATGAACGCATTGGCGTACACGCCCTCCGGCAGACCGGCCTCGGCGAAGACGCGTTCGATCGCCAGCGCGGACTGCGGGCAGTTACGCGCGTGCTTGAGGACGATCGTGTTGCCCAGCGCGAGGTTCGGCGCAGCGAACCGAGCCACCTGGTAATAGGGATAGTTCCACGGCATCACACCGACCAGCGGCCCGATCGGTTCCGTGCGAACCACCGCCGAGCCGGAGCCCGCGATGTCGAGAGGTTCGTCGGCCGTGAACTCCTCGGCGTGGTCGGCGTAGTACCGATAGATGGATGCGACCAGGGCGACCTCGCCCTTGGCCTGCGCGATCGGCTTGCCCATCTCCAGCGTGAGAAGGCGGGCCAGCTCGTCGGCCTGCTCCTGGTAGATCTCGGCGACGCGAGCCAGGACGGCGCGCCGCTTCTCGAGAGGCGTGGCGCGCCACTCGCGGTAGGCGGCGGCACTGCGCGCGATGAGATCCTTCAGTTCGGCATCCGAGATCTCCGGGTACTGCGCGAGCTGTTCCCCGGTGGCGGGGTCGATGGTGGTGTAGACACCCATGTTTTCCTCCTGCTGATCGACGATGCGGGAGCACTCCGCGCGGTTCCGAGGAGACCCGTCACTTGCGCCGGTACCAGGCGGCGAGCTTCGCGAGTTCGGCGTCGACGAGGGCCGAGCGACCGGCCAGGAACGGGTACACGTGTTGCTGTCCCTCACCGATGGACAGGGTCACGTCGACACCGGCGGACTCGGCACGCTCCTGGAGACGGGTCGCGTTGTCGAGGAGCGACTCGACGCTGCCGGCCGTGACGAACAGCCGGGGGAACCCCGTGAAGTCGGCGTACAGCGGGTTCGCCAGGGGCGTGGTGGGATCGATCGTGTCGCCGAGAACACCGGCGATCATGCCTGCGAGCAGCTCCGGCGTGATGAGAGCGTCGGTGGCGTCGTTGGTGACGAGGGTTTCGCCCTTGTTCTCCATGTCGAGCCACGGCGAGAAGGCGATGACCGACCCCGGGCCCTGCTTACCCTGCTGCAGGAGCGCGAGCGCGATGGAGATCGCGAGGTTGCCACCGGCCGAATCACCGATCGTGGCGACGTCCTGCGGCGCGATCCCGTCCGCGACCAGCGCGTCGAAGACCGCGACACCGTCCTCGATCTGTGCGGGATGCCCGAACTCGGGGGCCCGGCGGTAGTCGAGGACGAAGCTGACGACACCGAGAGCCTTGGCGACGTGACCTGCGAGTTTGCGGTGGCTGGACGCCGACCCGACAGCGAAGCCGCCGCCGTGTGTGTAGAGCAGGACCTTGGATGCGTCCGCGCCCTGCGGCAGGCACCAGATGCCGGGAACGCCACCGACGGTGTCCTCGCGGTAGGTCACGCCCTCGGGTTCGACGGTCGGCTGGTGCCACTCGTCGAAGAGGGAACGCAGCAGACGCACCGACAGCTCCGGGTTGGCCGCCATGATCTCCGACCAATCGGCGTAGAGGTCGCGCAGCACGTCCCGGTCCTCGACGCTGCCCGCTGCGATCCCGGTCTGTTCGGAAACATTGCTGGTCATGGAACTTCCTTCTGTGAGTATCGGAGTTTTCCCGGTGCAGGGACGAACGACGTCACCTACCGGTGTGGTCTTCGGTCGCGGCGACCTCGGGTGTGATGGTCGACACGACTCCGTGCTTCCCACGCTAGTGCCGCATCACGCAACGTTTGCCCTGTCGACGATCTCGCGTAGTTTCTCGTCGACTGCGTGCTTGTTCCGCCAGATGATGTAGCGACGAAT
>NZ_JBSFRH010000031.1:0-72408 GCF_053589135.1 Rhodococcus sp. NPDC003382
ATCGCGATCCGCGCCACCTCCGCCGCGGACAACGGGGGCAGAGGCTCAGGCTCGGAACTGCCGCTGTCCTTGCGGGTCGTACACCGGCGCCGCAGGCGCCTTAGGAGAGAGCCTTCGCCTTCAGCGCCTGGAACTCCTCCTCGGTGATGGTCCCGGCGTCGAGGAGCGCCTTGGCGTCGGCGATGTGCTCGGCGGGGGACTTGCCCGCGACCTCGCGGATGTAGTTGTCCTGGGCGGTCTTGAACTCGGCGGCTTCCCGCGCGCTCCGCTTGGCCATGCCGTCGCCGTGGACGATCAGGTACACCAGCGCGGTGAGCAGCGGGAAGATGAACAGGAAGATGATCCAGATCGCCTTCACCCAACCGGACTGCTCACGATTGCGGAACAGGTCGCCGATGATCATCCACAGCATGATCAGGTAGGCGACGAACGCGAAGCTGACGATGATGAACCAGATGATGTCCCAGAAATCCATGGAGCTTCCCTCTCGTCCCGTGTGAACCTCGAGTCCCGATCCGGAGGGGAGCCGTCACGCCGGGAGAAACAGCAAACGCGGCGGCACCCCCGGGAGACTTCCCGAAGAGTACCGCCGCGTTTGTCCGAATGCAGGCCGAACGGCGAGCGGAATCAGTGCGCCCGGTTGACCGCCGAGACGACCGCGCGCAGCGATGCGGTGGTGATCGACGGAGCGATGCCCACGCCCCAGACCAGCTTGGTGGTTCCGTCCGGACGGGTCACGTCCGCCTCGACGTAGGCGGCGGCGTTCGCGTCGTCACCGGCCGACATCGCGTGCTCGGCGTACCCGCGCACGGCGACCCGGTAACCGATCGTCTCCAGCGCGTCGACGAACGCGGCCAGCGGGCCGTTGCCCTCGCCCTCGATCTCCTTCTCGACGCCGTCGACCTTGACGGTCGCGACGATGCGGTCGGTGCCGTCGTCGGTTTCCGAGGCGGTGACCTTCTGACGCATCCGCTCCAGCGGCGTGATCGGGGCCAGGTACTCCTCGTGGAAGATGTCCCACATCTCCTTGGGGCTGACCTCGCCGCCCTCGCCGTCGGTGACCTTCTGCACCGCGCTGGAGAACTCGATCTGCAGACGCCGCGGCAGGTTCAGGCCGTGGTCGTGCTTCATGATGTACGCGACGCCACCCTTGCCGGACTGGCTGTTGACACGGATCACGGCCTCGTAGCTGCGGCCGACGTCCTTCGGGTCGATCGGCAGGTAGGGAACCGCCCAGACGATGTCGTCGACGTCCTGATCGGCGTCGTCGGCGTCGACCTTCATCTGGTCCATGCCCTTGTTGATGGCGTCCTGGTGGCTTCCGGAGAAGGCCGTGTAGACCAGGTCGCCGCCGTACGGGTGCCGCTCGTGAACCGGCAGCTGGTTGCAGTACTCGACCGTGCGCCGGATCTCGTCGATGTTCGAGAAGTCGATCTGGGGGTCGACGCCGCGGCTGAACAGGTTGAGGCCCAGGGTCACCAGGCAGACGTTGCCGGTGCGCTCACCGTTGCCGAACAGGCAGCCTTCGATGCGGTCGGCGCCGGCCATGTAACCCAGCTCTGCCGCGGCGACACCTTCACCGCGGTCGTTGTGCGGGTGCAGCGACAGGATGATGCTGTCGCGCTTGGCCAGGTTGCGGTGCATCCACTCGATCGAGTCGGCGTACACGTTCGGCGACGCCATCTCGACCGTGGCGGGCAGGTTGATGATGACCGGGTTCTCGGGGGTCGCGCCCAGCACGTCGACGACCGCGTCGCAGACCTCCTTGGCGTACGACAGCTCGGTGCCGGTGTACGACTCGGGCGAGTACTCCCAGCGCCAGTTCGTGTCGGGGTGGTTCTTCGCCTCTTCCAGCACCAGTGCGGCGGCATCCGTCGCGATCTTCTTGATCGCTTCCTTGTCGGCGCGGAACACGACACGGCGCTGCAGGATCGACGTCGAGTTGTAGAAGTGGACGATCACGTTCTGCGCGCCGGCGCAGGCCTCGAAGGTCCGCTTGATCAGTTCCGGCCGCGACTGCGTCAGCACCTGGATCGTCACGTCGTCCGGGATCGCGCCGTCCTCGATGATCTCGCGGACGAAGTCGAAGTCGGTCTGGCTCGCCGAGGGGAAGCCGACCTCGATCTCCTTGTAGCCCATCCGGACCAGCAGGTCGAACATGCGGCGCTTGCGGGCGGGGCTCATCGGGTCGATCAGCGCCTGGTTGCCGTCTCGCAGGTCGACGGCGCACCACGCGGGCGCACGGTCGATGACCTTGTCGGGCCAGGTGCGGTCGGGCAGCGAGATCGGCTCGACCTCCTCCGCGAACGGCAGGTACCGGTACACCGGCATCGAGGAGTTCTTCTGCTTGTTCCAGGACGGCTGGTCGGCCGGAGCCGGCTTGCTCGGCGGCGTGATGGTGCGCGAACCGGAAGTGAATGCGTCGGCGGGTGACATGACGTGCTCCAAAGAAAATGTGGACCTGTGGGTCCGAATCAGAATATCGACCGGCGCGTCGAAACCCCGCGACGGGAAGCCGGTCTGGTCAGATCCCGCCGCGGCGGCCGAGGAGAAGGGCGCGCTGCATGCCTGGCAGTGTACTCGTCCCGGCCCAGTCGGGCCCAGAGGGGGGCGATCCATCTCACACAATGGACGCGGCCGAAACCGGTGATCCGGACATGAAGGACAACCCTGCAGGGTGCTGGACGTGCCCCGCACCTGCGCGGACGAGACGGTGGGCCTCCTCGGTTCGGGCGAGCTGCTCGGCCCGAACCGGCCGTTGCCGGGAGGGGGCGACGCGATGACCATCGGCGACCCGACCGGGGAGTCCGGTTACCGGCTCGTGGCAGCGTCTATGACGGTGTGCGACTCGCGTGCGTCTTCCGGTACATGCGCACGGCGATCGTGTTCCCGGCCCGACCGCGTCGGTCTCCGCGGGCCGGACCCGGAAGGTCGGGCGGTGCCTATTGCCATGTGGCCGAGGGTATTTCGCCGGTACTGACCCGTCACGGCTGCCCCGTCGACCGGGTGCGTTCGGTGCTCGGAACGCGGCGATCTCCTGTGGCGGCCGCACCGGACTCCAGGGCCTCGGTGCGACCGGAGTGGTCACGGCCTCTCGCTCGGCCGAAAGGATGGAATTACTCGACCGATGAGATCGACGCGATCTGTCCGATCGCATGCACGCTCGATGATCATTTTCGGAACCCGGCCGTGTCACTCGGGGAAGATTCCTCGCGGTATTTTTCGGGGCTCGATTCGTTGATCAACGCATGCCGAATCCATTTCGGCTCACGTGAGGGCGTCGCGGTCGGAATCGGCAGCAGCCAACACTTCTGAGTGGCGCTCCGATGATTTCGGACAATTCATACCGTCGGTATGTACACTGCTTTTGGACTCGTTCGAATACCGGAAATGGAGGTTTCCTGTGGCGAAAAGAACCGTTGTCGAGATATTCGACGACATCGACGGAACCCCTTTGGAAGAGGACGGAGAGACGATAAGTTTTGCACTCGACGGGGTCGAATACACCATCGATCTGAACAAGAAGAACGCTCGGGACTTCCGCAAGAAGATCGAGCCCTACGTGGCGAATGCCACCCGTGTCGGAGGACGCAAGCGGCGAGGAAGCCCGCCCGGCGTCTCGGGTTCGCCGACTTCCAAGGAGATCCGGGAATGGGCCATCTCGGCCGGTTACGAGGTCCCTGCCCGCGGACGCATGCCGCAGTCGCTCGTCGACGAGTACACGGCGGCGCACTGACCTCCGTTCCGTGTCGGTCCGTAGACGGCAAGCACAGTCACGCAGCGCCACAGGCGATCACGCTGTTCCGCAGCCGGTGTTCGAGAGCGCGACCTACCGTGGTGACACGGGGTCTGCGACCGTCGTGGACATCGCAGTGGAGGTGTCATGTCTGCCAGGTTCGAGCTCTTCAAGGACACCGGCGGAGATTTCCGGTTCCGGCTGAAAGCAGCCAACGGCGAGATCATCGCGGCCAGCCAGGGTTACACCTCGAAGGCAGCGGCTCAGAACGGTATTGCGTCGGTCAAGGCCAATGCCGCCTCGGCTCCCGTGGAGGACTTGACCTCGAAAAAGTCGTGAATCGGGGTCTGTCGACGATATCGACGACCGGGTCGCGCCCGACCGCCCTGTGGTCCTGTGTCCGGTGCGCAGGACCACAGGTCGACCACGATTACAGGCGGCGACCGTGGTCGTGGCGAGGACGGCAATTGTCGTCTTGCGCACGAGGATTCTCCCTGATCTGTAAGGGCGGCACAGAAATCCGCTCCCTGCTGAACCGTGGAGTCCGCGTCGAACAGGAGTCCTGTGCCCAGCACTCGGCGGAACGGAATCGTCGCCGTGGCCGGCGCCGGGTGTTCTTCCGGCCGGGGCCGACGGCACTTTTCGCCGGGCCGGCATGAATTCACCCGGCCGTGGGAACCCGGACTCATGGCCCAGCGAACCGAGCACGCGGTCGCGGCATCGAGTCGGTGGATCGACAGCGACGGGATCCGGTACCCGTGCGGTGACACGCACGCGTGGACGCCCGGCACGAATCAAACCTTGTGCGGAGTTCCGCTCTCTCGTGCCCGTCTGGATCGCTTCGCGCACGTGCCGTGGAGCGAGGCGCTGTACCTGGCGGAGATCGGGGAGCACGGCGTCGTCTTGTGTCGTCGCTGCACCGGGGCCACGCAGAGCGACCGGCGCCGGTGGGTCCGCACCAACCCGCGGCCGTGATCACCGGGTGAGCCGACGTCGAGGACCCGGCGACCGTCGTGGCTCAGGCCGACCACGAGCGCCAGCGCAGCCGGTCGATCGTGATCACCGGGCCGGGTGGCCGTTGTTCTCGGTACTGCGGGTACTTGCGGGCCAGCGCGTCGAGTCCGGTGGCGCCCGCCTCGGTGTCCGCGTCGTGGACCGTGGCGATGCCGTCGATGCGGATCCACCACAGCTGCGACCAGTCGTCGCTGTAGTGGTCGACGAGCACGCTCACCCGCGGATTCTCGGCGATGTCGGTCAGGCGCCGCAGCCGCCGGGTGGTCTTCGGCTTGTCGTCGACGCAGGTGTGGATCGCGTCGCCGTCCAGGGCGAACACGATCGGGACCACGTGCGGCGTGCCGGACCCGTCCGCCGTGGCGAGTCGGGCCACCCGGGCGGCAGCGACGCGGCGGCGGGCGTCCATGCACCTCACGCTAGCCCTCCGGGCGCTCCGCGCCGGTGTGCACAAGTGGCGCCCGGAACCGCCACAAAGGCACACGGGCGCCGGAGGCGCAGGACGGCCCGAGCGGGGTCGTCCGGGGCCTCATCGGTAGACTCGCTTCCTGGTACTTGCACCCAATACCCGGAGGTTCGCCAGCGTGGCACTCGTCGTCCAGAAGTACGGAGGATCCTCGGTCGCGACGGCCGAGCGGATCCGGCGCGTCGCTGAACGGATCGTCGAGACCAAGAAGGCGGGCAATGACGTCGTCGTGGTCGTCTCCGCGATGGGCGACACCACCGACGAATTGCTGGACCTCGCTCAGCAGGTGTGCCCGGTGCCGCCGGCGCGCGAGATGGACATGCTCCTCACCTCCGGTGAGCGCATCTCCAATGCTCTCGTCGCGATGGCCATCCACTCGCTCGGTGCCGAGGCCCGTTCGTTCACCGGCTCGCAGGCCGGCGTGATCACCACCGGCAGCCACGGCAACGCCAAGATCATCGACGTCACGCCGGGTCGTGTCCGGGCCGCGCTCGATGAGGGCAGCATCGTCCTGGTCGCGGGCTTCCAGGGCGTCAGCCAGGACAGCAAGGACATCACCACGCTCGGTCGCGGCGGATCGGACACCACCGCCGTCGCGCTGGCGGCGGCCCTGAACGCCGACGTCTGCGAGATCTACACCGACGTCGACGGTGTGTTCACCGCCGACCCGCGCATCGTCAAGGACGCGCAGCGACTCGACACGGTCTCCTTCGAGGAGATGCTCGAACTCGCCGCGTGCGGTGCGAAGGTGCTCATGCTGCGTTGCGTCGAGTACGCCCGCCGCTACAACGTGCCCGTGCACGTTCGTTCGTCGTACACCACCAAGCCCGGCACGATCGTGTCCGGATCGATGGAGGACATCCCCGTGGAAGAGGCCCTGATCACCGGCGTCGCGCACGATCGCGGCGAAGCCAAGGTCACCGTCGTCGGCCTGCCCGACACCCCCGGCTACGCGGCGAAGGTCTTCCGGGCCGTGGCCGACGCCGAGATCAACATCGACATGGTGTTGCAGAACATCTCGAAGGTCGAGACCGGGAAGACCGACATCACCTTCACCCTGCCGATGGCCGACGGCCCGCGTGCCGTCGAGCTGCTGACCAAGCAGCAGGACGAGATCGGCTTCACCCAGGTGCTGTTCGACGATCACATCGGCAAGGTGTCGCTCGTCGGGGCCGGGATGAAGAGCCACCCGGGCGTGACCGCGAAGTTCTGCGAGGCGCTCGCCGCGGCCGGCATCAACATCGATCTCATCTCCACGTCGGAGATCCGCATCTCGGTGCTGGTCGACGACACCGAACTCGACGACGCGGTCCGTGCCCTGCACGCCGCGTTCGACCTCGGCGGCGAGGAAGAAGCCGTCGTCCACGCCGGAACGGGACGGTAATAATGACCACCATTGCTGTTGTAGGTGCGACCGGCCAGGTCGGCATCGTCATGCGCACGCTCCTCGAGGAGCGCAACTTCCCCGCCGACAAGGTGCGGTTCTTCGCGTCGGCCCGCTCGGCCGGCAAGAAGCTGCCGTTCCGCGGCGAGGAGATCGTGGTCGAGGACGCCGCGGCGACCTCCGACGAGGATCTGAAGGGCATCGACATCGCGCTGTTCTCGGCGGGTGCGACCCTCTCCCGTGAGCAGGCTCCGCGCTTCGCGGCGGCCGGCGCGACCGTCGTCGACAACTCGTCGGCGTGGCGCAAGGACCCCGAGGTCCCGCTCGTCGTGAGCGAGGTCAACCCCGAGCAGGCGAAGAACCCGCCGAAGGGCATCATCGCCAACCCGAACTGCACCACGATGGCTGCGATGCCGGTCCTGAAGGTCCTGCACGACGAGGCGGGCCTGCAGCGCCTGATCGTCTCGAGCTACCAGGCCGTGTCCGGCAGCGGCATCGCCGGCGTCGAGGAGCTCCTCGGCCAGGCGCGCGCGGTGATCGCCGACGCCGACAAGCTCGTCCACGACGGCAGCGCCGTCGACTTCCCGGCGCCGGAGAAGTACGTCGCGCCGATCGCGTTCAACGTGCTGCCGCTGGCCGGTTCGCTCGTCGACGACGGCTCGGGCGAGACCGACGAGGACCAGAAGCTGCGCAACGAGTCGCGCAAGATCCTGGGCCTGCCGGATCTGCTCGTGTCGGGCACGTGCGTGCGCGTCCCGGTCGTGACCGGCCACTCGCTGTCGATCAACGCCGAGTTCGAGCGGCCGCTGTCGGTCGAGCGCGCGAAGGAACTGCTGGCGAACGCTCCCGGTGTGACGCTCGTCGACGTGCCGACGCCGCTGGCCGCCGCAGGCAACGACCCGTCGCTCGTGGGCCGCATCCGGCAGGATCCGGGCGTGCCGGACGGACGGGGCCTGGCGCTGTTCGTCTCGGGCGACAACCTGCGTAAGGGCGCTGCGCTCAACACGATCCAGATCGCGGAGCTGCTCGTCTGAGCGGGTAGCCTCCCACTGCACTCGAGCGAGTGGATCACCCTTCGGGGTGGTCCACTCGCTCTTTTCGTCGCCCCGGTCCGAAAATGTGCCAGTCTGACAGCGTGCCGTCCATCCGCTCCGCGACGCTCGACCGCATCGACCCGGCAACCCTCTATCGGATAGTCCGGTTGCGCCTCGAGGTGTTCGTCTACGAGCAGGGAATCGTCTGCGAACCCGAGCTCGACGGTCTCGATCTCGAACCGACCACCACGCTGTACTGGACCGAGGTCGACGGCGACGTGGTGGCGACCCTGCGGGTCCTCGACGACGGGCCGGTGATCCACATCGGGCGGGTCGCCACCGCGAAGCATGCCCGCGGGCGTGGTCACGCGGCGCGGCTGATCGATGCCGTGATCGGCGACTTCCCCCGTCCGATCGAGATCTCGGCGCAGGCGTATCTGGAGAAGTGGTACGGCCGCTGGGGTTTCCGCCGGACCGGGCCGAACTATCTCGAGGCCGGAATCGACCATGTGCCGATGCGTCGGGAGGCCGGCTGACCGTCCTCGGAGCCCGGAAAAAGAAAGTTACAAACAGTCTGGACTGTTTGTAGTTTTACCGTTACTCTCGGTTTCGTGACCGACACCACAGCCGGTGTGCCCCGCACACAGGCCCAGCGAACCGCGGCGACGAGAGCCAAGTTGCTCGACGCCGCCGTCGACTCCCTCGTCGAACTGGGATACGCGGGCACCAGCACGCAGGGCATCGCCAAACGCGCCGGCGTGTCCCGCGGCGCCCAGTTGCACCACTTCCCGACCAAGGAGTCGCTCGTCGTCGCGGCCGTCGCGCACCTCGTCGACAAACGGCTCGCGGAGATCCTCGAGGCACGGCCCGAACCGGACCGCGCGCTCGAGACGCTGTTCGACGCGTTCGTCGGCCCGTTGTTCGACGCGGCACTCGAACTGTGGGTCGCCGCCCGCACCGACCCCGCTCTGCACGAGGCGATGATCCCCTTGGAGCGGAAGGTGTCCGACGCCCTGCACGTCGGCTGCCTCGAGATCATGGGCGACCGGATCAGTCCGGACGCCATCGACCTGAGTATCGAACTGGCCCGCGGCTTCGCGGTGTCCTCCCTGATGCGTACCCCCGAATCCGATCGTGAGTTCCGGGAGCGGCTGCTCCCCGTCTGGAAAGCGCTGGTGATGAAATGAGTTCGGCAACGCTCCCCACCCACGTGCACACCCTCGTCGTAGGCGCCGGGTTCGGCGGAATCGGCATGGCCGCAACGCTGTTGCGCGAGGATCCGAAGGCGGACGTCGTCGTGATCGAACGCGGGGACGACGTCGGCGGTACCTGGCGGGTGAACAACTACCCCGGGGCCGCGTGCGACGTGCCCAGCGCGCTGTACTCGTTCTCCTTTGCGCCCGAGCCGGATTGGTCGAAGGCCCACGGCACCCAGGCCGAGATCTACGCCTACCTGCGCCGCGTCGCACGTGAGACCGGAGTGACCGACCGGACCGTGTTCGACTGCGAACTGCGCGATGCGCAGTGGGACGACGCGCGGGGGAGCTGGCTCGTGTCGACCTCCAAAGGTGACTTGACCGCCGACGTCCTCGTCGCCGCCACCGGTGCCCTGTCCACTCCGACCCTGCCGAAGGTTCCGGGACTGGAGCTGTTCGGCGGCACCATGTTCCACTCCGCCGAGTGGAACCACGACTACGACCTGACCGGCAAGCGGGTCGCCGTGATCGGTACCGGAGCATCGGCGATCCAGTTCGTTCCCGCCATCGTCGACAAGGTCGCGCACCTCACCCTCTTCCAGCGGACCGCCTCGTGGGTCATGCCCAAGCACGACCACACGATCGCGGCTCCGGTCAAAGCGCTCTATCGCCGGGTCCCGGCGGCACAGAGGCTGGTCCGTGCGGCCGTCTACGGCCAGAAGGAAACCTACGTGGTCGGGATGACCAAGCCGTTCGCGCGCAAGTGGATCGTGCCGCTGTTCGAACGCCGGGCGCGGTCCATCCTCGCGAAGCAGGTCGCCGATCCCGAGCTGCGCGCGAAGCTCGAGCCGAACTTCCGGATCATGTGCAAGCGGATCCTGTTGTCCAACGACTGGTTCCCCGCGATCACTCGGCCCGATGTCACCGTGGTCGCCTCCGGTCTCACCGCGGTCACCGAGAACGCCGTCGTCGACGACAAGGGCAACGAGTACGAGGTCGACGCGATCATCTTCGGCACCGGCTTCACGCCGACCGAACCTCCTGTGGCCCAGCACATTCGGGGTACCAGCGGACGCACCCTCGCCGAGACGTGGAACGGCAGTCCGTCCGCGCACCTCGGCACGGCGGTGCACGGGTTCCCGAACCTGTTCCTCATGTACGGACCGAACACCAACCTCGGCCACAGCTCCATCGTGTACATGCTCGAATCACAGGCCACCTACATCGCCGACGCGATCCGCACGATGCGCACCCGACGGCTGAGCTCCGTCGAGGTGACCGACGGCGCGCAGCGACGCTACAACTCCGGACTGGATCCGATGCTCGCCGATACGATCTGGAACGCGGGCGGATGCCAGAGCTGGTACCTGGACCGCAAGGGCCGCAACTCCGTGATGTGGCCGACCTTCACCTGGAAGTTCCGGCAGGTGACCCGGCGTTTCGACTCCGAGAACTACGTGGCGCGCCCCGCCGCCGAGCAGGTGAACGCATGACCCATTACGACGTGCTCGTGATCGGCTCGGGCTTCGGCGGCAGCGTCTCGGCACTGCGGTTGACCGAGAAGGGCTACCGCGTCGGTGTCCTCGAGGCCGGGCGGCGGTTCAGCGACGACGAGCTGCCGAAGACCAGCTGGCGGCTGCGCAAGTACCTGTGGGCACCGGCCCTCGGCTGCTACGGCGTCCAGCGCATCCACCTGCTGCCCGACGTGCTGGTGATGGCCGGCGCAGGGGTCGGCGGAGGATCGCTCAACTACGCCAACACGCTCTACCGGCCACCGTCGGCGTTCTTCCAGGATCCCCAG
The DNA here is from genome assembly GCF_053589135.1 of Rhodococcus sp. NPDC003382. NCBI lineage: Bacteria > Bacillati > Actinomycetota > Actinomycetes > Mycobacteriales > Nocardiaceae > Rhodococcus > Rhodococcus sp. NPDC003382. Next base: position 10,629 of record NZ_JBSFRH010000031.1, read on the forward strand.
TGGGGGCACATCACCGACTGGGAAGCCGAACTCGGCCCGTACTACGACCAGGCCGCGAAGATGCTCGGGGTCCGCCCCAATCCGTCGACCACTCCCGCCGACGAGGTGATGCGCTCGGTCGCCGAGGACATGGGGGTCGGTGAGACCTTCACGACCACGCCGGTCGGCGTGCTCTTCGGAACGCCCGGCGAGACCGTGCCGGATCCGTTCTTCGGCGGTGCCGGACCCGAGCGCACCGGCTGCACCGAATGCGGTGGGTGCATGACCGGCTGCCGGGTCGGGGCCAAGAACACCCTCGTCAAGAACTACCTGTACCTCGCCGAAAAGGCCGGTGCGACCGTCCATCCGCTCACGACCGTCACCGAGGTGCGTCCGCGGGAGGGTGGCGGCTACGAGATCCACACGAAGAGCACCAACCGGATCCGTAAGCGCCGCAAGGTCTTCACCGCAGATCAGGTCGTCGTCGCGGCCGGCACGTACGGCACCGCGCGGTTGCTGCTCGCGATGCAGGAGACCGGTGCGCTGCCGAACCTGTCGCCCCGCCTCGGCACGGTCGTGCGCACCAACTCGGAGGCGGTGCTCGCCGCGTCCGCGCAGGACACCACGATCGACTACACCCGCGGCGTGGCGATCACGTCGTCGTTCCACCCGGACGACCACACGCACATCGAGCCGGTCCGATACGGCAAGGGCAGCAACGCCATCGGCCTGCTGCAGGCACTGCTCACCGACGGCGGCGGTCGCGCACCGCGACTGGTGAAGTTCTTCGGTGTCGCCGCCCGCAACCCGGGCGCGTTCTTCCGCAGTCTGTCGGTGCGGCACTGGTCCGAACGCACCGTGATCGCGCTCGTCATGCAGACCGACGACAACTCGCTCGAATTGCGCAGCCGCCGAAGCCCGTTCGGTCGCGGTGTGACGAGCAAGCCCGGACCGGGCGAACCGCCGCCGGAGTGGATCCCGGTGGGGCACGAGGCGATCCGGCGGGTCGCGGACAAGCTCGACGGTGATGCGGGAGGCTCGATCGCCGATCTGGTGAACATTCCGATGACCGCCCACTTCCTCGGTGGCTGCGTCATCGGCGACTCGGCGGACACCGGCGTCGTCGACCCGTACCTGCGCGCGTACGGCCATCCGGGGCTGCACGTCGTCGACGGCTCGGCGGTCAGCGCGAACCTGGGTGTGAACCCCTCGCTCACCATCACCGCGCAGGCCGAACGCGCGATGGCCCTGTGGCCCAACAAGGGTGAAGCCGACACCCGCCCCGCGCTCGGGGAGGGCTACGTGCCCGTGGCGCCGGTGGCGCCGGTCCGGCCGGCGGTGCCCGCCGACGCTCCGGCCGCGCTGCTGCTGCCCGTACCCACCGTCCGCCGAGAGGAACCTGCACATGCTGTGGAGCGTGCCTGAGAGCAGCACGGACCGGGAGGACTGGCCGGTCTCGCCCCCGCCGCCCTGGCCGGCGGCCGTGCGCGCGACCCTGTGGTGGCACCGCAGTACCCCCGACGCGGCGCAGTTCGGGCCGGGTGGGACGACGCTGCCGTTCACCCTCGCGATGATGGTGGACTACCTCGAGTCGCCGGTCGGGCCCTACCGGGAGATCCTGGCCAGCCCGGTGCTGCGACCGGGGATGATTCCGTCGATGGCGGTACCGTTCATCGCCGTCGACTCGGAGCCGTCGGTGCACGGCGGCCGGACCCACTGGCATCTGCCGAAGGTGCTTGCGGAGTTCGCCGGCGACGTCACCCGGACGTTCTCGGCGACGGGTGAGTCGTGGAAGGTGACGACCACGGCGTCGCCCAAGGGCCCCGAGCTGCCCATCGCCGGTGGGCTGACGTTCGCGCAGCCCCTCGACGGCGGCGGACTGTTGCGGGCGACGGCCAAGCTGCGCGGCCGCTTCCGGTACGCCCGGGTGGACGTGCAGGCCGGCGGTCCGACGCTCGACCGGTGGCTGCGGTCCGGAACCCATCACGGCATCGTCATCACACAGGGCCGGATGAGTACCGGACCGGGTCGGTAGCGCGGATCGGCGGAGGCAGGAGACAGCCGCGCGCGGGCGACCGCGCGCGGCTGCCTTCCCCGTCGGCGGACCCCTACGACGCCTCGCGCATCGTCAGTCCGCCGAGCTCGATCGTGTACGTCCGGGCCGCCTCGTCCCACCACACCGCGTACGTGGTGGGGTAGAGGCCGGTGCGCTGGTACGCCTCGGGTTGCGGCAGCTGCTCGTGCAACAGCGGCCGGGAGGCGAGCCAGTCGCGGCTCATCATCGGTTCGACGAACGCCTGCCGTCCGTTCCACGTGCCGTACAACACCGTCTCGGTGAGGTGGTGTCCCGATTCGGCGGTGTCGAGCCAGTGCAGTCCCATGCGCGGGACCGTCGACATCAGCGGATCCCCGCTCGGTGCGTAGCCCGCGGGCACGTATCTCGGGTCCGGCAGGGTGGTGGCTGCCTGGACGTAGCCGGGGACGAACGGGTCGATCGTGGACACGGTGGCCCTGTCGAGCAGATAGAAATGCACGTCGAAGTGCGGCACGTCGAAACCGTGCTCGGGGTTGTGGCCGTGCGAATTCCAGTCGACGGTGACGTGGTCGAACGGCGCGGCCTTCGCCTGCTCGGGCAGCTCGAGCACGTACTCCTCGGTGGTCGGCAGCGGGCCGCCGGGCAGCTCGTCGAGCGCGGCCGCGTCGAGCCGGACCCCGATCGTGGCCGGCGTGCCGTCGTCGTCGAGAGTGACGTATGCGCGGGCGTTGCCCGCCCCGACGGGACGCGCGGGGCCCTCGACCAGGTCGGAAATGCCCCCACCGGCCGCGGTCGCGGGAGCCACGAACAATCCGAGGCACCCTGCGGCGGCGATCACGGCGAGCAGACGGGCGCAGGGTCGAATCTCCATGTACAGCCCTCGATTTCCGACGCGGGGGTATCCGTCGTTTCGGATACTAACTGCGCGTCGGGCGGGCGCGGGCGCGGTAGATCGATTCGTGATCGTCGGGTGTTCGGAGTGCGTCCCGGCCTCGGCATCCGAGTGTCGCGGAAACCCGATCCCGGCGACCGCGGCGAGGGGTGGCCGGTCGCATCAGTACATCGTTCCCATCGCGGTTCGTACCTCGGCGAGTGTCTGCTCGGCGATCTCGCAGGCGCGTCGGTTACCCTCCCGCAGGACTGCGTGGACGTGGTCCGGGTTCCCGGCGAGGTCGTCGCGCCGACGACGGTGTGCGGCAAGGAAGTCGTTGACGGCCTCCGTGGCGATCTTCTTCAGTGCTCCGGCCCCGGCGTCGCCGATCGTGTCGGCGATTTCGTGCTCGTCGCCGCCCGTGCACAGCGCTGTTGTGGTCAGCAGCGCCGAGACCCCGGGGCGGGCGACGGGGTCGAAGGTGATCCGCCGATCCGAATCGGTCGGGGCCTTGCGGATCACCGCGGCTGTCTCGTCGGCGGTCATCGACAACGTGATCGCGTTGCCGTACGACTTGGACATCTTCCGTCCGTCCAGGCCGGGTACTTCCGGGCTGGAGGTGAGCAGCGCCTGCGGCTCCGGAAACACCGCCCCGTAGCGGTCGTTGAACCGCCGGGCGATCACCCGGGTCAGTTCCACATGGGGCAGGTTGTCCTTTCCGACCGGGACCAGATTGCCCTTGCAGAACAGGATGTCGGCGGCCTGGTGCACCGGATACGTCAACAGCAGGCCGCTGAGCGCGCGGCCCGAGGCGGCATGCTCGGCCTTGACGGTCGGGTTGCGGTGCAGTTCGGCTTCGGTGACCAGGCTCAGGAACGGCAGCATCAGCTGGTTCAGTGCCGGCACCGCGGAGTGGGTGAAGATCGTGGCCCGATCGGGGTCGATCCCGGCGGCCAGATAGTCCAGGACTGCGCTGTAGACGTTGTCCCGGACCCGGCCGATGGCATCGCGGTCGGTGACGACCTGGTAGTCCGCGAGGACGACGAAGGTGTCCACGCCCGAGTCGTGCAGACGCACACGCTCGGCGACGGTGCCGAAGTAGTGTCCCAGATGCAATGGGCCCGTTGGTCTTTCACCGGTCAGAACCCGATATCGACCAGGGTTCGCGGCGACGTCGGTGCGAAGAGTCTCGCTGCGTTCGACGCTGGTGGCAAGGGAAGTCATGTACTGCTCCTGAAATGGTCAGGGGCTGCACGAACCTCGATCTGGTCGGACGACGATCGCGGGCTGCGTACAGCCCGCGGACATGGTCAATTGGGCTGCCGGCGCAGCCACCACCATGCCTGTCGGATGACGATCACCCGGCCAGCGTAGCAGTTCGGCCGATTGCCGAACCATCTCTCGCCGTGCTCCAATGGAGCGGTGATTACCGTGACGCAGCGTTGGTGGCCGTACTCCTAGCGGCCCGTCGACTGTGCTTTCCGGCCGCCTCTTCCGCGGTCGATCACGCTCGCTTCCTGGACGGTGGCGGCACGTCCGGTGAGGTGGCCTCGATTCGAGAGGAACCACCCATGACCCACGACGATCCTGTTCCGGCCGGCGGTATCGGAGAGATGCTGATCAGTTCCCGTTCGCTGGACGAGTACCGGGCGATGTTCGGCCTCACCGCCGACGACCTGTTCCGACGGATCTTGGACTGCCCTGGAGGTGCGGCCGGGTTCACCGGCGAAGTGAACGACCGCGGCGGCGATGTAACTGCATGTGACACGGCCTATTTCGGTAACGGAGCGGAAGAACTGGCCGCCGTCGCGGCAGCCGAGACCGACCGCGGTGACCGATACGTCCGCGCTCACGCCGACGAGTACGACTGGACGTTCTTCGTCGACCCGGACGAGCACCGGCGCGTCCGGCAGCACGCGGTCCGGAAGTTCGCCGCCGACATGAGCCGGCACCCGCAGCACTACGTCGCCGGGCGCTTGCCGTCCCTGCCGTTCGCGGACGACAGCTTCGACCTCGTACTCAGTTCACACCTGCTGTTCAGCTATTCCGACCGCCTCGACCACGCCTTCCACGTCGACGCGATCGTCGAACTCGTGCGCGTCGCCAGCGGCGAGGTGCGGATCTTTCCGCTCGTGGCCTCGGGATCGTCGGTTCTCTATCCGCGCCTGGACGAGCTGCTCGCGGAGCTTCGGGGACGGAACATCGCCGGTGAAGTCGTCGAGGTCGACTACCGCTTCCAGAAGGGCGCCGACCGCATGCTGGTCTGCCGTGCGGCTCAGCCGCCCGTGTGCCTTTGTGGCGCCTCCGACCGCCACAAAGGCACACGGGCGAAGCGCCCCTTTTCTTGACTAATTCCAGAAAAGGGGCATACTCGTAGTCATGGAACGAACGGACGAGAACTTCGACCCTCGCGAGCAGTTGCGCTCGGTGGGGCTCCGAGTGACCGCTCCGCGCGTCGCGGTACTCGGAATGGTTGCCGCACATCCGCATTCCGATGCCGACGAGGTGGCCGCAGCCGTGCGCCGCGAACTCGGTTCCGTGTCCACCCAGGCGATCTACGATGTGCTGAAAGCCTGTGTGAGTGCGGGATTGCTCCGCCGGATAGAGTTGGCCGGCTCCCCGGCGCGGTTCGAAGCCCGAACCGGCGACAACCATCACCACCTCGTGTGCCGCAACTGCGGCACGGTCGTCGACGTCGATTGTGTGGTCGGCGCGGCCCCCTGTCTCGCTCCCTCGGACGCACGCGGATTCGCCGTCGACGAGGCCGAGATCACGTTCTGGGGACTGTGTCCCGACTGCCGTTAGTCCACCCCGTCGGCCAGGATGGTATCGCGCCCCCGGACCGAGAAGATCTACGCGCACAACGCATCAGGAGATCAGCATGACCAACGCACCCTTCACCACCAACAACGTGGGAAACCCGATCGGCAGCGACGACGAATCGCTGACCGCCGGTACCCAGGGCCCGATTCTGCTGCACGACCACTACCTCATCGAGAAGCTCGCGCACTTCAACCGGGAGAGGGTGCCCGAGCGGGTCGTCCACGCCAAGGGCGGCGGTGCGTTCGGTGAGCTCGTCGTCACCGGCGACGTCAGCGCCTACACCAAGGCCAAGCTGTTCCAGCCGGGCGCGAAAACCGAATCGCTCGTGCGTTTCTCGACCGTCGCCGGTGAGCAGGGCAGCCCGGACACGTGGCGCGACCCGCGCGGCTTCGCGGTCAAGTTCTACACCGAGGACGGCAACTACGACCTGGTCGGGAACAACACGCCGGTCTTCTTCATCAAGGATCCGATCAAGTTCCCCGACTTCATCCACTCGCAGAAGCGCCTGCCCGGCTCGGGCCTGCGCGACCACACGATGCAGTGGGACTTCTGGACACTGCGGCCGGAAACCGCACACCAGGTGACGTGGCTGATGGGCGACCGCGGTATTCCGAAGACCTGGCGGCACATGGACGGGTTCGGTTCGCACACCTACCAGTGGATCAACGCCGCCGGTGAGCGCTTCTGGGTCAAGTACCACTTCAAGACCGACCAGGGGATCGAGTTCCTCACCCAGGCCGAGGCGGACACCCTCGCCGGAACCGATCCGGACTACCACCGGGCCGATCTCTACAACGCGATCGAGCGCGGCGAGTACCCCAGCTGGACGCTGAAGGTGCAGGTCATGCCGGTCGCCGAGGCCGAGGCGTACCGCTTCAACCCGTTCGACCTGACGAAGGTGTGGTCGCAGAAGGACTACCCGCTCATCGAGGTCGGCACGTGGACGCTGAACCGCAACCCGCGCAACTTCTTCGCGGAGATCGAGCAGGCCGCGTTCGCGCCGTCGAACATCGTGCCGGGTATCGGCTTCTCGCCCGACAAGATGCTGCTCGGCCGCGTGTTCTCCTACGCCGACGCGCACCGCTACCGCATCGGCGCCAACCACGCGCAGCTGCCGGTGAATGCGGCGCGCAACGAGGTGCGCTCGTACTCGCAGGACGGAAACATGGCGTTCTCGTTCAACGACCCGGCGACGCCGGTGTACGCACCGAACAGCTTCGGTGGACCGCACGCCGACCCGCAGCGGGCCGGTGACGACGGCCTGTGGGAGTTCGGCACCGAGGCGATCCGCGCCGGATACGTCCGGCACGCCGAGGACGACGACTTCGCGCAGGCGGGGACGCTCGTACGCGAGGTTCTCGACGACGCCGCGCGGGAGCGCCTGGTCGACAACATCGTCGGCCACATCCTCGGCGGAACCTCGGAGTCCTTGTACGAGCGGATCTTCGACTACTGGCGGAGTGTCGACGCCGACCTCGGCAAGAAGGTCGAGGAGGGTGTCCGGGCCGGCCGCGGCTGACCGGACGCCGGATCAGAGCAGGCCCCACCAGTAGACGAGAACGGCGAGAGCGAAGACGATCAAGGATTCCATCGTCGGCCTCCTTCGCGATGCGAGCGGTTGCCTCCATCATCCGCCCCGCCGGCACCGATCTCCACATCCACCACGTACGTGCTCACCGCTTCGGGGGAATCCCCGAAGCCCTCGAAAGGAGTGGCAAGATGAACAGCCCCATCACCAGCACACTCGATCCGGCACGCCGCGACGTCGCCGCGGACGCTCTGCAGGCCGCCCTGGTCGACCTCGTCGACCTGAGCCTGATCGGCAAGCAGGCGCACTGGACGGTCGTCGGACCCCAGTTCCGCAGCATCCACCTCGCACTCGACGAGTTGGTAACAGTCGCACGTGATTTCGCGGACCAGGCGGCCGAACGACTCACCGCCATCGGTGTCGCCCCGGACGGCCGCGCCGCCACGGTGGCGCGCGAATCGGGCACGAAGGGGTTCGGCAACGACTGGACCAAGGGCGAGGAGGTCGTCGCGGCGATCGTCGACAACATCGCCGCCGTCGTCTCGCGGCTGCGTCACCGGATCGACTCCACCGCGGATGCCGATCCGGTGACGCAGGACCTGCTCATCGGGCAGACCGCTCGGCTCGAGCAGCTGCACTGGATGTGGCAGGCGCAGCTCGCCTGATCCATCACCCGTCCGTTCGAACAACTGTGTGACGGATGTGTCGGGAGTCATTGCTAGGTTGGAACCCGGACCGATGCCACGGCGTCGGGCCGGGTTCTTCTACCTGCGCTCTCGAAAGGTGTTCTCTGTCATGGTGATGGGTCCCACCCACGCGGTTTCCGGCGCGCTCGTCGGGTTGCTCGTCGCCGACGTGCTGCCGCAGGACTGGGGTGGGCCGACGTCCACCGCCGAGACGTTCGCGTTCGCGGGGGTGTGCGCCGGCGCGGCGCTGCTGCCCGACCTCGACACCGCACAGTCGACGGTCGCCCGGTCGTTCGGCCCGGTGAGCCAGGCCGTCGCCGGCGGCATCGACCGGGTCTCGGTCGGCTACTACAACCTCACCAAGGGGCGCCGGGACCGCAAGCGCCGCGGCGGGCACCGCACCCTGACCCACACCGCGCTGTTCGCCGGACTGCTCGGGGTCGGGGTGTCCGCGCTCGTCGCGCGGTTCGGGCGCGAGGCGATCGTCGCGGTCCTGTTCGTCACCCTCGGACTGGCGCTGCGGGGACTGTTCGGGGGATGGGCGAAGCGGAACGGTTGGCTCGCGGTCACTGCGACCGCTGCCATCCTGTCGGTGCTGACGTGGACGTGGTTTCCCGGGGAGGTCGGTTCCGTCGGTCTCGGGGTGGCGGTGACGCTGGGCTGTGCGACGCACTGCCTCGGCGACGCCATCACGAAGGAGGGCATCCCGTTCCTGGCACCGTTCCTGCCGTGGCGCGGTGAGCGCTGGTGGGAGTTCAAGATGCCGCGGGCCGTCGCGATCCGCGCCGGTGGTCCGTTCGAGGTGGGGATTCTCGGGCCCGGCCTGACACTGGCGGCGGTGGGATTCGCGATCTGGTCGATCGACGGTGCGCCCGAATACATCCAGGGGGCGCTCGAAGCTTCCGGGCTCGCGTTCTGAGGGACATTTTCGGGGCCGCTGGTATCGGAACTGAACTTGTTCTATTTTGGCTCTGATCTTTCTACCCCCACCTCAGATCGGAGCTCGACGACGTGAGCGACAGCGCACCGGCCATCAGCCTCAGCCGACGTGGATTCCTCGGCGCCGCCGCAGGAGCAGCAGCGCTGACCGGCCTCGGCTGGAGCCCCGCCGGTGCCGTGCCCCTCGGCGACCCGCGGGCGACCATCCCGGCACCGCCCGACTTCCCGGCCGACATCCCGCTCGCCCAGCAGCGCTTCGAGAACTGGGCCAAGACCATCCGCTTCGACGCCGTGTGGACCGCGACGGCCCGCGATCCCCAGGACGTCGCGCGCATCGCGAACTGGGCGCACGCCCACGGCTACCGCGTCCGCCCGCGGGGCACCATGCACAGCTGGAGCCCCCTGACCGTGGTGCCGGGAGGCAGCGTCGAGAAGATCGTGCTCATCGACACGATGGCGCACCTGAACTCCGTGACCGTCGACCCCTCCGGCACCCCCGCGACCGTCACCGCCGGTGCCGGGGCGAGCATCGAGTCGATCCTGACCGCCCTCGAGCACGAGGGACTCGGATGGGCGAATTCGCCTGCCATCGGTGACATCACCATCGCCGGTGCCCTGTCCATCGGTGCCCACGGTGCGACCTACCCGGCGGCGGGGGAGGAGGCGATCCCGGGGCAGTCGTTCGGCTCCCTGTCGAACCTCGTGGTCGCGCTCGACGCCGTCGTGTGGAACTCCGCATCCGGCGCCTACGAGGTGCGCACCTTCCAGCGGTCCGACGCCGACATCACCGCGTTGCTCGCCCACGTCGGCCGCAGCTTCGTCACGTCGGTGACCCTGCAGGCCGGCGCGAACTACCGGCTGCGTTGCCAGAGCTTCACCGACGTGCCGTGGCAGGAACTGTTCGCCCCGGCCGGTTCGCCCGGCCGCACGTTCGAGCGGTTCGTCGAGGAGAGCGGACGCGTCGAGGCGATCTGGTTCTCGTTCACCGAAACGCCGTGGCTGAAGATCTGGTCCGTCAGCCCGGAGAAGCCGGCCGGGTCCCGCGAGGTGTCCGGTCCCTACAACTACTTCTTCACCGATACGATCCCGGAGGCCGTGACCACCCCGCTCGGTCAGGTCGCGAGCGGTCTCCAGTCCGCCACCCCGGCGTTCGGGGCAGGCCAGTTCGGGGCTGTCGCGGCGGGACTCGTCGCGACCGGAACCGACGACCTGTGGGGCTGGTCGAAGGACCTGTTGTTCTACCTGCGGCACACCACGCTGCGGGTCGTCGCCGGTGGTGGTGTCGTGGTGACGCGTCGCGAGAACATCGCGCGCGTCATCAACGAGTTCACCACCTGGCTGCACGAACGCATGACCCACTTCGCCTCGCTCGGCCAGTACCCGGTCAACGGTCCGTTCGAGGTGCGGCTGTGCACCGTCGACGACCAGTCCGAGGTTCTCGTCGACTCGGCGGGCGCCCCGAACCTGTCACCGGTGCGGCCGCGGCCCGACCGGCCGGACTGGGACACCGCGATCTGGATGAACGTGGTCTCGCTTCCGGGCACGGCCGGGATGCCGGCGTTCTTCCGGGAGATGGAGCAGTGGATGGCGGACCACTACTCCGGTGACTACGCGACCTTCCGTTCCGAATGGTCCAAGGGCTGGGCGTTCGACGACGAGGGCGGCTACCGCCGTGCGGAGTTCCTCGGTGAGACCATCCCGGCCATGTACCGCACCGGACTGTCGTCGAAGGCCGGCTGGGACGGCGCTCTCGAGGTGTTCGACCGGCACGATCCGCACCGCGTCTTCGGCAACGAATTCCTCGACCGGCTGTTTCCCTGAGTCGAATTCGTTCTCTGAGGCATGATCGGGCAATGGCTCGTCCCGATTACGCGGGGTTGCTGCGCGCCGACACCGACCGACTGCTCCACGTCGCCGACGGACACTGCGATCGGCCGGTTCCGACCTGCCCGGGCTGGACCGTCGAACGGCTGCTGGGGCACGTCGGCCGGGTGCATCGGCGCGCGGCGGCGTGGCTGACGACCGCCGGTGGTGAAGTCGGGGCGAGCGGAGCGACGGGGAATGTCACCGAGATCGAACGCCCGCCGGGCTCCGAGAGTCTCGTGGAGTGGGTGCGGCGCGGTCTCGACGAGCTGCTCGCGGCACAGGACGCCGTCGACCCCGAGCAGACGGTCGAGACCTGGGACGGGCCGCGGCATTCCGCGTTCTGGGTCCGGCGCATGGCGGTCGAAACCGCACTGCACCGTGTCGACGGCGAGTCGGCGGCCGGTGCGCCCACGCCGATCGATGCGGCCCTGGCCGTCGACGGTGTCGACGAGTTGTTCGAGGTGATCATCCCGCACCGCGGCACCGGCGAACTGCGTCGCGGTGGGGAGACGGTCCACCTGCACGCGACCGACCCGGATCTCGGCGAGGGAGTCGGCGAGTGGTTGATCGTGCTGGGTGCCGACGCCGTGACCGTCGAACATGCGCACGCGAAAGGTGATGTCGCGGTGCGTGGTTCCGCGTCGGATCTGTTGCTTCTGCTGTGGAACCGGGTGGATCCCGCCGGGCTCGAGGTGTTCGGGGACCGTGCGATCCTCGAGCGCTGGCGAAGCGCCGTGACCGTGTAGTGCAGCTTCGCTGCCGGTGTGCCTTTCTGGCGCCCCTGGCCGCCACAAAGGCACACCAGCGGCAGCCTACGAGTTCGCGAGCTCGTAGCGACGGCGGTACTCGTGCTTGGAGGTCTCGCTGACGTCGACGTCGGTCGCCTTGGCGCGCAGCGCGCCGACGGTGGCCTCCTCACGCGGGATGTGCTTGAACGGATCCCAGCCGAAGAAGCGCGCGACGTTCTCGTGCGTGATCTTGTTGATCTCCTCGTCGGTGCAGTTCGACGCCTTCAGCTCCTCCATCAGCATCTCGGGCGACCGCGGCCACGTCGAATCCGAGTGCGGGTAGTCGCATTCCCAGGCGATCGTGTCGATGCCGAGACGGTCGCGGTTGCTCAGCGCACTCGGCTCGGTGATGTAGCAGGCCAGGAAGTTCTTGCGCCACGCGTCGGTCGGGGTCACGCCCTTGGGCAGGAAGGTCCGCCCGGTCCATTCCTGGTTGGTGACGTGCCGCTCGAGCCGGTCGAGCCACGGCGGAACCCAGCCGACACCGCCCTCGCTCATCGCGAACTTCAGGTCGGGGAACTTCTTGAGCGCACCGCTGAGCATGACGTCGGTCGCGGCGATCGTCGAGATGAGCGGCGTCAGGATCATCATGTCGTCGAGGTCGAAGCCCTCGGCGCGCTTGACGAGGTTGATGCCGCCACCGATGTGCAGACTCAGCACGATGTTGCGGTCGGCGCACGTCTTGAAGATCGGATCCCAGTAGCCCGACTTGAACGGCGGATAGCCTTCGCCGACGCCGTACGGGGTCTCGGGAATGCTGATCGAACGGACACCCATCGCGTCGAGGCGCTCGATCTCCTTGACCGATTCGTCGACGTCGAAGAACGGAATGATTCCGAGCGGGATGAAGCGGCCGGGGTAGGTGCTCGGGACCTCGCCGACCACCCAGTCGTTGAACGCCTTGCACGCCGCGAGCGACAGCTTCTTGTCCGGCAGACTCGCCAGGTGCGTGCCCGCGAATCCGGGGAACGTGGCGAACAGGGTCGCAGCGAGGGTGCCGTTGGCGTCCATATCGCGTACGCGCAGGCTCATGTCGTAGATGCCCGGCCGCATCTCGGCGTAGCCGGTGGGGTCCATGCCCCATTCCTCCTTGGGCCACGACGCGACCGCGTTGAGTCCCGAGCTCCCGACCACGACGCCCTGGAACATCCACGCCTGCACGTCGGGATTTCGCGGGTTGGCGGTCAGCTTCGGTGCCTGGTCCTTGAGGCTCTTGGGGAAGTATTTCTCGAAGAGATCGGGCGGTTCGACCACGTGGTCGTCGATGCTGATCATCACCATGTCGTCAATGTTCATCGGAATCCTCTCGTGCGGAACAGAGCTGTCCGGCGGCACTCGCTCCTGTGAGAATATTACTTTCAGAACTGAGAATCCAGATTTCGAGACGCTGCGAAGGGACGCCTACACGGCAGGCAGAACCTCTGTCATGATGCCGATATGAAAGAGAACGCCATTTCCGTCGACTTCTCGGAGGACCTGTCCGAGCTCATCCTGTCGGGGGCGCACACGTTCACCGCGGACTTCGGACTGAACACCCTCCTGCTCGACGAGCGCCGCTCGGTGATCCGCGCGAACCTCACCGACAAGGTGCGCTCCCCGGCCGGCGGGGCGGCTCTGGGCTTCCTGGTCACCGCCGTCGACATCGTGACCTCCGACCCCGCGCTCGTCGCCGGGGCCGGCGACTGGACCGCGACGCAGGACCTGTCCCTGCACGCCGTGAGCACGCCGAAGGACGGTCCGCTGTTCGTCGACGCCAACCTCGTCCGCACCGGCAAGAAGACGGTCGTCGTCTCGGCGGACGTCTACGACGGTCACGGTCGCCAGGACATCGCCGGTTTCGCACGCGAGATCGACGCCGGCGCGGCGGACGAACCCGGCGGACCGACCCTCGTGGCGCGCGGGCTCGTCACCTTCGCGCGGCTGCCCCGGCACGCGGCAGCCCACGCGGACCTCTACACACCCGAACAGTGGGTTGGCAAGGTGCGCGCTCACCCGGAGCGCGAAATCGACGGCGACATCTACGAACGCCTCGATCTGCGCGTCGTCGACGCGGAAGCCGGCATCCTCGAACTCGACCGGAGCCTGTTCGTCATCAACCAGATCGGCACCATCCAGGGCGGCGCGCAGGCCCTGCTCGCCGAGGCCGCTGCCCACGCGATGCGACCCGGACTCGTCGCCACCGACATGCTCGTCCGCTACCTGTCCCAGGTGCGGTCCGGCCCGGCGCGCTCGTACGGCACCGTGGTGCGCGACGCCCCCGACCACAGCGTGATCGACATCCGTCTCGTCGACGCCGGTGACGACGACCGGGTACTTGCGCTGATCACGGTGACACTGCAGCGCCCGTAGGCGCCGTTCGAGTGTGCACAAATGGTGGCTTCACGCGGGGCGGATTCAGGAGGCCAACGCAACACCCGCGATCAAATCCGAAAGCACATTACAGGGCTTCTTCCACCCGGCGTGTCGCAACAATTTGTGCACACTCGGCAGGGGCACACCGAATTTCACGCATCCAAGCGTTCGACCCGGTCCGGTCCAAGCGCGGGGGAGCAACGTCTGCGAGGTGACTTCAACCTCGACGAACCAGAACGGGCCGACGACTCTTCCGGCCATCCGGAAAAGCCCCGCGACCCGACGAGCCACCCTCGCGGTGGTGTGCGTGACGACCGCGATGCTCATGCTCGACATCGCGGTCGTCAACACGGCACTGCCGTCCATCGCAGTCGACCTGGAGACCGGTGTGAGCGCGCTCCAATGGGTGATCGACGCGTACACGCTGGCATTGGCCACGGTGGTCCTGAGCGCGGGATCCTGGGCGGACCGCCGGGGCCGGCGCCACGTGTTCCTCGTCGGCGTCGTGTGGTTCACCGCGGCGTCGCTGCTGTGCGCTCTCGCTCCCGACATCTGGATACTCGACATCGCCCGCGCCGCACAGGGTATCGGGGGCGCCATCCTGTTCGCGTGCTCGCTCGCGCTGCTGGCGGACGTGTTCGAGGAGGGCCCACAGCGCGCGGCGGCGCTGGCCGCCTACGGTGCCACCATCGGCGGGGCGTTCGCGGTCGGCCCACTCGTCGGTGGTCTGCTGACCGAATTGCTGAACTGGCGTGCGATCTTCCTCGTCAACATTCCGATCGGCCTCGTCACGCTCGCGCTCACGGTCCGGTGGGTGCCGGAATCGCGCGACCCGCATCCCCGCGGTGCCGACCTGCCCGGACAACTCCTCGTCTCCACGGGCCTGGCGGCCCTGGTCTTCGGACTGCTGCACGGCAACGAACACGGCTGGCTCGACCCGACGACCCTCACCGCCGCTGCGGTCGCCGCCGTCGCGCTGGTCTGGTTCGTGCTGCACGAACTCCGCACCCGCGAACCGATGCTGCCGCCGCACCTGCTCGCGAACCGCGCGTTCGCCGGCGCTCAGATCGCAGCGTTCGCGATCTCCGCGTCGCTGTTCGCGGTCTTCGTCTACACCACGATCTACCTGCAGAACGTGCTGCATCTGTCGCCCGTCGAGGCCGGGCTCGTCTACATTCCCGCGACCGTGGCGATGTTCGTCGTGGCCGGTGCCACCGCGAAACTGGACCGGCGGATCCCCGTGTACATCTCGCTGAGCGTCTCGCTGCTCCTCGTTGCCGTCGGTCTGGTCCTGATGACCACCGTCGACGTCGCCGGGTCCAGGTACGCGATGTTGCCCGGTCTGATCCTCGCCTGCGTCGGGGCCGGGGTGTTCAATCCCGTGATGAGCGGCCTCGTCCTCGGTGAAAGCACATCGGACCATTCCGGTTTGGCGGCAGGGATCAACGACGCGTTCCGTCAGACCGGTATCGCGGTCGGGGTCGCGGGTCTCGGCGCACTGCTGCCCGCGCAGTCGCTGCTGCCCGGTGGATCGCCGCACGACTTCGTCATCGGCCTGCACCACGCGCTGCTGGCCGCCGGTGTGATCGCCGCGCTCGGCGCGCTGGTGTGCGTGGTGATGCTGCGTCCGGCCCGCACGCCGGTCGAGGACAGCCGAGAGACCGCGAGCGTCGACGGCTGACCGTCCCCGCGCGCCGGCAGGATCAGGTCCCTACACTTCTACCGTTCCACCCCTGCCGGTACGAGGAGCCCGCATGATCTACCGACTGCTCGGACCCCTCGAGGTCGCGCGGAAGCCGGGCAGTCCACACGACCCGGGTTCCGGGACGGATCTCGTCGATCTCGGGCCGCGCAAGCAACGTGCGGTGCTCGCGGTCCTGCTCCTGAGCCGCGGAAAAGTCGTTTCCACCGATCGGCTCATCGACGCGCTGTGGTCCGGTGACGCGCCCGCGAGCGCCGTCTCGAGCATCCAGGCGTACATCTCCAACCTGCGCCGGGCGCTGCGCAGCGAATCGGGTGCCGCATCACCGATCGTGCGCCAGCCACCCGGATACGTCCTCGACATCCCCCGCGAGGACGTGGACCTGTCCGTGTTCCTCGACGAGGCGGAGGCGGCGCGCCGGCACGCCGACAACGGCGAATGGGAATCCGCGCTGGACACGGCCGGTCGTGCTCTCGCGTCCGTCCGGGGACCGCTCCTCGAGGATCTCCGCGACGAGGAGTGGGTGGAGGTGGCTGCCGCCGGCTTCGAGGAGGTCCGCACCGAGTGCCGGGAAACCCTGGTCACGGCGCTGCTCGCGATGGGACGCCCGGCCCCGGCCCTCGCCGAGGCGACCCGGTTGTACGACGAGTACCCGTTCCGGGACCGGACGTGCTGGTTGCGGATGCTGGCTCTGCACCGGGCGGGCCGCTCGCCGGAAGCGTTGGAGCAGTTCGGTGTTCACGTCGCTCGCCTGGATGCCGAGCTGGGTCTGCGGCCGGGCGCCGAGCTGACCGCACTGCAGGGCGCGATTCTGAGGCACGAACCCGAACTCGCGGCCTGGCCGAGGACACCGGAATGGACGGGCGCCGAGACGGTTCCGGCACCCGCCCCGCCGTCCGTCACGGTCCCGCTCGCAGAGGCAGAATCCGGGCGCGTGTTCGTCGGACGCGAGACGGAGACCGGTGTGATCGACGGGATGTTCGACGAGGTCCTGGCCGGCGCACCCCGCTGGGTGGTGCTGACCGGCCCCGCAGGTATCGGAAAGACCCGGCTGGCCGAGGAATGCGACGCCCGCACGGTCTCGGCGGGCGGCACCGCGGTGTGGGCGCGGTGCCTCGAGGACGAAGGTGCGCCCGCGTGGTGGCCGATCCGGCGGATGCTGAGGGAACTCGGTGTCGACGCCGACGCCGCTCTCATCCCGCCGACCGGGGTCGAACCGGACGAAGCGCGTTTCGCCGTCTACGAACGCGTTCTGAACGCGACCGAGACGGTGGCCGCGGAGAAGGCCGCGCTGACCGTCGTCGTCGACGACATCCAGTGGGCCGACCCGACGTCCCTCCGTTGCCTGAAATACCTGGTCGGCGCGCTGCACCGGCAGCGGGTCTGGTTCGTCCTCACGCTGCGTGATTCGGAGATGCGTTCCGGCGTGCGCGAATTCGTCGACACAGTCCTGCGCCGCGACGGCAACAGACACATCGTGGTACCGGCGCTCGCCGAGTCGGAAGTGGCGGCACTTGCCCGTCACGTGACCGGCGAGGAACTCGATGCGACCGAGGCGCGGATGCTCGCCGAACGCACCGGCGGCAATCCGCTGTTCGTCTCCGAGTACGCGCGACTTCCGCGGGACGAGCGACTCGGCGGGGAGATCCCGCTGGCCGTCCGTTCGGTCCTCGGCCGTCGCTTGACGGCCGTGGAACCGGCTGTGCTGCAGGTTCTTCGGGTCGCCGCAGTGATCGGTGACAACATCGAGACCGACATCCTGGCCGCCGCGACCCGGCTGGATCTCGACACCCTCGCCGACTATCTCGACGACGCAGCCGACGAGCGGATCATCGTCGCCGACCCCGGTGTTCGCGGATACGTGTTCGCTCACGGTCTGCTCCGCGACGAAGTGCTCGCCGAGATACCGGAACTGCGCCGCCAGCGCATCCACGCCCAGGTCGCCGAGGCGCTGGCGGACTCGTCCGACAGCGATCGCTCGAGCAGGCGAGCGCAGCATCTGATGGCCGCGTTGCCCGTCGCCGATCCGCGGACCGTGCTCGACGCGTGCACCGACGCGGCGCGGGAAGCGACCGAACGATGGAACTCGGAGACCGCGGCGCAGTGGTGGGAGGCGGCGGTGAAGGCATTCGACCTGCTGCCGGCCTCCGAACAATCGGCCGGTGCCCGTGACGATCTGCTCGTGGCCCGGGTCGAGGCGCTCGCGCGGGCGGGCCGTGGCCAGACGGTGCTCGACGTCGTCGATGCCGGTCTGCTTGCGGCGGTCCGCGAGGGCCGAACCTCGGCCGCGGGCCGACTGGCCGCGGCACTGCTGCGCTCCGCGGGCGCGTGGCCGTGGGTGTCCTACGGCAAGGATCCCGGACCGCTTCTCGAAAGACTCTCGGGTCTGGAACCTTTCGTCTCCGACGACCCGACGGCCCACTGCCGGGTGCTCGCGGCGCTGGCCGTCGGCAGCTGCTACCACCCGGATTCGGCCGTTCCCGACGAACTCAGCAGCAGATCACTCGCGATCGCCCGCGAGACAGGCGATCCCGATGTGATCGCCGACGCGCTGCTGGGACGGATCCTGCTCTACTCCGGCGTGGCGACGCACAGCGACGAATCCGTACGGCTGATCGACGAGCTGTTCACCCTGCGGCACCGGCAATCCCGCTTCGACGCGGTCATCGCCCATGCCGCAGCCAGCATGGCCCGCATGAACCTGGGGGATGTCGATGCCGCCGCCGCGCATGTCCGCCAGGGGATCGTCGGGTGCGACCTGCTGCGGCTCCCGGTCGTCCGAGTCCAGTTGCGTTGGATGGAAGCGACATTGGCGTCGTGGCGCGGAGACTTCGACGAGACCAGGCGGCAGTACGAGACCGCGAGGCAGTTCCATCTGCAGACCGAACTGTACGTTGCGGGCAGCCCCGACCTCGCCGCGAACACCCTGGAATGGGAACGCGGAATGCTCGCCGATTCGGATCCCGGCTTCGTGGAGCCGGATTCGTGGCGAATCGCGATCGCCGCGGCACGAGGAGACAGGGGGACCGTGGCGACCGAGATCGCACGGTGGTCCGCCGGCCAGGGGCCGTTCACATGGACCACACTCGGGCACCGCACGTTGCTCGCGCGCGTGATCGCCGATCTCGAACTCGTCGAACACGCGGAGACCTTCATCGAACTGCTTGCGCCGTTCCACGACCGCATCGCCACGGTGGGTCAGGTCGGCGTGATCGGTGCCGTCGCGGAGGCGTCCGCGCGCCTGCACGCGCTGCTCGGACGTGTCGAAACGGCCCACGAGCTGCTGGACCGGGCCGAGGAGCTCGCCACACGGACATCGAGCCCTCCGACGCTGCTGCGCTGCCGCCTGTTGCGCGCCCAACTCCGTGCGGCCTCGCCGGAACGGGACCGGGCGATCGAGCAGATCGCCGACGAGGCCACCCGTCTCGGGATGTTCGGACTGGCCGACTACGCGCGCTCGATTCTGGACTGACGCTGCGCTTGGCCGTTGCTTGGACGGACCGGGCCGTTCGAGCCAAGAACCGGCCAAGACAGCTCCTCCATCCTTCCTTCACACCCGCAACACGGATGGAAGGAAGTCCCGATGACCAACACGACACCTGCGGTGGCCGCATCGATCGAATCGCTCCGGGCGGCGGTGTCCGGCGCGGTGGCGTTGCCCGGTGAGCCCGGCTACGAGCTGGCGACTCCGTGGAACGTCGCGGTGCCGGTCCGGCCGCACGCGGTGGTCGCGGTGGAGAGCGCCGACGATGTCGCCGCGGCCGTGCGATACGCGGCGGACCACGGATTGAAGGTCGCCGTTCAGCGCACCGGCCACGGCGCGGTCCCGCTGGGCGACGATGTCCTGCTGGTTCATACCGGCCGGCTGACCGAATGCGCGATCGATCCGGACGCCCGCACCGCACGGCTCGGGGCCGGGCTCGTGTGGCAGGACGTCATCGACGCCGCGACACCGCACGGACTCGCGCCGCTGGCGGGATCCTCCACGACCGTCGGCGTCGCCGGCTTCCTCACCGGCGGCGGCATCGGGCCGCTGGTGCGCACCTACGGATTGTCGTCCGACTACGTGCGCGCCTTCGACATCGTGACCGGCAACGGCGAGGTGCTGCACGTGACACCCGAGGAACACGCGGAACTGTTCTGGGGGCTCCGCGGCGGCAAGGCGACCCTCGGGATCGTCACCGCCGTCGAGATCGAACTGCTGCCCGTCACCCACTTCTACGGCGGCGCACTCTATTTCGACGGATTCGACGCTGCTGCGGTCGCCCACGCGTGGCTGGACTGGTGCGCCGAACTGCCCGAGCACAGCACGACGTCGATCGCGTTCCTGCAACTGCCCCCGCTGCCGCAGGTGCCCGCGCCGCTCGCAGGTCGCCTGACCTTCGCGGTCCGCTTCGCCAGCCTCGCGGACCCGGCGGAGGCCGAAGCCCTCCTCGGCCGCCTGCGTGCGGTCGCGACCCCGATTCTCGACGGCATCGGAACCTTGCCGTTCGCCGCGATCGCCGCGGTGCATGCCGACCCTGTCGACCCGATGCCGACCAACGAATACAGCGCACTGACAAACGAATTGACGCACGAGGCGATCGACGCCCTGCTGTCGGTCGCGGGACCGGGATCGCACTCGCCGCAGACCGTCGTCGAAGTCCGGCAGCTCGGCGGCGCGCTGGCCCGGGAACCGCGGCACCGCAGCGCCTTCTGCCACCGCGACGCGCAGTTCGCGGTGATGGTCGCCGGTGTGCTGGCGCCGCCCACCGCGGAGAACGTGGTCGGGCACGCCCGCACCATCGACCGGGCGCTGGCGCCGTGGACCACCGGCCGGCATCTTCCCAATTTCGCGGCCAGCGCCGACCCGGCCACCATCGCCCGCGCCTACGACGACGACACCGCCCACTGGCTCAGCGCACTCGCCGACGAACACGACAGCAACGGTGTGCTGCGCGTCGGGCAGGTCGTGCGCCGTGACCGCTGACCGGCGGCACCGGCTCGACTCCACGAACACCATCACCTCGAAAGGCACACCCATGCATACGGTTCGGACCGCTACCGGGCTCGGACTCGCCGCTCTCGCCGTACTCGCGGTCGCGGGTTGCGGTGACTCGTCCACCCCGGTCGCGCACGGCTCGCAGGCGCACGGCCACGAAGCCACCCTCTACGGTGCGGAACAATCCCTCGGGGAGGGCAAGTCCAGGACGTACATCACGGTCGACGACGCGGGAACGCCCCAGGAGATCGGCATCCGGATCTCCGAGTCCGCACTTTCCGGGCTGCCGGAGGGACCGGACGCCGCGATGACGATGCTGATGCTGGACCTGCCGTCCGGCGCACCCGAGACCGGTTTCGACCACGTCATGCTCGACTGGAACCCGAACGGCCACGAGCCCGAGGTCCTCTTCGGTAAGCCACATTTCGACATGCACTTCTACATGACGGACACCGAGAGCGACGCCGATCCTGCCGCCCCCGACTTCGCGACCCGGGCCGCCACTCTTCCCGAACCGCAGTATGTTCCGGCCGGGTACGGTCCGCCGCCGGGGCCCGCGGCGGAGAACACCGTGCCGTTCATGGGCATGCACTGGACGAATGCCGCCGACGGCGCGATACCCGGATCGTTCGACTTCACCGAGGTGCTGCTCTTCGGAACGTGGGACGGCGAGTTCACGTTCATCGAACCGATGATGACCCGCGAGTGGCTCGCCACCAAACCGCAGATCCGCGAAGAGGTGAGTCAGCCCGCCGCCTATCAGCGGACCGGGTACTTCCCGACCGTCTACACCGTCGACTTCGACGAGGAGGCTGGGGAGTACGTCATCGCACTGTCGGGCCTGACGCTGCGCGAAGCCTCGTAGCCCCGACCGGCGCCACCCGGGCGAGGAGGGGTCGCCCGGGTGGCGCCGTGTCGCGTCAGCTTTCCGACACCGCCACGCCGCCGCCACGCGTCCGGTTTCCCACACCCGGGATGCGGGTCCACAGGGCTGCCGCGACGAGCGCAGCGGCGCCGAGAGCGATCAACGCATACGGCCACCACTGCGGACCGGTCGTCGTCGTGGTCGTGGCCGACGGCTCCACCTGGGCACCGGAGACGCGCGGCAGCGCGTCCGTCGCCGATTTGACGTTGTCCGCGATCCCCGCGACCACACCGGCCACCGGCTGCACACCGTCGACGAGTTGTCCCGTGCCGTCCGACAGCGCCCGTCCGCCGTCGTCGAGCAGCACGAGGCCGTCGCGGAGCTGTGCGGCTCCTCCGGCGGCCTGCGACATCCCCGCCACGAACCGGGCGTTCGGATCGGTGAGTTCGTAGGCGAGTTGCCGGGCGCCGTCGCGGAGCAGGCCGAGCTGGTCGAGGGTGTCCTGGCCGAGGCCCTGGGTGTTCAGCGTGTCGACGAGGGTGCGCAACTGTCCGGCGGCGCTCTGCGACACCGGGTCGGGGGAGGCACCGAGGGTGTCGGCGACGGTGGTGAGCTGCTCGGTCACCGTTCCCTGCATCGCACCGAACCCGGTGAGCCGGCCGACCACCTCGTCGACTCCGCCGCTGATCTGTGTCGCGCCGTCGCCGAGTTCGGCCACGCCGCCGTCGAGCTGATCCAGCCCGGTTGCGAGCTGCTCGCCGCCCTCTCGCGCCTGCCGGAGACCGTCCGAGAGCTGACGCGCACCATCGTCGAGCTGACGGCTGCCGTCGGTGAGCTGCCCGACGCCGCCGTCGAGCATCGACAGGGGCAGTCCGGCACGCTGCAGACGGGAGCGGGCCGCGTCGACGCCGTCATCGGAGTCGGCCGCCGGCTGCGGGGACTCGGCCACGGTCACCGTCGTCGACGGTGCATCGAGATAGGCGAATGTGGAGCCTGTTGCGAGAAGGACCAAGCCGGCCGCGATGAGGATGGAGACAACACGTGAAAGCACGTTCGGCCACGGTACAGCCCGATTGTGAGAATTCCTTGGCAACGTGATGTCGGTCTCGGCACACCGTATAGACACACGCGCGGTGCGGGCAGCGCGCGTGTGTTCACCCGCTCGGCGGGTGTGGCCGGAGGACGAAACGCCGAAGGCCCTTCCGCGCTGCGGAAGGGCCTTCGATGGTGCTTCACGAGTCGGGGTGGCGGGATTCGAACCCACGACCTCTTCGTCCCGAACGAAGCGCGCTACCAAGCTGCGCCACACCCCGTGATGAACCTCAGATAGATTACAGCACCATTCCTCGGAAGATTAAATCGCCTGGTCAGCGGGGAGAAATCGCGCTTTCCGCGGCGCGGTCGGCGGCGGCGAGAGCCTCGTTGCGCGGGGCCGGGACGAGGGTCAGCAGCGTCGCCTCCGGGCGGCAGCAGAACCGGGCCGGGGCGAACGGCGACGTGCCGATGCCGGCCGACACGTGCAGCCGCATGTGGGCTCCCCAACGCGACGGTCCCTTCACCCGCGACCGATCGATCTGGCAGTTGGTCACGAGAGCACCGAAGAACGGCAGGCACAGCTGCCCGCCGTGGGTGTGGCCCGCCAGCACGAGGTCGTAGCCGTCGTCGGCGAAACGGTCGAGCACCCGCGGCTCGGGCGAATGCGTCAGGCCCAGCTTCAGGTCGGCGAGGGGATTGGGCTGACCGGCGATCGTGTCGTACCGGTCCCGCTCGAGGTGCGGATCGTCGACGCCGGCCGCGGCGATGCGCACGCCCGCGACCTCGAACTCGCGCCGCACGTGCGTCATGTCGTGCCAGCCGCGTTCGCTGAACGCCGCGCGCAGGTCGCCCCACGGCAGGGGCGCGCCGTATACGCGCTGGTGGTTCTTGTCGAAGTACTTCAACGGGTTCTTCAGCACGGGTGCGAAGTAGTCGTTGCTGCCGAACACGAACAGGCCCGGACGGGCGAGCAGACCGCCCATCGCCTGCACGACGGCCGGCACGGCCTTCGGATGCGACAGATTGTCGCCGGTGTTGACCACGAGATCCGGTTCCAGCCGGTCGAGTTCGCGCAGCCAGTTCTGCTTGAGCCTCTGGTTCGGCATCATGTGCAGATCGCTGAGGTGAAGCACGCGCAGCGTCGACGTGCCGGGCTCGAGGACGGGCATCGTCACCTCCCGCAACGCGAACGCGTTGCGTTCGATCAGGGTGGCGTAGCCGAGTCCGAGGGCGGCCGCGCCGGCGGCACCGGCAGCTGCGCGGAAGAGTGCGGAGTGGTCAGACACGCATCCAGCGTACCGCCGGGCCTCGACTGTGCACGGTCTTCATCCTCGCCGCGTAGCGTTCGGAGCATGTCCGAGACCTCACAGTCCCTCAAGTCCACCATCCGATCCGACCTCACCGCGGCGATGAAGGACAAGGATCCGCTCCGCACGGCGACCCTGCGGATGCTGCTCGCCGCCATCCAGACGGAGGAGGTCGCCGGGAAGGAAGCCCGCGAGCTCACCGACGAGGAGGTTGTGAAGGTTCTCGCGCGCGAATCCAAGAAGCGCGGCGAGGCCGCCGAGGTCTACACCGAGAACGGCCGGGGTGAGCTCGCGGCGAAGGAGCACGCGGAGGCGCGGATCATCGACGAGTACCTGCCGACCCCGCTCACCGACGCCGAACTCGTCGACGTCGTCGACACCGCGATCGGCCGCGTCGCCGACGAACTCGGCGAGCGTCCGGGCCCGAAGAACATGGGGCAGGTCATGAAGGTCGCGACCGCGATCGCCGCCGGGAAAGCCGACGGCAAGCGGCTTTCCGCGGCGGTCCGATCGCGGCTCTAGACGATCAGTTGTCGCCGGCCTCGCTGTCGCCCGAGGTCGGCGACTCCGACTCGGACTGCGACGGCTCGGGCGAGCGGCCCGGAATCGGTGCGGGCGAGCTCGGCGCGGTCGTGTCCGGAACCTGGCTTCCGCTGGGCCGGGCGGGTGTGGCCGTCGTGGTCGGCGCGGCCCGGACGGTCCCGTCGCTGATGTAGAGCGTGATCGTGGAGCCGGGCACGGCGGACCCGGAGGGCGCGCTGTTGATGACGGTGCCGGCGCGTTGCTCGCCCTTGACGTTCAGTTCGGTGACCGAGAATCCGGCGTCCTGCAGTCGTGAGACTGCCTGCTGGCGGCTCAGGCCCGTCACGTCGGGGACCTGGGCGTTGCCCGCACCGCGCACGTACTTCTGATCGACCGGGGGCATTTCGATCGGCCCGAACTTCCCGGCGACGGGCAGCATCGCGTTGAACCAGGTCCGTGCCGGTTCGGTACCGCCGTACAGGTTGCCGTTGTAGCACGGCCGCACGGGTCCGGAGCAGATTTCACCGGGGGTGGGGGAGTCACCGTAGGTGTACACCGCGCCCGCGAAGTGGTTGGTGAATCCGAGGAACGCCGACGACATGTGCGACTCGGTGGTTCCGGTCTTCGCGGACACCGGCAGGCTCCAGCCGACCGAGCCGGCCGCGCCGGACGCGGTGCCGCCGCCGGCGGTGTCCTTGCTCAGGGCGTTGGCCAGGGTGTCGGCGAGACCGGGTTCGACGACCTGCTCGCACGCCTGTTGCGTGATCGGCACCGGCTTGCCGTCGCGGTCGAACACCGCGTCGATCGGTGACGGCGGGCACCACTTGCCGTGCGAAGCCAGCGTCGCGGCCACGTTCGACAGCTCGAGCGGGTTGATCCAGGTCGGGCCGAGCGTGTAGGAGCCGAGGTGCTGATCCTTCTGCATGTCGGCCATGCTCTGCTCGCCGAAGCCGGAGGTGTTCGGCTGCGCGTACGACCGCAGTCCCAGCCGCACCGACATGTCGACGACCGGATCGACACCCGTCGCCTCGATCAGCTTGACGAAGGCGGTGTTCGGCGACTGCGCGAGCGCGTCGGTCACCGACAGCTGCGGCGGGTAGGGACCGGCGTTCTCGACGCAGTACGTCAGGGCGGGGCAGCCCTTGGCGCCACCGTCACCGAGACCGCGCGCGTTGTAGCGGGCCGGCACGTCGAGCACGGCGCTGGTGCCGAGGCCCTTCTCCATCGCGGCGGCGACCGTGAAGATCTTGAAGATCGATCCGGCGCCGTGACCGGCGAGGGAGTAGGGCTGCGGCTGCACGGTCTCGTTCGCGTCCCCGTTGAGGCCGTAGACGCGGCTCGACCCCATCGCGAGAACGCGATGCGAATCCTGCCCGGGCTGGACGACGTTCATCACCGTGGCGATGTCGTCGACCGTGGGACTGGTGAACTTGTCGAGCGACGCCTTGACCGACTCCTGCACCTCGGGGTCGAGGGTCGTGCGGATCAGGTAGCCACCCTTGTCGATCTGCTCGCGGGAGAGCCCGGAGTTCTCGAGATAGCGCAGCGCGTAGTCGCAGAAGAATCCGCGGTCACCGGCGGCGATGCAGCCGCGCGGCAGCGTGTTGGGCTCGGGCAGGACGCCGAGCGGCTCGTTCTTCGCGGCGCGGATCTCGTCGGCCCGTTCCGGGATGTTCTGGATCATCGTGTCGAGCACGACGTTGCGGCGTTCGAGCACGCCGTCCGCGTTCGTGTACGGGTTCAGTGCGGAGCTGGACTGCACCATGCCCGCGAGCATCGCGGACTGGGGGATGTTCAGGTCCTTCGCGTCGATCCCGAAGTAGGTCTGGGCCGCGTCCTGGATGCCGAACGATCCGTTGCCGAAGGGCACCAGGTTCAGGTACCGGGTGAGGATCTCGTCCTTCGTCAGTTCCTCGTCGAGGGTGAGCGCCATCCGGATCTCGCGGATCTTGCGGGCCGGGGTCGTCTCGATGGCCGCGCGCCGCTCGGCGTCGGTCTTGGCGACGACGTGCAGCAGGTAGTTCTTCACGTACTGCTGGTCGATGGTGGACGCACCCTGCTCGACCTGGCCGCTGGTGGTGTTCGTGAGGAACGCGCGGATCGTGCCCTGCCAGTCCACACCCTGGTGTTCGGGGAAGCGCTTGTCCTCGATCGAGACGATCGCGAGCTTCATCTCGTTGGAGATGCGGTCGCTCGGCACCTCGAAGCGGCGCTGGTCGTACAGCCAGGCGATGGGGTTACCGGCGGCATCGACCATGGTGGTCACCGCGGGTACGACACCTTCGACGAGTTCGGCGGAGCTGTTGTCCACGGTGTCCGCGGCCCGGTTCGAGACGTAGCCGAAACCACCTGCGGCCGGGAACAGCATTCCCGCGAGAAGGACGCCGCCGAGGGCCGTGCAACCGGCGAGCTTCGCCACCGTATTTCGGATCGACACGGCTACACCCTACGTGGCGACCCGCCGATTCGATGCTTCGGCAGCGGCGAAAAGCCTCCGACGTGCAGGTATGGACGGGCGTACCAGAAAAGTGTTTGTTCGCCTTGCGCGCTGGGGAGTCTTTACCTAGATTGAGACATCAGTGTGATGCAGGTAACACCTCAATAGGAATGTGGCGCTGCCTACTGATGCTACGCAGCTACTGAGCGTACTGAGCGGCACGGCGGGTTTGCGCGAACTTCCGGAACTCCGCAACACGGTGTTCGGAGAGTGAAGGGGCAACTGAATGCACATGGCGACTCCGATGGCCCGGCTCGACGTAGACCAAGCAGAGGCACGAATCGCCTGGGTGACCCAGGCGCGGTGCCGAGAAGTGGATCCCGACCAGTTGTTCGTTCGAGGCGCAGCCCAGCGCAAGGCTGCGGTCATCTGCCGGCACTGCCCGGTGATGCTGCAGTGCGGTGCGGATGCCCTCGACAATCGTGTCGAGTTCGGTGTGTGGGGAGGCATGACCGAACGACAGCGGCGCGCACTGCTCAAGCAGCACCCCGAGGTCGAGTCCTGGGCCGACTTCTTCGAAGCGCAGCGTCAGCACCAGAACGCCGTATAGGTAGAGACCTCCCTAGGTAGAGACCTCCCGGCACCGTCGACCACTCGACGACCAGTGGACCCGCGGGTCAGACCTCGCGGGTCAGCTGGTCTCCGACGGCCCTCAGTGCCTCGAGATCGGACACCTCGAACGGCAGCGACGGCACCCCGACCAGCGGTACCCGGGGATGCGCAGCGGTGAACCTGCCCAGCAGGTGCAGTTCCCGTTTCGCGGTCACCGCCCGATGGGCGTGGATGCGCAGCACCGCCTCGGCGGGCTGACTGTCGTCACGTTCCTCCTCGGCGAGAGCATCGGCCGCGGTCGACGCATGATCGGCAGACAGCGACGACAGCGTCGGATGCGTCCGGTTGAGAACGAGCCCGGCCAGGGGCATCCCGTCCGTGCTGAGCCGTTCGACGAAGAACGACGCCTCGCGCAGCGCGTCCGGTTCGGGCGCGGCCACGACGACGAAGTGCGTCCCGGGCTGCTGGAGCAGCTGGTACGTGCGGTTCGCGCGTTCGCGGAATCCCCCGAACATCGAATCGAGGGACTGCACGAACGCCGACGCGTCGGACAGCATCTGGCTGCCCACGATCGTCGACACCGCCTTCAGTGCGAGCCCCATGGCGCCGGTCACCAGGCGGCCGAGCCCACGGCCGGGCGCGGTGAACATGCGGATCATGCGGCCGTCGAGGAACGACCCCAGCCGCTGGGGAGCGTCCAGGAAGTCCAGCGCGTTCCGCGACGGCGGGGTGTCCACCACGATGAGGTCCCACGCGTCGCTCGCCGCGAGCTGGCCCAGTTTCTCCATCGCCATGTACTCCTGCGTGCCGGAGAAGGACGACGCCACCGTCTGATAGAACGGGTTGTCCAGAATCTGCTGGGCCTTCTCGGGCGTGGAATGCTCGATCACCATGTCGTCGAAGGTGCGACGCATGTTCAGCATCATCGCGTGCAGCTCACCCTCCGCCTCCGCGCCCAGCTTCACCGGCTGCGGACTGTTGTCCAGAGCCTCCACCCCGAGCGCCTGCGCGAGCCGCCGGGCCGGGTCGATCGTCAGCACCACGACCTTGCGACCGCGCTCGGCCGCCCGCAACGCGAGTGCCGCCGCGGTCGTCGTCTTGCCGACACCGCCGGAACCGCAGCACACGATGACCCGGGAGCTCGGATCGGCGAGAATCCGCCCGACGTCCAGGACCGCGCCGGCGCGCGCGTGCGGGGCGCTCACCGGACACCCTGTTCGCCGAGGATCTCGGCGAGCTCGTAGAGCCCGCCGAGATCGACACCGTCGGCCAGCGCCGGGAGCGTCATCCGTGCCACCTTCACGTCGTCGAGTTGGGCGGCGCTGTCCTGCTGCGCCTTCAGGGTCGAAGCATGCTCGATGGTCTCGGTGAGCAGTCCCGCGAAGTCGGGCTCGGAGACCTTCAGCCCGACCCGATCGAACGCGGCTCGCACCGATTCGCTGTCGATGCGTCCCTTCGCCACGTCGTCGACGAGTTCACCGGGCAGGTACTCGGGCACCGTGCGGTTGACGATCACGGTGCCGAGCCGCAGGTCCGCGGCCTGCAGTTCCTCGACGGCGTCGGAGGTTTCCTGCACCGGCAGCGCCTCGAGCAACGTCACCAGGTGCACGACCGTGTCGTCCGAGTGCAGCAGCCGCACGACGCCTTCGCTCTGCGAGCGGATCGGGCCGGACTTCGCCAGATCGGCCATCGCCTTCGTCACGTCGAGGAAGCTGCCGATGCGACCGGTCGGCGGAGAATCCACCACCACCGCGTCGTACACCCGGCCCCCGCGCGCGTCGGAGCGCACCACGCACTCCTTGATCTTGCCGGTGAGGATGACGTCCCGCAGGCCCGGCGCCAGGGTCGTCGCGAATTCGACGGCACCGATCCGGCGCATCGCCCGTCCCGCGAAACCCAGGTTGTAGAACATGTCGAGGTATTCGAGGAAGGCCGCTTCGATGTCGACGGCCAGGGCCATCACGACGCCGCCGCCGTCGGCGGTCGCGACCTTCGTCTCCACCGGCGGCAGCGGTGGCACGTCGAACAGCTGGGCGATGCCCTGCCTGCCCTCCACCTCCACCAGCAGTACCTTGCGGCCCTCGGCCGCGAGAGCGAGCGCCAGGGCGGCCGCGACCGTCGACTTCCCGGTGCCGCCCTTGCCGGACACGAAGTGCAGCCGCGCATTCGCGGCCTTCGCCGGCCAGAGGCCGGGCTGTGCTGTCGGTGTTGCCACGAGGGTGAGCCTATAAGTGACCGGCCCCGGAATGCGCCGGATAGGGTCAGAGCGCAGCTCGACAGAGGAGAATCACATGAGCGAATTGACCACCTGGGAGTACGCGACCGTACCGCTGCTCACCCACGCGACGAAGCAGATCCTCGACACCTGGGGTGCCGACGGCTGGGAACTGGTGACGGTGCTGCAGGGCCCGACCGGTGAGCAGCACGTCGCCTACCTGAAGCGACCGAAGGGCTGACGCAGGTGACCGAACAGAACTGGACGTCCCGGCTCGCCGAACTCGGCATCGAACTGCCCCCGGTCGCCGCGCCCGTCGCCGCCTACGTGCCCGCGGTGCGCACCGGCGACCACGTCTACACCTCGGGCCAGCTTCCGTTCGTGGACGGCAAACTCGAACTTACCGGCAAGGTCGGTGATGCCGTCACCGCCGAGGACGCGAAGGCCGCGGCCCGCATCGCCGCGCTGAACGCGCTGGCCGCGATCGACGCGCTCGTCGGACTCGACAACGTGGTCCGCATCGTGAAGGTCGTCGGATTCGTCGCGTCCGCCGAGGGTTTCACCGGGCAGCCCGGCGTCATCAACGGCGCGTCGGAATTCCTCGGCGAGGTCTTCGGGGATGCCGGCGTGCACGCCCGTTCGGCGGTCGGTGTGGCGGAACTGCCGCTGGCCGCACCCGTCGAGGTCGAAGTGATCGCCGAGGTGCGCTGACCCCGAACGCTGACCGTAGAGTGGGGTGAATCGCACCGTCGTCACGAAAGAGGCCGAGCATGGCGCTGGTTCACCCCGCCTACGCGCAGTTGCGCCAGGTCACCCCGAATGCGGCCGTGGTCCTGGCAGAGAATCCGTCGGTGATGTCCCTCGAGGGCACCAACACGTGGATTCTGCGGGCGCCGGGCAGCGACGAATGCGTCGTGGTGGACCCGGGTCCCCTCGACGAAGCCCACCTCGAGCGCATCGCGCAGGTTCCGGTCGCCCTGACCCTGATCAGTCACCGGCACATCGACCACACCGAGGGCGCGGCCCGGTTCGCGGAGCTGACCGGGAATCCCGTCTGCGCCGTCGACCCCGAGCACCGGCACGGTGGTGGCCGCGGACTCGAGGACGGTGAGGTCGTCGAGGCCGCCGGGCTGCGGATCCGTGTGCTCGCGACGCCCGGTCACACCGCGGACTCGCTGTCGTTCGTGCTCGAGGACGACCGCAGCGTCCTGACCGCCGACACCATCCTCGGTCGTGGCACCACGGTCCTCGACGACACCGACGGTGACCTCGGCGACTACCTCGGTTCGCTGCGGCGCCTGATCGACCTCGGGTCCGGCTACACGATGCTGCCCGGCCACGGCCCCGACCATCCGGATCTCGAGCCGATCGCCCGCGCCTATCTCGCGCACCGCGAGGAGCGGCTCGAGCAGGTCCGGGCGGCGCTGCGCGTGCTCGGCGACGACGCGACGCCGCGCAGCGTCGTCGAACACGTCTACGCCGATGTCGACCGGTCGTTGTGGGCCGCCGCCGAGAAATCCGTCAACGTGCAGCTCGAATACCTGCGCAGCTTCGCCTGAGCAGGCGGGTCCGGGAAATCCGGATCCCGGGAACGACGAAGGCCGGGCCGTCGACGACGACCCGGCCTTTCGCGGCAGTTCTAGCGAGCGCGGCGTGCGAGACGCTCGGAGTCCGAGATCAGCACGGACTTGCCCTCGAGACGCAGCCAGCCGCGGTGCGCGAAGTCGGCGAGCGCCTTGTTCACGGTCTCGCGGGACGCGCCGACGAGCTGCGCGATCTCTTCCTGGGTGAGGTCGTGGGTGACGCGCAGGGCGCCGGCCTCCTGGGTGCCGAAACGCTGCGCGAGCTGCAGCAGGGCCTTGGCGACACGACCCGGAACGTCCGTGAAGATCAGGTCGGCGAGGTTGTTGTTGGTGCGGCGCAGGCGGCGGGCGAGCACGCGCAGCAGCTGCTCGGCGATCTCGGGACGCTGATCGATCCACGCCTTCAGCGCCTCGCGGTCCATGCTCACGGCACGAACCTCGGTGACGGTGGTGGCGGTGGAGGTCCGCGGACCCGGGTCGAAGATCGACAGCTCACCGAACATGTCCGACGGGCCCATGATCGTGAGCAGGTTCTCGCGTCCGTCCGGCGAGCGGCGGCCGATCTTCACCTTGCCGGAGACGATGATGTACAGGCGGTCGCCGGGTTCACCTTCGTTGAAGATGACGTGTCCGCGGGGGAAATCGACAGGCTGAAGCTCCTTGATCAGCGCCGCCACCGCGGAGGGCTCGACTCCTTGGAAGATGCCTGCTCTGGCCAGGACGTCGTCCACGTGCACTCCTTTTGGGAAATCTCATCGTCGTGTGCCGGTTTGCACGTCTACTGGCATCCCGGGCAGGTCACCTGCAAGGCGTACGTTGCAAAGTCTACTGTGCCTGCATTACGCGCGAGTGACCGACACCACGAACAACTCGTCGTGTGTCTCTTCTGCGGTGTCCGATACTACCGGTCGGTCACGTCCTCAGCTTGCTCGTCGGGCGTCCGCGTCGAGCGGGGAATCCTCCACCACGTGTTCCGCGGCGCTGTTCCGGCGGCGCCGGTGCAGGCGGGCGAGAGCGTGGGGGAAACCCTCCCTGGCCAGGGTCGCGACGTCCTCGTGTCCGGCCCGGTTGAGGAAGTCCTCGACCTCCTGCTCCCGGACCGACAGACGACTCAAGCGCGACTCGACCCGCTCCATGGCCAGTGCGAACAGCATCAGGAGCACCGGGAAGAGCACGACGGCAAGAGCTTGCATATCGGGAAGTAAACACGGGAAAGGTCTCAGAAGCGACACGGTCGCGGAGTGGTGTCCGTCCGTTTACGTACAGTGGTTCAGGTGCAAGCGACCCCGTCCGAGACCCCTGAGGCGAGGCGTTCTCGCGCGTCCGCAAGTGCCCGCAAACCGGAATCGCGGCTTGCGCTGGTGCGGCGGGCGCGTCGCATGAATCGGCAGCTCGCGGAGGCTTTCCCCCACGTGTACTGCGAGCTGGACTTCACCACTCCGCTCGAGTTGGCGGTCGCGACGATCCTGTCGGCGCAGTGCACGGATGTGCGGGTCAACCAGGTCACCCCGGCGTTGTTCGCCCGTTACCCGGACGCCCGCGCCTACGCGGAGGCCGAACGCACCGAACTCGAGGAGTACATCCGGTCCACGGGGTTCTACCGCAACAAGGCGAACTCGCTGATCGGGCTCGGCCAGGCCCTGCTCGAGCGGTTCGACGGCGAGGTCCCGGGCCGGCTGGAGGACCTGGTGACCCTGCCGGGCATCGGCCGCAAGACCGCCAACGTGATCCTCGGCAACGCGTTCGATGTGCCGGGGATCACCGTCGACACACACTTCGCCCGCCTGGTGAACCGTTGGAAGTGGACCGAGGAAACCGACCCGGTGAAGATCGAACACGCCGTCGGTGCCCTCATCGAACGCAAGGAATGGACCCTGCTCTCGCACCGCGTGATCTTCCACGGGCGCCGGGTGTGTCACGCCCGCAAACCCGCCTGCGGCGTGTGCGTGCTCGCGAAGGACTGCCCGTCCTACGGCATCGGCCCCACCGACCCGGCGACCGCCGCCGCGCTCGTGAAGGGTCCCGAGACGGAGCACCTGCTCGAACTGGCCGGGCGGTGACCTGGGCATGAGATCGACCGGTGCGGGGCGGTGGAGCCTCGCTGTCCTCGTCGTCGTCGTCGCCCTCATCGTGGCGATCTGGCCCCGCGACACCGAGACCCCGGATCCGGGCGGTTCCGGCATGCCGACCGGCACCGCCGCGCCCGTCGACCGGCGGGCCCAGGACGACGCGCAGGCCCTGGCACCGTTGCGGGCCGAGGCGAATCTGCAGCCGTGCCCGGCACCGACCGGTGCCGGACCCGCCGGACCGCTCGCGGGGATGACGTTCGAATGTGTCGGTGACGGCAGTGCCGTGGATCTGGCGGCCGCCCTGGCCGGTCGCCCCGCGATCCTCAATCTGTGGGCGTGGTGGTGCGGACCGTGCGCCGAGGAACTGCCCGTGCTGCAGGAGTACGCGCGCCGCGCAGGCGACCGCGTCGCACTCGTCACCGTCCACACCGACCCCAACGAAGCCAACGCGCTGTCCCGGCTCGTCGAGTACGGGGTACAGATCCCCGGGGTGCAGGACGGCTCGGCACGCGTGCAGGCCGCGGTCGCGGCACCACCGGTGCTGCCGCTGACGGTGCTGGTCCGGCCCGACGGTTCGATCGCGAAGGTGCTTCCGCAGCCGTTCCGCAGCGTCGAGGAGATCGCCGCCGCCGTCGAGACCCACCTGGGGGTGAGCGCGTGACCCCGTACTGGCTGCGGCGCGTCGCGACCCTCGACCCGGGCGACCCGCACGGCGTCAACCCGATTCTGGATCGGCGGCCCCCGCGCGGCATCGACGTCCGGCCCGCCGCTGTCCTCGTGCTGTTCGGTGGCTCTCCGGTCCCGGACCCGCTCGCGCGCGGCGGACTGCCCGCCGACGCCGACGTGCTGTTGACCCAGCGCGCGCCGACGCTGCGGCAGCACAGCGGTCAGGTCGCGTTCCCGGGCGGTGCCGCGGACCCCGAGGACGACGGCCCGATCCGGACCGCCCTGCGCGAGGCTCAGGAGGAAACCGGGCTCGAACCGTCCGGGGTGAGGCCGCTGGCCGTGCTGCCGGAGATCTTCATCCCCCCGTCCGGGTTCGACGTCACCCCGGTGGTCGCGTACTGGGAACAGCCCAGCCCGATCGGTGTCGTCGATCCGGGTGAGGCGGCGCGCGTCGTCCGCGTCCCGCTGCGGGACCTGCTCGATCCGGACAATCGATTCCAGGTGCGGCACTCGCGTGGCTACCAGGGCCCGGCGTTCCAGGTCGACGGCATGCTGGTGTGGGGCTTCACCGCGGGTGTGCTCGCCGGTCTGTTCGCGGTGTCGGGCTGGGAAATCGAGTGGGATCACCGGGACGTGCGCGACTTCGACGTCGTGCTCGCCGAACTGGAGGCAGGAGTGGTCGAACCGTGACGCCATCCGGGTGGATCGACCTGATCATCGTGCTGGTGGTCGTGGTCGCGGTGTCGTCGGGACTGCGCCAGGGAGCGGTCGCGTCGGCACTCGCGTTCTTCGGGGTGGTGCTCGGCGCGGTCGCGGGGATCCTCATCGCCCCGCACGTGCTGGTGCACATCGACGAGGGCAACACGCGGCTGCTCGCCGGGGTCGCGCTCATCGTGGCGCTGGTCATCATCGGTGAGGTCGCCGGGATGGTGCTCGGCCGGGCCGCCCGCAGCGGTATGCACAGTCCCGTCGCCCGCGGTGTGGACAGCGTGGTCGGGGCGGTCCTGCAGGCCGGCGCGGTGCTCGTCGCCGCGTGGCTGCTCGCGATCCCGCTGACCGCAACCTCGCAAACCCAGTTGTCCGCCGCGGTCCGCGGTTCCACCGTCCTCGGCACGGTCGACGACGTCGCGCCGGACTGGATGCGCAGCATCCCCCGGGAGTTCTCGGCGTTGCTGGACACCTCGGGGCTGCCGGAGGTGATCGGGCCGTTCGGTCGCACCCCGATCACGGAGGTCGACCCGCCCGACGGGGCGCTGCTCGACAGTCCGGTTCCGCTCGCCCTGCACCCGAGTGTGCTGCGGATCAACGGCATCGCGCCGAGCTGCCAGAAGGCGCTCGAGGGATCGGGGTTCGTGGTCGCGCCCGAACGTGTCATGACCAACGCGCATGTCGTCGCGGGAACGACGGCGGTGACGGTGGAGACCGAGGACGGGCCGCTCGAGGCCGAGGTCGTGCTGTTCGATCCGGAGGTGGACGTCGCGATCCTCGCGGTGCCCGGCCTGACCGCGGATCCGCTGGTGTTCGCCGAGGACCTCGCCGAGTCCGGCACCAGCGCGATCGTCCTCGGGTATCCCGGCGGTGGGCCGTACACGGCGAGCGCGGCGCGGGTGCGCGAGTCGCTGCAGCTGCAGGGCCCCGACATCTACCGCGCCGGAACCGTCGAGCGTGAGGTGTACACGGTCCGCGGCTCGATCCGGCAGGGCAACTCCGGCGGCCCCCTCGTCGACGAGCAGGGCCGGGTCCTCGGCGTCGTCTTCGGTGCCGCCGTCGACGACTCGGACACCGGCTTCGCGCTCACGGCCGAAGAGGTGAGCCGTCAGCTCGCGCTGGCCGGAGGGTCGTTCACCGCGGTCGAGACCGGCGCCTGCATCGTCTGATTCCCTGAGCCGATTTCCGCGGCGCGGCCGATCTCAGAGCGCGGTGACGAAGTCGAGCAGCATGCCGGTGACGGCCTCGGGCCGCTCCTGGTGCGCGTAGTGGCCGGCGTCGTCCACGAACTTCAGGATGCGACCGGGCGCGTACTGCGAGCAGCGGCGCACCGTGGAGGTCATGACGTAGGGATCCAGCGTGCCGTGCAGCTGCAGAATCGGCAGCGTCAGCGGAACGCCCACGGCCTTGAGGAAGCGGCGTCCGTCGGGGCGCCACTGGCTGCGGAACGCCCAGCGCTGGTATTCGAGGGTCGAATGGGCGACTCCCGGGATGCGGATCGCCGAGCGAAGTTTCTCCGCCACCTCCGCGAACTCCGGGGAGCTCTGCCAGGCGGGTCCCGAGCGGGCCCGCAGGAGGCGTTCGATCTCGGCGCCGTCGTCGCGGACGAGCAGCCGCTCGGGCCGCCACGGAATCTGGTAGTCCAGGAACGTCGGCAGCAGCGCCTTCCGCTGGGCCCGGTCGCGCAGGGTGGCGTCGCGCAGCGAGATCGGATGCGGCGAATCGACGACGGCGATCGCCCGGACCGATCCCGGGTGCAGGATCGCGGTCGCCCAGCACACCAGGCCGCCGTCGGCGTGACCGACGAGCACGGCATCGGTGTATCCGAGCGCGCGGACGAGACCGGCGATGTCCGCGGACAGCGTCCAGCCGTCGTAACCGCGCGGTGGCTTGTCGGTGTCGCCGTAGCCGCGCAGGTCCACCGCGACGGCCCGGAAGCCGGCCTCGGCGAATGCGATCAACTGGTGCCGCCACGTCCACCACAGGTCGGCGAAACCGTGCAGGAACACGACCAGCGGGGCATCGGGATCGGTGGGACCGATCTCGGCGGCGTGCAGCCGGATCCCGTTCGCATGGACATCACGATGCGTCCACGGCCCGGGATACCGGACCGTGGACGGATCGGGAAGGGACACTGCCTCGAGCACGGTCGCAGCTCAGCGTGCGTGCCGGGGACCGCCGGCGGGGGACGGCTCCTCGTGCACCGGCAGGACGGACCGGGCCTGCTTGAGCGAGTCGATCGTCTTGTTCGGCGCGCGCACCTTGCGCACCCGCAGGTAGCCGATCAGGGCGAAGATCGCCGTCACCACCACCATGATCAGGAAGACGATGAGGAACGCCAGCCACCGCGCGACCCACACGTCGAGCAGTTCGGCGAGGAAGAAGAAGAAGAAGAACGAGCTGAAGATCAGCACCGCGAGCGCGAGGATGAAGAACAGGCTGCCCTGCAGGCCCTTCTTGACCTCTCCGGTGACCTCGGCCTTCGCGAGTTCGACCTCGGCGCGGAACAGCGTCGACACCTGGGCGGTCGCGTCACGGACCAGGTCTCCGATGCTGGCGTCCTTGGGAGTCGGGGCGGCGACTTCTGTCAGCGGGATGGACGAGATGCTTGTCGGTGCGCCGTCGCTTGGCTTCCGATTCCCGTTCGTGACGCTCACTTGTCGACCCCTCCAATTGTCTCGTCCGGTTGACGGTGGGCTCGCCCACGCCGTAACAGTAGCGTCGAACCCAGCAGCGATGCGATCAATGATGTGACGAGGACCGCGGCCTTCGCGGTGTCCGCCTGATCTCCGTCCCCGAGCGAGAGTTCGGCGATGAGCAGGCTGACGGTGAATCCGATCGCTCCGAGGGTCGCGAGGGCGAACAGATCCTTCCAGTGCAGTCCGGTCGGGCGGGACGCGATCCCGAGCCGGATCGCGACCCACGACGTGCCGAAGATACCGATGATCTTGCCTGCGAGCAGCCCCACCACGATCGACAGGCCGACCGGTGTCGTGAACACCGCGCGGAGGGCCTCTGCGCCGAGCGGTACCCCGGAGGCGAACAGCGCGAATATCGGCACACACAGGCCGGCCGACCACGGCTGGATGCGATGTGCCAATCGCTCGGCGGGCGCTGCGGATTCGCCCGGATCGGTGTGCACGCGGGTGAGCAACCCGAGCAGCACCCCGGCGATCGTCGCGTGGATCCCGGACTGGTGCACGGCGTACCAGGTCAGGAGGGCGAGCGGCACGTACAGCAGGGGAGTGGTCACGCGCCGGTGCTGGGCGTACCAGTAGACGACGGCGCAGGCCACGGTCGCGGCCAGCCAGAGCAGCGAGATCGACGAGGTGAACAGGATCGCGATCAGCCCGATGCCGATGAGGTCGTCGACCACTGCGAGGCTGAGCAGGAACACCCGGGCGCTGGTGGGGATTCGCGATCCGGTCAGCGCGAGCACGCCCAGCGCGAAGGCGATGTCGGTGGCCACCGGGATCGCCCAGGCGCGTTCGAGACCGGGGGTTCCCCAGCCGATCGTCGCGGCGATGGCGGCCGGCAGGACGACGCCGCCGACCGCGGCGAGCACCGGCAGCAGGGCCTTCTTCCGATCGGCCAGTTCTCCGACGACGAGTTCGCGTTTGAGTTCGAGGCCGGCGATGAAGAAGAACACGGCGAGCAGGCCGTCCTGGGCCCAGGTGCCGACGGTGAGATTCAGGTGGAGGGACGCGGGTCCGATGGTGAAGTCCCGCAACGCCTCGTAGGACGGCGCCAGCGGCGAGTTCGCCCACGCGACCGCGATGGCGGCGACGACCAGCAGGATCG
Source organism: Rhodococcus sp. NPDC003382 (assembly GCF_053589135.1). Lineage (NCBI taxonomy): Bacteria > Bacillati > Actinomycetota > Actinomycetes > Mycobacteriales > Nocardiaceae > Rhodococcus > Rhodococcus sp. NPDC003382. The sequence continues at coordinate 48,999 of NZ_JBSFRH010000031.1, forward strand.
AACCGCCGACGGTCTCGGTGCGGAGGTACCGGGTGAGTTCCCTGCTCCAGGATGCGGAATCGGACGTCTGTGACACGGGTCCCTCTCGTTCGGAAATCGGTACGGCTGTGACTCGCCGACCAGACTTCCCGGCACACCTCCGGCCGATCCTAGCGGTGACCGGCGTCTCGATCCCAAACGGCCAATTTGCTTCGCTAAGGAAATTGGGTGTTCAATTTCCTACTAGTTGGGATGACTCTCCCACGATGTGACTATTGGAGCGAGTTTTGTGAGCACTACCCTCGACGTGGACCGGCACGACGACGACAGGGTCGCGGGAGTACCCCGCCGGCGAATCGTCGTCGCGAGCCTGATCGGCACGTCCATCGAGTTCTACGACTTCTACATCTATGCGACCGCCGCGGTCTCCGTCTTCCCGCACCTGTTCTTCCCGAAGGGCAACGAGACGACCGCACTGCTGGCCTCCCTCGCGACCTTCGGTATCGCGTTCGTTGCGCGCCCGATCGGCTCCGTGTTGTTCGGTCACTTCGGGGACCGCATCGGACGCAAGGCGACGCTGGTGGGTTCGCTGCTCACCATGGGCATCGCGACGTTCCTCATCGGGGTGCTGCCGACCTACCACCAGGTGGGTCTGCTCGCCCCCATGCTGCTTGCGCTGATGCGCTTCTGCCAGGGCATCGGGCTCGGCGGTGAGTGGTCCGGCGCGGCACTCCTTGCGACCGAGACCGCCAAGCCCGGCAAGCGCGCGTGGGCCGCGATGTGGCCGCAGCTCGGCGCCCCGATCGGATTCGTCTTCGCCAACGGGCTGTTCCTGATCATGACGCTGCTGCTCGGCCACGACAATTCCGATCCGGACCTGTCCAGCGCGTTCCTCGAGTGGGGCTGGCGCGTGCCGTTCCTGCTCAGCGCCGTCATGGTGATCATCGGTCTCTACGTTCGCCTCAAGCTCGAGGAGACCCCGGTCTTCGCGAAGGCCGTCGCCGACGGCAAGAAGGTGAAGACCCCGCTCGTCGAGGTGTTCAAGAGCAGCTGGCGGCAGCTGATCATCGGTACCTTCGTGATGCTCGCGACCTACACGCTCTTCTACATCATGACCACGTGGGTGCTGAGCTTCGGCACCGGCAAGACCCCCGCCCAGGGCGGCACCGGCGCAGGCTTCCAGTACTCGGACTTCCTGGTCCTGCAACTCGTGGCCGTGCTGTTCTTCGCCGCGGCGATCCCGGTCTCCGGCATTCTCGCCGACCGCTACGGGCGCCGGTCCACCCTGCTCGTCGTCACCGGCACGATGATGGTGTTCGGCCTGTGCTTCGGGCTGCTGCTCGACGGCGACGCCATGGGCTCCGCGCGCATGCTGTTCTTCCTGATCCTCGGCATGCTGCTGATGGGTTTCACGTTCGGCCCGCAGTCGGCGATCCTGCCGGAGCTGTTCCCCACGAACGTGCGCTACACCGGATCGGGCATCGCCTACAACGTGTCCAGCATTCTCGGCGCGGCGGTGGCCCCCTTCATCGCGACCTGGCTCGCCACGACGTACGGCGTCGGCTGGGTGGGTGTGTATCTGCTGGCCGCCGCGGTGCTGACGTTCGTCGCGTTGCTCGCGGTGCGCGAGACCAAGGACGCCTCCCTCGACGAGGTCTGATCGTCCGCACACGTAATCGGCCCCCGGTCCGCACGGACCGGGGGCCGAAGTGCATACGGAGCTAACCGATGCGCTGCCCGCAGTTGGAACAGAAGTTCTCGGTGCCGCGGCGCTCGGTGCCGCAGGACGGGCAGAACCGGGTGCCCTGCGCCGCCGGTGCGGGAGCGGTGGGCGGGACCTCGTAGCCCGGGGCGCCCTGCTGAGGCTGAGGTGCGTAGCCGCCGGGCGCGGTGGGCGGCGCGAAACCTGCGGGCGGAGCACCGAACCCACCGGGCGCGCCCGGCTGCGGACCCGTCCCGGCCGGCGGAACCGGTCCGTTGCCGGGAGCCCCGTGGAATCCGGCCGCGGCCGGGGCCGGGGTGCGGCGGCTGCGCACGAGCAGGAACCCGCCGAGCCCGGCGATCAGCAGGACCGCGACAGCGGCGCCGCCGAGGATCAACGGCAGTTTCGACGACGAGGACGACGAGGACGACGCGGCATCGCCGTGCTGCTCGCGCAGACGGACGGCGTCGGACTTGAGCGGGGAGATGCCGGGATATTCGGGGGACATGGCGAGGACCGAGTCGAAGCCCTCGATGGCCTCGGTGTAGCGCCCGTCGTAGTACGCGGCGAGGGCGTCGCGGTAGCGCTCGTCGGCGGGGCCCAGCTGGGAGGTGATACCGCGGGCGGCGAGCAGTTCCTCCAGGCCACTCGACGGCGCGATGAAGTTGAACGCCTGGCTTTCACCCGAGGGGCCGAAGCTGTTCACGCCGATGACCCGGCCCTCGAGATCGACCGTCGGGCCGCCGCTCATGCCGCCCGACAGGGCCGCGTCGGTTTCGTAGAACGGGACCGTGCCGGAGGTCTTCTTCGCGCTGACCTTGCCGCTCTTGTTGGTCGGTTCGAGGCTGGGGTCGGTGACCTTCTCGGTGCTGCCGGGGAATCCGACGGACAGCACGGGTGTGCCGATCGCGACGTCGTCGTCGGTCGCGAGCAGCGCGGCGGGCAGGTCGTCGCGCTGCACCTTGAGCAGTGCGACGTCGCCCTGTTCGAGCGGGCGGTACTCGATGACGTTGGCGGGCAGGCGAGTTCCCGAGGTGCCTTCGCCGAACAGCACCGCGATCTCGAGGGCCGGGTCGGATCCGCCCTTCTCGCCCTCGACGGTGAAGCTGCCGTCGACGAACGCGGCGAGCTCTTCGGGAGCCCAGTCCATGTTCGCGGCGTAGATGTCGCCGAACGCGGCGTCGAGGAGCATGCTCCGGACGTCGTCCACGCAGTGCCCGGCCGTCGCGACCCACCCGTCGGGGTTCACCACGAAGCCCGTGCAGGTCCAGCTGGCCTGGTAGGGCGCGGTGTCGAACAGCTCGCCGTCCGGCATGCGGATCCACCCGGTCGTCGTGCCCTCGAGGTACACGGTGGCGGGGCGGATCAGGGCAGCTGCGCGTTGCTCCGGGTTGGCCGCCGGGCGGGTGCTCGTGTCCTGTGCGAGTGCGGCGCCCGGGGATGCGCTGAGGAGGCCGAGCGCAAGTACCGAGCACGCGGCGAACCGGCGTGAGAAGCGGTGTCCTGATCCGGACATGGGTCCTCCGAAGAGACGGTGAGGGTGTGACGTAGACGAACCCGGCCCACAACAATGTGAGCCTTGGTAACCATTGTGGGACAACGGCGTTCGATTGCCGACACAGAGTATGCCGAGGAGGGGATCGGGCGAAACAGGCAAAATGAATAGTGGTTCAGGTGCTAAACCCGAATGGAAGAAGTCTGTGAAAAGTCATCGGTAACGCGGCGGAAAATGAGTACAAATACGCAGACGCGGCCCGCTCCGAAGAGCGGGCCGCGTCGTGCGGAGGTGCCGGCAGTGGCTACTTGTTGATTCCGCGGATGGCTTCGAACACGGCCGGGTCGACGAGGGTCGAGGTGTCGCCGAGTTCACGACCTTCCGCGACGTCGCGCAGCAGGCGGCGCATGATCTTGCCGGAGCGGGTCTTCGGCAGTTCCGGCACGACCGAGATCTGCCGCGGCTTGGCGATCGGGGAGATCTCCACCGCCACGTGATCGCGCAGTTCCTTCACGAGCGTGTCGCCGGTGTTCTCCACGTTCTCGCGCAGGATCACGAACGCGACGATGCCCTGGCCGGTGGTCTCGTCGGAGGCGCCGACGACCGCGGCCTCGGCGACGGCCGGGTGCGACACGAGCGCGGACTCGACCTCCGAGGTGGAGATGCGGTGGCCGGAGACGTTCATGACGTCGTCGACGCGGCCGAGCACCCACAGCGCGCCGTCCTCGTCGTAGCGGGCACCGTCACCGGCGAAGTACCAGCCCTGCTCGGCGTACCGGGACCAGTAGGTCTCCTTGTAGCGCTCCATGTCGCCCCAGATGCCGCGCAGCATCGCCGGCCACGGCTGGTCGAGCACCAGGTAGCCGTTGCCGCCCTTGCCGAGCTCGTGGGCCTCGTCGTCGACGATCTTCGCCGAGATGCCGGGCAGCGGCGCCATCGCCGAACCGGGCTTGGTGGCGGTCAGGCCCGGCAGCGGGGAGATCATGATCGCGCCGGTCTCGGTCTGCCACCAGGTGTCGACGATCGGTGCCTTGCCGGCGCCGATGACCTCCCGGTACCAGCGCCACGCCTCCGGGTTGATCGGCTCACCGACCGAGCCGAGCAGCCGGATCGACGACAGGTCGTGGGCGTCGGGAATCTGGCGGCCCCACTTCATGAACGTGCGGATCAGCGTCGGGGCGGTGTAGTAGATCGACACCCCGTACTTCTCGATGATCTCGAAGTGCCGGTGCTCGGTCGGCGAGTTCGGAGTGCCCTCGTAGACGACCTGCGTGGCACCGTTGCTCAGCGGGCCGTACACGATGTAGGTGTGGCCGGTGACCCAGCCGATGTCCGCGGTGCACCAGTACACGTCCTGACCCGGCTTGTGGTCGAAGACGTTGTGGTGCGTGTACGACGCCTGGGTGAGGTAGCCGCCGGAGGTGTGCACGATGCCCTTGGGCTTACCGGTGGTGCCCGAGGTGTACAGGATGAACAGTGGGTGCTCGGCGTCGAACGGCTGCGGGGTGTGCCGATCGGAGGCCTTCTCGACGGTCTCGTGCCACCACAGGTCCCGGCCGTCGGTCCAGTCGACGTCGATGCCGGTGCGCTTGACGACGAGCACGTGCTCGATCGACTCCGCGCCGGTGACCGCTTCGTCGGCGGCGGACTTGAGCGGGGCAGGGGCGCCGCGGCGCCACTGGCCGTCGACGGTGACCAGCAGCTTGGCCTGCGCGTCGTCGATGCGCGAGCGCAGCGCCGAGGCGGAGAAGCCACCGAAGACCACCGAATGCGTCAGGCCCAGGCGCGCGCAGGCGAGCATGGACACGATCGCCTCGGGGATCATCGGCATGTAGATCGCGACGCGGTCGCCGGCGACCAGACCCAGCTCGGTGAAGGTGTTCGCGGCCTTGGAGACCTCGGCGAGCAGATCGTTGTAGGTGATCGCCCGGGAATCGCCGGGTTCACCCTCGAACAGGATGGCGACACGGTCGCCGTTGCCGGCTTCCACGTGCCGGTCCACGCAGTTGTAGGCGACGTTCAGCTGTCCGCCGACGAACCACTTCGCGACCGGGGCGTCGGACCAGTCCAGCACCTCGCTCCACGGCGTCGCCCAGTCCAGACGCTTGGCCTGGGTGTCCCAGAATGCGAGGCGGTCGGCGTCGGCGGCAGCCTGCAACTCGGGACCGGCGTTGGCGGTCGCGGCGAATTCCGCGCTCGGCGGGAACACCTGCTGTTCATGGTCCTGGGCTGCACTCGTCATGATGCCGGGGCCTCTTTCCGGGATGTGCGAAATGAATCGGGCTCAAGTGAGAGTAGTCACCTGTGACGGGGATCGCATCGTTGCATCCACTTGCAACCTGGTCACTTGCGCCGATCGGTCGGTGTCGCGCGACGGATGGTCGGCTGCGTCGACGAACGGACCGCCGACCGGTATCGGACCCCGGACCGGTAGCGTCCACAGACGTGACGGACCCGCTGCAGCCCCTTCTCGACCTGCCCGGAGTGCGCGACGCCGCCGATCGAGCGCGCGACGCGCTCGCCGAGGTGCACCGGCACAAGACCAACCGGCGCGGCTGGCCGAACACCGCCGCGGAGGCATCGGTGCGCGCGGCGCGGGCCTCGGCCGCGATCGACGGCGGCTCGATGGAGCTGCCGCAGCCGGGCGAGGCCGGTGACCCCATCCTGGCCGGCGCACTGCGGGTCGCGCAGGCGCTCGACGGGGACAGCCTCGGCATACTGGTCGCGACGTGGAAGCGGGCTCCGCTGCAGGCCCTCGCGCGACTGCATCTGCTCGCTGCGGCGGACCTGGTGGACGATCCGGAATCGCTGGGTCGTCCCCGGACGGATCCCGGAATCGGGGAACGGCTCGACGCCCTCGCGCAGCTGGTGACCGGAGGGACCCGTGTGCCCGCTCCGGTTCTCGCAGGCGTCGTGCACGGTGAACTGTGCACGCTGCGCCCGTTCGGTGTCGCCGACGGGGTGATCGCGCGCGCCGCCTCCCGGCTCGTGTGCGTCTCGACCGGTCTCGACCCCCACAACCTGGGGGTGCCGGAGGTGACCTGGATGCGCCGCGTCCCGGCCTACCGCGAGGGCATCGCCGCCTTCGGGCAGGGCACCGCGGAGGGTGTCGGCAACTGGCTGCTGTTCTGCTGCGTCGCCCTCGAGTCCGGTGCCCGCGAGGCGACGTCGATCGCCGACGCGTTCGCCGGCTGAGCCACCCGGGGCCCGGTCAGTGTGGTGCCGGGGCGTAGACGGTCATCCATTTCGGGTGTAGCCGGTAGTAGACCACGTCGTTGTCCCAGTCGAACATGTCCTCGCCGTAGAACGACTTGAAATAGGCGAGCAGTTCGGGCCAGTCCGCGGCCGGTTCGGCGTCGGGCGGGGTGAGGATCTCCACCGTGCCGTGTGTGAAGACGCCCAGATCCTCACCGCGAAGATGAGCGACGCTGGCGGCGGGCCGCGCGGCGAGGTGACGGGCCTTGGCGGCGCTGCGCGCGGTGCCGAAGTGCCACTTACCGTGGAGGAAGTGCCCGTCCACGCCGCTGATCCGGGGTTCGCCGCGCGCCGTCACGGTGGACAGGGCGAGCGTGCACATGCCGGTGAGGACTCGGGTGAGTTGCTCGGCGGTCAGTGTGCTCTCGCGATTGATGATCGACCGCAGGTGCGCGGTGGACCGGGCGAGGGAGGCGTCGAGGAGAGCCTGGAGTTCGGCGAGTTCTTCCGGTGTTTCCTGCATGGGGCACCTTGTCCGTGATCGGCTGCTGTCGCGGCCGGCGCTCGGCGTCGGTCCGCGAGGCCATGCTCGCATCGGATGCTGACACCCTGTGTCAGGAATGCATGGACGTGCGATCCCCGGTCGGGACGTCGCCCCGGGCTTCGGAAGTCGCTGCGGCGCAGGAGAGTTCTGTCGCAGCGTGGCCTTGCACGAAGGAGTCTCCACATGCGAAGCGGGTGGCGCCGCCGACTTGCGTCGGTGTCGCCACCCGCTAGCACGGATCGCCGTGTTACACATGCGTGCTGGAATGGGTTGTGTGTCAACGACCTCGGCGATGACTCGGGTTTCGCAAGTTCGCCCTCGCAACGGGTGCGAGGAGGTTCGCTCGCGAGGCCCCGGATCTCGCAGGTCCACAACGCTTTTGCCCTTATAGTGGCATCGGCTCCGCGTGGGTACTCGGTGTCCGTGCTGGGAAGTCGGTACGGGAGATCGAACCTTCTCTTCCGATTCGCTCTTGGCCTTCCGGCTTCCGTAACACCATTTCTACCCTCTGTTGCCGGGGTCGGCAAGCCCCATTTTCGGGGCGATTTCCGCTGGTGTCCGGCCCTGATCTAGCGCCGCCGGCGCAGGACGGAGTAGGTGGCGGCGCCCGCGAGCAGGGCCGTCGCGGAAACGATCATGCCGACCGTGAGCAACCCGCGACCGCGGATGGTCAGGCGCCGCAGCAGCGGCACGGGCTTGACGAAAGTCAGTACGGGCCAACCTCTTTCCGTTGCGATCCGGCGCAGCGTCCGGTCCGGGTTGACCGCTCGGGGGTATCCGACCGCCTGCAGCATCGGGATGTCCGTCGACGAGTCGGAGTATGCGTAGCTGCGCGCCAGGTCGTAGCCGTATCGCTCGGCCAGTTCCTTCATCGCCGTGACCTTCTCCTCGCCGAAGCAATAGAACTCGAGTTCGCCGGCGTACCGTCCGTCGACGATGCGCATCCGGCTCGCGGTGCTGTGCGACGCGCCGAGGGCTTCGGCGATCGGTGTGACGACCTCCTCCCCGGACGCCGAGATCACCACTACGTCGTGTCCACGCAGTTTGTGGTCGGCGATGAGGTCCGCGGCCTCCTGGAACACCAGGGGATCGACGATCTCGTGCAGCGTCTCGGCGACGATCGATTTGATCTGCTCGACGTTCCAGCCCTCGCACATCGCCGCGATGTATGCGCGCATCCGTTGCGCCTGATCGTGGTCGGCGCCGGACAGCAGGTACAGGAACTGGGCGTAGGTGTTCTCGATGACCGTGCGGCGATTGAGCAGCCCCTGATCGAAGAACGGCCGGCTGAACGCCAGGACGCTGGACTTCGCGATGACGGTCTTGTCCAGGTCGAAGAACGCGGCGATGCGACCCGCCTCGGAGGGCCGTGGTGTCTCGTCGGTCACCGCACCACAATAGGCCGCTGATCCGCGTTTCGGCCGGTCCTCGGTACCTCGGTCCCACTGAATGTTTCAACTTGCAAATAGTCGAGCGGCCCGGTGTAGTATCGCAAATACCTGGGCGCAACCAGGCTGTGTTCAGCCCGACCCCCCGGGGCTGAACACGACGGCCCTCGCCTCCTCCCCCCTGGCGAGGGTCGTCCCGTATCCGAATGTCTTTCGGTTTCGCCGCGCGCGTCCGCGGCCGGGAAGTTGTCCACAGGCGCCCGGTTCATCCACAGATTCGCCCCCCGCCCCGAAAACCGTCTTCCGCGTCTCGGTGCTTCCACGCACGCTGTCCGCATGAACGACGAGCGCACCGCACGAATCCTCGCGCTGATCTCCGACGGCACCCTGCTGGCCAGCCTGCGGCGCGTGGCCGCTGCATCCGACCGCGACCTCGACGACGCACCCGTCCCTCCGACACGGCGCAGCTGGGACGACGCCGGGCTCGTCGTCGTCGACCACGCCACCGCGACGGCGATGGAGACGTTCCCGCGGCGGCGCGGCGTGGTTCTCGTCTGCTCGGGTGCCGCGGGGCTGACGGATTGGCAGGCTGCAGCCGCGGTCGGTGCCGAGCACGTGATCGCGCTTCCGGACGACGAGGTCGAACTGCTCGCGGTGATGGGTGCCGCGGCCGAACCGGACACCGGTGGGGGTCGCGTCGTCACCGTCGTCGGCGGGTGCGGAGGTGCCGGCGCCTCCACGTTCGCGGCGGCCCTGGCCTGGACCGCCGCCGACCGCGACGACCCGAACGTGCTGCTCGTCGACGGCGACCCCTTCGGCGGCGGTCTCGACGTGCTCACCGGCCTCGAAGACCGGCCCGGGGTGCGCTGGCCGGGACTGGCCGTCGAGGGCGGCCGGGTTTCCGCGCGGGCGTTGCGCGACGCCGTCCCGGACTGGGCGCCCGGGCTCGGCGTGCTCTCCACCGACCGCACCGCGTCCGGTGAACCGCCGTCGGCCGCGGTCACCGCCGTGCTCGACGCGGCGCGTCGATCCGGAACGGTGGTCGTGTGCGACGTTTCGCGCAGCGTCGGCCCGGCCGCGGAGGCGATGGTCGCCGCGGCCGATCTGGTCGTCCTGATCACCCCGGCGCGGGTGGGCGGTGCGCTCGCGGCGGCACGGACCGCCGAATGGGCGGGGGCGCGAAACCCGAACACGGGTCTCGTGGTGCGCGGGCCCGCGCCGGGTGGGCTCCGCGGCGCCGACGTCGCCGCCGTCGTCGGGATCCCGTTGCTCGCCGCGATGCGGGCCCAGCCCGGTCTCGCCGAAGCCCTCGAACACGGTGGGTTGCGGGTCCGGCGCCGCTCGCCCCTCACCACCGCGGCCGACGCGGTGCTCGCCGTCGTCGGCCTCGACCGGGCGTCCTCGAGGTGGGCGGCATGAGCACCGTGCTGACCGCCGACCTGCTCGACCGCGTGCGCGAACGCCTCGCGGGCGACCGCGCCGAACCGACCCCCGCGCGGGTCGCGGCGGCGTTGCGCGCCGAATCCGGTGGCGTGCTCGGAGACTCCGACCTGCTCACCGCCCTGCGGCACCTGCAGACCGAACTCACCGGGGCGGGACCGCTCGAGGCACTGCTGGCCGAACCCGAGGTCACCGATGTGCTCGTGACCGCCCCGGACCGCGTGTGGGTCGATCGTGGTGCGGGTCTGCAGCTCGCTCCCGTCACGTTCCCGGACGAGGCGTCGGTACGCCGGCTCGCCCAGCGCCTCGCGCTGTTCGCGGGGCGGCGGCTCGACGACGCCCAACCCTGGGTGGACGGCCGGTTGCCCGGACACGGCGAGTTCGGGGTGCGGCTGCACGCCGTGCTCGCCCCCGTCGCCCAGGGCGGGACGTGCCTGTCCCTGCGCATCCTGCGGCCGGCCACGCAAGGCCTCGACGGGCTGCTCGCCAACGGCGCCGTGCAGCCGGACGCGTACCGGCTGCTGCGCCGCGTCGTCACGGCCCGGCTGGCGTTCCTCGTCGTGGGCGGCACGGGCGCAGGAAAGACAACGCTCCTCGCGGCGATGCTCGGCGCCGTCGACCCGGGCGAACGGATCGTCTGCGTCGAGGACGCCGCCGAACTCGCACCCACCCACCCGCACGTGGTCCGGCTCGTCGCCAGACCCCCGAACGTCGAGGGCGTCGGGGAGGTCACCGTGCGCGATCTGGTCCGGCAGGCCCTGCGGATGCGACCCGACCGCATCGTCGTCGGGGAGGTGCGCGGCGGCGAGGTCGTCGATCTGCTGACCGCGCTCAACACCGGACACGACGGCGGCGCCGGCACGGTCCACGCGAACTCCCCGGACGAGGTCCCGGCCCGACTCGAAGCCCTCGCCGCGCTCGGCGGACTCGACCGAGCCGCGCTGCACAGCCAGCTGGCCGCGGCCGTGCAGGTGATCCTGCACGTCGATCGGGCGCCCGACGGCACTCGCCGGCTCGTCGAGATCGGGGTCGTCGAGCGCGACCCGGCCGCGGGGGTCCTCGTCGTGCCCGCGTGGACGGCCGCGCACGGACCGGACACCGGGATGGAACGGCTCGAGCGGTACTTCCGGCGGCGGGCATGACCGTTGCCGCGGTGTGCCTTGCGGTCGCGGTGCTGGTCGCCCCCGGTCCGATCGCCCGGCACCGTCTCCGGTCGGCCACCGGCACCGAACCCGCTGCAGCACGGCGGGTCGGGTCGCCTCTGGTGATCGGCGCGTGCGCCGCCGTCGTGGTGGCGCTGGTCGTCGGTGTCGCGGTCGCGCTGGCCACGTCGATCGTCGTTGCGACCGCGGTGTGGCGGATGCGCACCCGTCGTCGTGCCCGGGCGGCGGACGCCGACCAGCGGATGCTACTGGGCGCCCTCGAAACCGTCATCGCCGAACTTCGGGTGGGCAACCATCCGGCCGAGGCGTGCGCGGTCGCTGCGCAGGAGACCGGTGGTCCGGCCGCCGACGCGTTCCGCGTCGCTGCCGCTCGCGCCCGTCTCGGCGGATCGGCGGCGGACGGACTGCGCGGCGCCGCATCCGGTCCGCTCGGCGCACAGCTGGAGCGCGTCGCGGCGGCGTGGGCCGTCTCCGACCGGCACGGGCTCGCACTCGCGGAACTGCTCTCGGCGACGCGCACGGACCTGCTCGGACGGATCCGGCTGCGGGCACGCACCGAAGCGGGACTGGCCGGGGCCCGCGCGACCGCGACCGTGCTCGCCGGGCTGCCCGCGCTCGGTGTCGCACTCGGGCAGGCGATGGGTGCCGCACCGATCGCGGTGCTGCTCGGAGGTGGCCTCGGCGGCGCGCTCCTCGTGTTCGGTACCGGCTTGGCGTGCGCGGGTCTGCTGTGGACCGACCGCATCTCGGCGCGGGTGGCGTCGTGATCGCGGTCGGGGCGCTGTGCCTTGCGGCGGCGATGCTGGTTCTGCCGGAGACCGGTCGCGGCCGCCTGCGCCGGGTCGCGCAGCCGCCCGGCGACGAATCCGCGACCGTGCTTGCGGCGGAAGAGGATCCGCACGCCGTTCCGGCGACGCTGGATCTGCTCGCGGCGTGCCTGCGCGCGGGTCTGCCCACCGCCACCGCCGCCCGCGCCGTCGCGGAGTCGGCGCCGCCGGGCCTGGCCGATGCGCTGCGGCGTGGTGCCGATCGGCTGCAGCTCGGTGCCGACCCTGCCGAGGCCTGGCACGGGCTCGGCGACGACGAAGTGCTCGAAGCGTTCTCGCGGGCTGCACGACGATCCGCCAAGTCCGGTGCGCCGCTGTCTGGCATCGTCGCCGAACTCGCCGAACGCGGTCGCGCCGAAGCGGAGGACCGGGCGGCCGCCGCGATCGAACGGGCCGGAGTGCTCGTCAGCGGACCGCTCGGCCTGTGTTTCCTGCCGGCGTTCGTGTGCCTGGGCATCGTCCCGGTCGTGATCGGACTGGCGGGGAAGGTCCTCTCGGGAGGACTGCTGTGAGACATCGGCGCGGACGGTCCGTGCCGGTCGGAGGGGAGAAATCATGTTCACCAACGGAATTCGAAACGTACGTGATCGGCTCGCGGGGGCCGTGGCCGACGAGGACGGCATGTCGACCGCCGAATACGCGATCGGCACGATCGCGGCCGCGGCGTTCGGGGCCGTGCTCTACACGGTCGTCACCGGCGACAACATCGTCTCCGCGCTGACCGGCATCGTCGAGCGCGCCCTGAACACCGCGGTGTGAGCGGCTCCGGGGAAGAGGGCGGGGTGACCGTCGAGGCGGCGATCACCCTCGCCGCGCTGGTGTCGGTTCTCGTGCTCTGTCTCGGTGCGGTGCTGTGCGTTTCGCATCAGTTCCGCTGCCAGGACGCGGCCCGGGAGGCCGCCCGGCTGGCTGCGCGCGGTGACGAGGCACGGGCGGTCGAGACGGCCGCCCGGGTCGCGCCACCGAACGCGCGGATCACGCTGCGCGAGGATGGGGATCTCGTCGTCGCGGTGGTGTCGGTGACGGGGCCGTTGCTGCCGCTGGTGACGCTGACCGCCGAGGCCGTCGCGGTCCGCGAACCGGAACCGGTGCCGTGAGTGCACTGCGGGACGACCGGGGCAGCGCAACGATCGTCGGGTGTTTCCTCATAGCCGCGCTCGTCGTCGTGACCGCGACGCTGGTGCACATCGGGTCGGCCGTGGCGTCGCGGCATCGGGCGCAGGCGGCGGCCGATCTGGCGGCGCTGGCCGTCGCGGTCGCCCTCGACCGGGGGAGCGACCGGGCGTGCGAGCAGGCCGAACGGATCGCCACGCACATGCGGGTCCGGGTGCGGGAGTGCTCGGTCGACGGGTGGGACGCGGTCGTCGAGGTCGCCGCGGAGGTGACGTCGGCGCTCCCGGCTAAGGGGGAGGCGGTGGCGATCGCGCGGGCCGGTCCGGCCGGTCAGGGCTCGTCCGCGAGCGCGGTGAGGACCGCACCGAGCAGCGCGATCGCCCCGGCTTTGTCGAGCGGGTCGTTGCCGTTGCCGCACTTGGGGGAGTAGACGCACGACGGGCAGCCGGTGGCGCATTCGCAGGCGAGGACCGCGTCGCGGGTGGCGGTGAGCCATCGGGTGATCCGGCTGTGCCCGCGCTCGGCGAACCCGGCGCCGCCGGGGTGCCCGTCGTACACGAACACGGTCGGCAGCCCGGTGTCGGAGTGCAGTGCGGTGGACACCCCGCCGATGTCGCCGCGGTCGCAGGTCGCGACGAGCGGGAGCAGGCCGATGGCCGCGTGCTCGGCGGCGTGCAGTGCACCGGGGACGCGTTCGGCTCCGATCCCGGCGCGCTCGAGCAGTTCGGGTGTGACGGTGTACATCACGGCCCGGGTCGGCAGGGTCTGCGGCGGCATGTCCAGGGGAATCTGGTCCAGGACCTCACCGGAGGGGAGGCGCCGCAGATAACCGATCACCTGATGCGTCACCTCCACCCGCGCGAACGCGACGGTGACGTCGCCCGCGGTGCGCTGTTCGTCGACGGAGGTGATGGTGATGTCGGTCAGTTCCCGGGCGAACGTGGACCATTCGGGGTCCTCCGCGTGCACGAGGGCCACGCCGTCGTCGAGGTACAGCTCGTCGACGACGAACGATTCGCCCTGGTGCAGGTGCACCGCGCCCGGATGCACGGTCGCGGGAGCGCGGCCGGCGTCGACGGTGCCGAGCATCCGGCCGGTGTCGGCCTCGACGATCGCGATCTGGCTGCCGATCCCGCCGCGGATGTCGAGACCGGCGTGCGGGTCGGTGTCGGGGGTGACGAACCAGCCGTGCGGGCGCCGGCGGATCAGGCCCTGCGCGGCGAGGTCGGCGAGCACGTCCTCCGCCCCGAACTCGGCGACCTCCGCGTCGGTGAGCGGCGCCTCCAGCGCGGCACACAGCAGTTGCGGACCCAGCACGTACGGATTCGCCGGATCGGTGACGGTCGCCTCGACGGGTGTGCCGAGCAGCGCCTGCGGATGATGCACGAGATAGGTGTCGAGCGGGTCGTCGCGGGCGACGAGCACCACCAGCGACCCGGCGCCGCGCCGGCCGGCACGGCCACCCTGCTGCCGGAACGACGCGACCGTCCCGGGGAAACCGGCGACGACGACCGCGTCGAGCCCGGCGATGTCGACGCCGAGCTCGAGCGCGTTGGTGGTCGCGACGCCGAGCAGGCGACCGTCGGCGAGGGCCGCCTCGAGCTCGCGGCGGTCCTCGGCCAGGTATCCGGCGCGGTAGGCGGCGACCCGGTCGACCAGGTCCGGGGCGGAGGCGGCGAGCAGTCGGCGCGCGGCGATCGCGGTCGATTCGGCGCCGTGCCGGGACCGCACGAACGCGAGCGTGCGGGCTCCTTCCACGACGAGATCGGCGAGCAGGCGCGCGGCTTCGCTGCCGGCGGCGCGGCGCACGGGTGCACCATGTTCCCCGGTGACGTCGGTGAGCAGCGGTGGTTCCCACAGGGCGACGGTGCGCGGACCGGACGGGGAGCAGTCCTCGGTCACCTCCCGGCAGGGCGCACCGATCAACCGGGACGCGGCCGCACCCGGCTCCGCCGTCGTCGCCGAGGCCAGCACGAACACCGGATGCGCGCCGTAGTGCGCCGCGATCCGCCGCAGCCGCCGCAGGATCAGGGCGACGTGGGAGCCGAACACGCCGCGATAGGCGTGGCACTCGTCGACGACGACGTACCGCAGCCGTTTGAAGAACCGGCTCCAGCGGCCGTGGCCGGGAAGCAGACCGAGATGCAGCATGTCCGGGTTGGTGAAGATCCAGCGCGAGTGGGCACGGGCCCACTGGCGGAGTTCGGTCGAGGTGTCGCCGTCGTAGGAACACGGGCGCACGCTCGCCAGAGCCGGATCCGCGCAGGTCAGCTCCGTGGCCGCGCGCAACTGGTCGGCGCCGAGCGCTTTCGTCGGCGACAGGTACAGAGCCGTCGCGTGGGGATCCTCGCTCAGGGCGGTGAGCACCGGCAGTTGGTAGGTGAGAGATTTTCCCGACGCGGTTCCGGTGGACAGCACGACGTGGCTGCCTTCCGCGGCGAGGGTCGCGGCGACGGCCTGGTGTTTCCAGGGCCGGTCGATTCCGCACTCGCGCATCACGCGCACCACCGGTTCGGCGACCCAGTCCGGCCACTCGCTGTGGATCGCCTTGCGCGCGGGAAGCTGCGCGGTGTGGGTGAGCGGGTGCTCGCTCGCGGGGGTGCCCTCGAGGATCCGGTCGAGCAGTTCGTCACCGAAACCCACGGTCGCGTCGGGGGACGGACGGTGGTGCGGGGTGGTCACGGTGTGCTCCGAGGGTCGGGTGGGGCCGATGTTCAGCGTAGGCCCAACGGTCCTGGTTCGGTCGGGGTGGTAGGTCGTTCCGGGCAGTAGTATCGACAACAAAAGGTCGGCAAATTTCCCGCGTGCTGTAACAAGATCAGAAATTCGGGCGATTTGTACGCCCTCCCACTGTTGTGCGCGCCGGGTTCGTGGTTGACTGACACCGGTCGCAGCTTCTGTGTTCGTTGACTTGAGAAAGTGCACGCTCGCAGGATCGAGGTTGCGAGCGCGGTGCTTTGCTCTTCCACATGGGGGGATCAAGAAAGTACAGCGGTCGGAACCGGCCCGGTGGACCGCGCACCCGGCGGCCCACCGAATCCGGTGTTAGGAAAGAGAAGGAAAAGCATGGCACAGGGCACTGTGAAGTGGTTCAACGCGGAGAAGGGCTTCGGCTTCATCGCTCCCGAAGACGGCTCCGCCGACGTGTTCGTCCACTACTCCGAGATCCAGGGCTCCGGCTTCCGCACCCTGGAGGAGAACCAGCGAGTCGAGTTCGAGGTGGGCCAGGGCACCAAGGGCCCGCAGGCCACCGGTGTGCGCGCTCTCTGATAGTTCGCAGCGCGAACTACCAGGTGGATCTCGGTCCTCACGGATCGAAGCCTGAATTCGTCCCCTGTCACCGTCGGTGATGGGGGACGATCCATTTCTGTGCACGACCGATTCGTGCACGACCGGTCGCGCGACGCGCGGCGTGCTGAATGGGGAGGTGCCCGTGGTGGGACAACTGTCGATCTTCGGCGCCGAAACCGTACCGCCCGCGCTCACCGACCTCAGCGGACTGCTCGCCGCGCAGGGACAGGTGGTCGTGTCCGCCGGCAAGGCGCGCATCTCCGTGGTGGTCGACGAACGCTGGCGCGCCGACGCGATCGCCGAGCTGATGACGCAGGCCGGCCTCACGCCCGAGACCACCACCACCGACGAGGGACGCCCCCTCGTCCGGAGCGCCGCTGTCGAGGACCTCGTCCCGCTCGCCACGCAGTGGACCCGCGGAGCCGTCAAGGCCGTGCCGCCGGGCTGGGTGCCCGGGTCGCGGGCGCTGCGCGCGTGGGTGCTGGCCGCCGGCCGGATGGAGGTGGACGGCGAGCGGTATGTGCTGGGACTCGACCCGCACGCACCCGACACCCATCCGGTGCTCGCCCAGTCGCTGATGAGGGCCGGGATCGCTCCGACCCTGATCGGTACGCGCGGCACCGGACCGGGACTGCGGGTGTCCGGCCGCAGGCGTCTGACCAGGCTCGGAGAGAACATCGGCGAGCCCCCGGACGACCCCTCCGCGCGGTCGATGTGGCCCCACGTGACGGGCGACGATTTCGACAGGTGACGAGTCGGTCGCCGGTCATGTGCGACCCTGTGTGTGGCCGCGTCGGGGGGACGGGTCGGTATACATGTCCTTGAAGAAGCAGGCATGTCGACAACTAGGGAAGGTGCGGGCGGCACGGTGGCAGCACGGGACAAGAGCACGTCGGACGGCTCGTCGGGCACTCGTCGGCTCGTCATCGTCGAGTCTCCGACCAAGGCGAAGAAGATCGCGCCGTACCTCGGACGGGGCTACGTCGTCGAGGCGTCGGTCGGCCACATCCGGGACCTGCCGCGTGGCGCGGCCGACGTCCCGGCCAAGTACAAGGGTGAGCCGTGGGCCCGGCTCGGCGTGAACGTCGACCAGGACTTCGAAGCGCTGTACGTGGTCAGCCCGGAGAAGAAGTCCAAGGTCGCCGAGCTCAAGAGCCTCCTCAAGGACGCCGACGAGCTGTACCTCGCCACCGACCCCGACCGTGAGGGCGAGGCCATCGCCTGGCACCTGCTCGAAACGCTCAAGCCGAAGGTCCCGGTTCGCCGGATGGTCTTCCACGAGATCACCGAGCCCGCAATCCGGGCGGCCGCGGAGAACACCCGCGATCTCGACATCGACCTGGTCGACGCGCAGGAAACCCGCCGCATCCTCGACCGCCTGTACGGCTACGAGGTCAGCCCGGTGCTGTGGAAGAAGGTCATGCCGCGGCTGTCGGCGGGCCGTGTGCAGTCCGTCGCGACCCGCGTCATCGTGCAGCGCGAACGCGAGCGCATGGCGTTCACGTCCGCCGAGTACTGGGACATCGCCGCGACCCTCGACGCCGGCGCCGACGCCAGTCCCCGATCGTTCGGGGCGCGGCTGGTCGGTGTCGACGGAAGCCGCGTCGCGGTCGGCCGCGACTTCGGCCCGGACGGTCAGCTCAAGTCCACCGGGGTCGCGGTGCTCGACGAGGCCCGCGCGCGGGCCCTGGCCGCCGCGCTCGAAGGCGCGGCGCTGGCCGTCACCTCCGCCGAGTCCAAGCCGTACAGCCGCAAGCCGTACGCACCGTTCATGACGTCGACGCTGCAGCAGGAAGCGGGCCGCAAGCTGCGGTTCTCGTCCGAACGGACGATGCGCATCGCGCAGCGGCTGTACGAGAACGGCTACATCACCTACATGCGTACCGACTCGACGACGCTGTCGGAGTCGGCCATCGCCGCGGCTCGGGCCCAGGCCACCCAGCTGTACGGGGCCGAGTACGTCAGTCCGAGCCCGCGGCAGTACACCCGCAAGGTCAAGAACGCGCAGGAAGCGCACGAGGCGATCCGCCCCGCCGGCGACGTGTTCGCGACGCCCGGCGAACTGCACTCGCGCCTGGACACCGACGAGTTCAAGCTCTACGAGCTGATCTGGCAGCGCACCGTCGCCTCGCAGATGGCGGACGCACGCGGCACCACGCTGACGCTGCGGATCACCGGTACCGCCGCGACCGGTGAGGAATGCGTGTTCTCGGCGTCCGGCCGGACCATCACGTTCGCCGGCTTCCTCAAGGCCTACGTCGAAAGCGTCGACGAGGAGGCCGGTGGCCAGTCCGACGACGCCGAGTCCCGGCTGCCGAACCTCAGCGAGGGGCAGTCCGTCACCGCGACGAAGCTCGACCCGGACGGACACTCGACGAACCCGCCCGCCCGCTACACCGAGGCCAGCCTGATCAAGACACTCGAAGACCTCGGGATCGGCCGTCCGTCGACGTACGCGTCGATCATCAAGACGATCCTGGACCGCGGCTACGTCTACAAACGCGGCAGCGCACTCGTGCCGTCGTGGGTGGCCTTCGCGGTGATCGGCCTCCTCGAAGCGCACTTCGGGCAGCTCGTCGACTACGACTTCACGGCCGGGATGGAGGACGACCTCGACGAGATCGCGTCCGGTCACGAGCACCGCAACGCCTGGCTGTCGAGCTTCTACTTCGGTGGCGAGCGGGGTGCCGAGGGATCCGTCGCCCGCGAGGGTGGCCTCAAGAAGATGGTCGGGGAGAACCTCGAGGAGATCGACGCCCGCGAGATCAACTCGATCCGTCTGTTCGACGACTCCGAAGGCCGCGAGATCCGCGTGCGCGTCGGCCGCTTCGGTCCGTACCTCGAGCGGATGGTCGTCGACCCGGCCAACCCGGACGGTGAGCTGATCTCGCAGCGCGCGAACCTGCCCGACGACCTGCCGCCGGACGAGCTGACCCGCGAATACGCGGAGAAGTTGTTCGCGACGCCGCAGGAGGGCCGCAGCCTCGGTTTCGACCCCGTCACCGGCAACGAGATCGTCGCCCGGGAAGGTCGCTTCGGCCCCTACGTGACCGAGCTGCTGCCGGAACCGCCGGCCGAAGCCGAGGAGCCGGAGCCCGCGGTCACGCCGATCCCGGTCGACGAGATCGAGTCCGGCGGCACCGCGACGAAGACCGCGAAGAAGGCCGCCGCGAAGAAGGCGCCGGCCAAGAAGGCCGCGAAGAAGGCCACCGGGCCGAAGCCGCGCACGGCGTCGCTGCTCAAGTCGATGGACCTGTCGACGGTCACGCTCGACGATGCCCTCCGGTTGCTGTCGCTGCCGCGGGTGGTGGGCGTCGACCCCGAGACGGGTGATGAGATCACGGCGCAGAACGGCCGCTACGGCCCGTACCTGAAGAAGGGCACGGACTCGCGGTCGCTCGCGACGGAGGAACAGATGTTCACCGTCACCCTCGACGAAGCGCTGAAGATCTACGCCGAACCCAAGCGGCGTGGACGGCAGGCCGCGGCGACCCCGCCGCTGCGTGAGCTCGGCATCGACCCGGTCAGCGAGAAGCCGATGGTCATCAAGGACGGCCGGTTCGGCCCGTACGTCACCGACGGTGAAACCAACGCGAGCCTGCGCAAGGGCGACGAGGTCGCGACGATCACCGACGAGCGTGCCTCCGAACTGCTCGCCGACCGTCGTGCCCGCGGCCCGGCCAAGAAGGCGACGAAGAAGGCCGCGGCCAAGAAGACCCCGGCCAAGAAGGCGACGAAGAAGGCCGCCGCCAAGAAGACGACGGCGAAGAAGACGACCGCCAAGAAGACGGCAGCCAAGAAGGCCGCCGAGTAGGGGTGACGGGCCCGCGGGGCCGTCGTATCCTCGCGGCGTGTACCGCGAGCAGGCGTCGGGTGTCGCAGGCGTGATCCTGTGGTCCGCGTCGCGCGCGGCTGCGGGGTCCCACGTGCTGCCGGACGGGTGCATGGACCTGATCTGGCACGAGGACGGATTCCTCGTCGCGGGACCGGACACCCGGGCACACCACTCGGACCTGGGGACCCGCCGGTCGCTGACCGCGTTGCGCTGCGCACCCGGAATCGGCCCGGCCCTGTTCGGCGTCGACGCGTGCGAACTGCGTGACCAGCGCGTTCCCCTCGGCCAGGTGTGGTCGTCGGCGCGGGTCCGGCGGCTCTCCGATGCTGCGTACGTCGCGCCCGCGGCCGCCCTCGTCGCGCTCGCCCGCACGCAACTCGCCGACGCCGACCTCCGAATCGATGTGGCCGTCGCGGGAATGCTCGCGGCGGGGGAGTCCGTCGCGGACACCGCGGCGGCGATCGGGTGGAGCGACCGGCAGCTGCATCGCCGCGCGTTGCGGACCTTCGGATACGGGCCGAAGACGCTGGCCCGGGTTCTGAGATTCCGGACCGCCGTAGACCTGGCCCGGGCCGGCGGCGGCTTCGCGAGGATCGCGGCCGACTGCGGTTACTCCGATCAGGCCCACCTCGCGCGTGAGGTGCGTGCCCTGTGCGGAACGACTCTCACCGACCTCGCCGAATAGTCACGACAGCGCGGCCGGTTACGACAGCGCGGCGAAGAGGTCGATCGAGTGCCCGTCCGGGTCCTGGACCAGGGCGTAGCGCTGTCCCCAGAAGGCATCCCACGGGGCCTTCACCTCGGTGCAGGACGCCGACAGCAACGCCTTGTACGTGGCATCGACGCCGTCCGGGCTGCCGCAGTCGAAGGCGAGGGACGCGCCGCCGGTGCCGGGCATGAATTCGGGATGGAACGACCGGACGGACTCGACGGTGTCCCACAGCAGACGCAGACCGCCGGGCAGTGTCACCTCGAAGTGCGGGCTGTCCGGCGGTTCCGTCGGTAGGTCGAGGCCGAGGAGTCGATAGCAGTCGAAGGAGCGGACGAGGTCGGACACCACGAGTCCGACGGCAGACAGGTGCGGAGTCATGATCCGAACCTAGGCAGAGCGGGTTCGGGTGTCTTGCAGATTTCGGACAGCAGCGGGAGCGGGATCGTCGGTGCCTGCCGCTACGCTGCCCTGCATGGGTGTCTTCGATCGTCTCGTCGGTCAACGCGACGTCGAGACGGACCTGATCGCTGCCGCGATCGCGGCCCGCAACGGCGACACGGGATCGGCGATGACCCACTCGTGGCTGTTCACCGGGCCTCCCGGGTCGGGACGGTCGGTCGCGGCACTGTGTTTCGCCGCGGCACTCCAGTGCACCGACCCCGGCGAACCCGGCTGCGGACACTGCCATGCCTGCACGACGACGATGGCCGGCACCCACGGTGACGTGCGCCGGGTCGTACCCGAGGGCCTGACCATCAGCGTCAAGTCCATGCGCGAGATCGTTCAGACCGCGTCGCGCCGGCCGAGCACGGGACGTTGGCAGATCGTCGTCGTCGAAGACGCCGACCGGCTCACCGAGGGTGCTGCGAACGCGCTCCTCAAGGTCGTTGAGGAACCACCGCAGCGCACCGTCTTCCTGCTGTGCGCGCCCTCGGTGGATCCCCAGGACATCTCCGTCACGCTGCGCTCACGCTGCCGCCACATCGGCCTCGTGACGCCCAGCGTCGAATCGATCGCCCGGGTGCTGCGCGACGTCGACGGGATCGACGAGCGCGCGGGGCAGTGGGCCGCATCCGTCAGCGGCGGTCACGTCGGCCGCGCCCGGCGCCTGGCGACCGACGAGTCCGCGCGTGCCAACCGCACCCGCGCACTCGACGTGGCCAAGGCGGTCCTGCACCCGGCCACCACCTACGCCGATGCCGAGGACCTGGTCCAGCGCGCGCAGGCCGAGGCCAAGGAGATCACCGGATCGATCGACGAACGGGAAACCGAGGAGCTGAGGACGGCACTGGGGGCGGGCGGCACCGGAAAGGGAACCGCGGGAGCCCTGCGTGGGTCGGCCGGTGTCCTCAAGGCGCTCGCGGACAAACAGAAGGTGCGCCTGACCCGAACCGAGCGCGACATCATGGACCGGGCACTGATCGACCTCGCCGGGCTGTATCGTGACGCGCTCGCGGCCGCGTTCGGCGCCACCACCACACCGAACCATCCGGACATGGCCGAGCGTGTCCGCGACCTCGCGTCCCGCACCTCCCCGGAATCACTGCTGACCTGTATCGAATCGATCCTCGAGTGCCGCGAGGCGCTCGCGCAGAACGTCAAACCGCGTTTCGCGGTCGCTGCGATGGCGGCCAGGTTGAGCTCCGCGTTCCGCTGATCTACGTGCAGGTTTGCATCCTCCGGGGGGTGGTCGGCTACACTTCGGACGCCGAATGGCTCGCTGCCTTAGCTCAGTCGGTAGAGCATTTCACTCGTAATGAAAAGGTCGTCGGTTCGATTCCGACAGGCAGCTCAGAAGGGGAAGGCCCCTCACCGGGAACACGGTGAGGGGCCTTCCTCGTTCCTGCCCATCCGCATCGGACCAGCCCACACACATCGTCGGAAACAGGGACGATGGAAGCATGGCCATGGAAATCTTCTCCCTGATCGTCATCATCGGGGCCCTCGCCGTCGTCCTCCCGATGGCGATACGTGTGTTCCGACGACACGACGACGAGTAGCCGGAACGCAGTGCTCGACAACCGGTCGCGGGGCGCTCATGCTCGTTATATGAGCGAGTCGCTGAAGGAACGAGTGCGCGAAAAGATACTCCGGCAGCGCATCGAGGACGGCGGACGTCCGCTCGGGGACGCCGAAGGCGACAACCCCCGGCTCGTCGATATCAGCTATGACCTCGCGCTGCTGGATCAGGCATCGGAGGACGACGACGTGGTCCAACAGCTCGCCGTCAAGTACTGGGTGCCCTGACCTCTTCTCGACGCCTGAACCACCCCGAAACCGTCGTTGACCTGGTGATTTGGTGTTCTGCGTAGCCTTCGCGTAACTTATTCCAGGTCAGAGCGACACGGACACCGACCCGGACCGGAAGGTACGGGAAACGAGGTTGGACGAAGGCGCCTGCGAATTTCACTGGTTCGGAACCTTCTGGTAGGGTTTCGCACCGCCCCTGATTCGGGAAGCGCACGGATTTGCGTCTGTGGGTGGATGGGATTAGGCTGGAACAGTTGCCCCGGAACGGACGGACTGCGGTCCGCGAGTGATGGTGTGTGCGTGTTCTTTGAGAACTCAACAGTGTGCCGATGAATGTCAGTGCCAAATTTTTTTGGTGCGACCACTTCACAATTATGTGGGTGGTTGTTGCTGGACATCACATTCTTCCGTCTGTGGTGGTCCAGTGTTTGCTAGTTTGAGTTTTTACGCTAGTGATTTGGCTCGATGTCTATGAC
>NZ_JBSFRH010000032.1:0-69194 GCF_053589135.1 Rhodococcus sp. NPDC003382
GCAGGTACCGCCCGAGACCGGACCGGTGCAGATCGCCCGCTGCCGTCGCGATCAGGCCGATCCCCGCCACCCGGCGGCCGATCTCGTGCGGATGCCGCGGCGATCGCCGGTTGGAGCGCCTATCTGCTCGGTCTGGCCCGGCGCGGTGCCGGTCCGCTCGACATCGTCGACGACGCCACCGCGTTCGTGAACGTCCTCACCGACCGCGACCGGCCCGGCTGGGCCCATCCGTGGCCCGTGGCCCTGCAGTGGCCGCTCGCGCGGCTGCGGGACTGCACCGTCGCATCACCGTCGGCGGCCGGGACCGTGCCCACCCTGCTCCTGCCACCGCAGGCCGGCACCGATTCGTGCATCGTCGACCACTCCACCGAACGCAGCCAGATCGCGGCGCTGCACGCCGGCGGACTGACCCGGCTGTACTGCCTGGACTGGCTACCCGCGACGGCCGAGACCGACGGCGACTCGATCGACGAACATCTGGCCGTCGTCGCCGAGGCGGTGGCCCACCTCGGCGGACGGGTCAATCTCATCGGTGACAGCCAGGGCGGGTGGCTCGCCACCGTGTACGCGGCGCTGCACCCCGACGAGGTACACACGCTGACCGTCGCGGGAGCCCCGATCGACTTCCACGCCGACCGGCCGGGACTCGGCCTGCTCGGCCACCTGCCCCGCAGGATGGGCGCCGCCGCCGCGGCCCTGGTCTACGACACCGGGCACCTGTTCGGCGTCCACCTCACCGACCCCGTCGGCGAGGTGCAACGGGCGATGGACCTGCTCGGCGGGCTCGACGACCCCGAGGTGATCGCGCGGATCACCGAGCAGCGCCGCTGGTTCGTGTGGCGCCAGCCGATCCCCGCCGCGTTCCGGGACTGGATCGTCGAGCACCTCGTGGTGGGCAACGAACTGGCCCGCGGGGAACTGGTGATCGGCGGGCGGCGCGTCGACCTCACCGAGATCGACTGCCCTCTGGTTCTGCTCGCCGGTACCGGCGACCTGCTGGCCCCGCCCGCACAGGTGCACGCCCTGGCCGCGCTCGTGGGCACCGCACCCGAACGGATCGCCCTGCACACCGTCGAGGACGGGCACATCGGGCTGTTCGTCGGGCGCCGGGTCCTGGCCGAACAGTGGACCCCGATCGCGTCCGCCGTCGCAGCGCAGTCCGGATCGGCAGCGGGGTTCGGGTGAACCGGGTGCGGGCGGCGGTCGTCGCGGTCGCGCTGATCCTCACCGCGTCGATCCTGCCCACAACGGCCGCAGCGGCACCGACCGAGTTGGCACCGACCGAGTTGGCACCGACCGAGTTTCTGTGGGGCGTCTCCTCGTCCGGCTTCCAATCCGAGGGCTCGTCGCCGGACAGCAACTGGTCGCGCTACTCGGCCTCGGGCCGCACCCGCGACCCGATCGGTGCCGCCGTCGACTTCCGCCACCGCTATCGCGAGGACATCGCGCGCGCCGCCGACCTCGGGGTGGACGTGTTCCGGTTCTCCGTCGAATGGGCCCGGGTCCAGCCGCGGGCAGATCACTGGGACGAGACGGAGTTCGCGTACTACGACGACGTGGTCGCCGCGATCCGGGAGCACGGCATGACGCCGATGATCACCCTGGACCACTGGGTGTATCCCGGGTGGATCGCCGACCGCGGCGGCTGGGCCGATCCCGGCACGGTCGCGGCCTGGCTGGCCAACGCCGAACGGGTGGTCGCCCGGTACGCGAGCGTCGGGGCGCTGTGGGTCACCGTCAACGAACCGACGATCTACGTGCGGCAGGAACTCACCTTCGGCGGGTTGTTCCCCACCGACGTCCCCCGCATGTTCGACGGGCTCGTCGCCGCGCACCGCGGTGCGTACGAGCTGATCCACCGGCACGATCCGGACGCGAAGGTCACCTCGAACGTCGCGTACATCCCCGGCGCCCAGTCCTACCTGGACACGTTGTTCCTCGACCGCGTCCGCGACCGCCTGGACTTCGTCGGGGTCGACTACTACTACGGGGTGGAGCCCGGCAATCTCACCGCGATCCACGCCGCGTTCGACGACTTCGCGGCGGTGCGCCCGCATCCGCAGGGGCTGCACGACGCGCTGATGGACTACACCCGGCGGTATCCGGGGCTGCCGCTGTACGTCGTCGAGAACGGTATGCCCACCGCCGACGGGGCGCCGCGTCCGGACGGCTGGACCCGCTCCCGGCACCTGCGCGAGCACGTCGCCGCGGTGGCCCGCGCGATCGACGACGGCGCACCGGTGTTCGGCTACAACTACTGGTCGCTCACCGACAACTACGAATGGGGCTCGTACACGCCACGGTTCGGGCTCTACACGGTCGACGCCCGCACCGATCCGACACTGGCCCGCCGCCCCACCGACGGCGTCGAGGCCTATCGCGCGATCATCGGCGGCGGCGCACCCTAGATCTGCGCTGTCCTAGAATCGTGCGATGACCTGGCAGATGTGGCTCGCCTTCCTCGGCGCGGCGTGGGTGATCAGCCTGTCCCCCGGCGCCGGGGCCGTCGCGTCGATGTCCTCGGGACTCGCGCACGGCCTGCGCCGCGGCTACTGGAACATCCTCGGTCTGCAACTGGGTCTGCTGCTGCAGATCGCGGTGGTCGCCGCGGGCGTCGGCGCCGTCCTGGCCCGGTCCGCGACCGCGTTCACCGTCATCAAGTGGTTCGGCGTCGCGTATCTCGTGTATCTCGGAATCCGGCAGTGGCGGGCCCGGCCCACCGAAACCGAGGCCGAGACGCCGACGCGGGGCGCGTCCGCGCCGGCGCTGGTGCTGCGGGGCTTCCTCGTCAACGCCTCGAATCCGAAGGCCGTCGTCTTCATGCTGGCGGTGCTGCCGCAGTTCCTGGAACCGGCGGCGCCGCTGTTGCCGCAGTATCTGGCGATCGCGGCGACCATGGTCGCCGTCGACGTCGTCGTGATGACCGGCTACACCGGTCTGGCCGCGCGCGTGCTCACCCTGATGCGGTCCCCGCGGCAGCAGTCGATCACCAACCGCGTGTTCTCCGGACTGTTCCTGACCGCGGCTGCGTTCCTGGCGACGGTGCGCCGCGCCGCGACGGTCTGACCCGCCCCCCGAAAGCCCCGCGAGCGCCGGCGGAACGGGGTTACGCTGGCCCGGACCAGCCAACTGCCGGTCGTCCGGTACCGGGTGTCGGTACCCGCGTCCGAACCTCTCGGTGGTGCACGACTCGGCCGTTCTCGGACGGCGGACCGGAGGCATCGTGAATCCAGTGGTGACCGCACCCGCGCCCCGCGCGACGCGTCCCATGCCCGCGCGTTATCACCTCAAGGGCTCGGTGCTCTACAAGCTGATGACCACGACCGATCCCAAGGACCTCGGGATCATGTACATGGTCACTTCGTTCGGGTTCTTCCTGGCCGGCGGCCTGATGGCAATGCTGATGCGCGCCGAACTCGCGGTCCCGGGCATGCAGTTCCTGTCGAACGAGCAGTACAACCAGTTGTTCACCGTGCACGGCGGCGTGATGCTGCTGATGTACGCGACGCCGATCGTGTTCGGTTTCGCGAACTACATCCTGCCGTTGCAGATCGGCGCCCCCGACGTCGCGTTCCCGCGTCTGAACGCCCTGAGCTACTGGCTGTACCTGTTCGGTGCGCTGATCGTCGTCTCGTCGTTCATCACCCCGGGCGGCGCCCCCGACTTCGGCTGGACCTCCTACACCCCACTGTCCGACGTGACGCACACGCCCGGCGTCGGCGCGAACCTGTGGGTGATGGGTCTGGCCATCATGGGTCTGGGCACGATCCTCGGCGCCGTGAACATGACCACGACGGTCGTGTGCCTGCGGGCCCCCGGCATGACCATGTTCCGGATGCCGATCTTCACCTGGAACATCCTCATCACCAGCGTGCTGATCCTGCTGGTGTTCCCGCTGCTCACCGCCGCGTTCATGGGGCTGTTCGTCGACCGGGTGCTGAACGGGAACGTCTACGACCCCGCCACCGGCGGGGTGATCCTGTGGCAGCACCTGTTCTGGTTCTTCGGGCACCCCGAGGTGTACGTGGTGGCGTTGCCGTTCTTCGGCATCGTCTCGGAGATCTTCCCGGTCTTCTCCCGCAAGCCGATCTTCGGGTATTCGGGTCTGGTGTACGCGACGATCGCGATCGCGGCCCTGTCTATCGCGGTGTGGGCGCACCACATGTACGCCACCGGCGCCGTGCTGCTGCCGTACTTCTCGTTCATGACGTTCCTCATCGCCGTCCCGACCGGCGTGAAGTTCTTCAACTGGATCGGCACGATGTGGAAGGGTCAGCTCACCTTCGAGACCCCGATGCTGTTCTCGGTCGGGTTCATCATCACGTTCCTCTTCGGTGGCCTGACCGGCATCATCCTCGCGAGCCCGCCGATGGACTTCCACCTGCACGACTCGTACTTCGTGGTCGCGCACTTCCACTACGTGCTCTTCGGCACCATCGTGTTCGCCACCTACGCGGGCATCTACTTCTGGTTCCCGAAGATGACCGGCCGGATGCTCGACGAACGCCTGGGACGGTGGCACTTCTGGCTGACGTTCATCGGCTTCCACACCACCTTCCTGGTGCAGCACTGGCTGGGCAACGAGGGCATGCCGCGTCGCTACGCCGACTACCTGCCCACCGACGGCTTCACCACGCTGAACAGCATCTCATCCGTGGGCGCGTTCATCCTCGGCGCGTCGACGCTGCCGTTCCTGTGGAACGTCTTCAAGAGCTACCGGTACGGCCAGGTCGTCACGGTCGACGACCCGTGGGGTTACGGCAACTCGCTCGAGTGGGCCACCTCCTGCCCGCCGCCGCGGCACAACTTCACGGAGCTGCCGCGCATCCGTTCGGAGCGTCCGGCGTTCGAGCTGCACTACCCGCACATGTCGGATCGGATGCGCGCCGAATCGCACGTCGGCTGGGGCAGCGGCAGCCACGAGGTCACCGAAGGAGCGAACCTCCAGGATCTCGCCGACCGCACGCCGAAGGAATACTGACCGCCCGCGATCGTGGAGTACCGACCGCCCGCGGTCAGGGTTGTCGAGTCAGTGCTCGGCGGGCGCGACGCCGAGTCGCTCGCACGCCGCGTGGTAGAGCGCCACCACCGCGCCACGGATCGCCGCCCGGTCGCCGGCCGGTTCGAGCCACGGCACCCGCACGATCCGCTCGTCGCCGTCGCCGGTGGTCAGCTGCCACTGCCCCGCCTCGGCGTCGAGACCGATCATGCGCGCCGCCGTGGCGGTGGGCTCCGCGAAGGCACGGACGATCAGCAGGTTGTCGTCGGCATGGTCGTCGTTCATGTGTCCGGTCACGGCAGCAA
The DNA here is from genome assembly GCF_053589135.1 of Rhodococcus sp. NPDC003382. Lineage (NCBI taxonomy): Bacteria > Bacillati > Actinomycetota > Actinomycetes > Mycobacteriales > Nocardiaceae > Rhodococcus > Rhodococcus sp. NPDC003382. Next base: position 5,305 of record NZ_JBSFRH010000032.1, read on the forward strand.
CGACGTCGGCATCGAATCGAGTCACGGCGAGGAGCCTAGCGAAGCCGAAACCGGCGCAGACAGCCGCGCATCGGTCACGAGTCGGTAAAGACCCCGGGGCGGGTCGCGACCCTGGCATACGCTCGATGTCTGCCGATGCTGGACGCGGGCGGATAACGGAAAAGCGGATGGATCGGAGATCCGGATGCGAATCGCGGATGTGCTGCGCAACAAGGGCCGGAACGTGGTGACCGTGCCCCCGACCGCGACGGTCGGGGAGGTTGTCGAAGTCCTGGCCACCCGAAACCTGGGTGCCCTGGTCGTCCTCGAGGACACCGCCCCGATCGGCATCGTCACCGAACGCGACGTGGTCCGGCTGATCCACGTGCACGGCCCCGGCGTCCTCGATGCACGCGTCTCCGACGTGATGACCACGGCGATGTACACGTGCCTGCCGAGCGACAGCGTCGACAGTCTCGCCGAGACCATGACCGAGCGGCGGATCCGGCACCTGCCCGTGCTCGTGGACGGGCACCTCGCGGGCATCGTCAGCATCGGCGACATCGTCAAGAGCCGCATCGACGAACTGCAGGCCGAACGCGACCAGCTCGAGTCGTACATCGACCACGGCTGACGACCACCGCCTACGCCGGGGCCCCCACCTCGTAGGCAGCCTCGAGCGCCTCGAGTTCCGCGCCGAGATGATCGAGCAGTGGATGCAACTGCCGGATGCTGCGCCCGCACGACGTGAGACCGAACGCGATCTCGCCGTCGGTGCTCGTGCACGTGATGTTCAGCGCCTGCCCGTCGACCGGCACCGACAGCGGATACAGGGCGTCGACGCGGCAACCGTTCCAGTACAACGGATCCGTGGGACCGGGCACGTTCGAGACGATCACGTTGAACGGTGGCCGCGGCAACGCCCGGTTCCCGGTGAGCACCCCCACCGCGAGCGGCGCGATGCCCAGGGCACTCGCCGCGAGCCGCGACACCGTCGACATCCCTTCCATCGACTGCTTGCCCTCGGCCATCGAGTCCCGGACGGCCTTCAGGCGGGCATGCGGGTCCGCGAGGTGGGTAGCGATATTGCACATGAGGACGCCGACGTCGTTGCCGCCCGGATCCTTGTCCTTGCGCAGCGACACCGGGACCATCGCGATGAGCGGATCGTCGGGCAGGGCGTCGTGTTCGAGCATGAACGTGCGCAGCGCGCCCGCCGACATCGCGAGCACCACGTCGTTGACGGTGGCATCGGCAGCCTTCGCGACCATCTGCACGCGTTCGAGCGGCCACGAGCGGGCCGCGAACCGGCGTGCCCCCGCGATGGGCACGTTGAACATGCTGTTCGGCGCGGACAGCGACATCGACCCACCGCGGTCGTGCAGCGCCCGATCGACGGTCCCCACCAGCGCCGGCACGATCCCGACGGCCTCCGCGACGGTCGCGCGCACCGCGCGGACGATCGCGCCGGGCAGGTCGATGGCGGTGCCGACCGCGGACCTCGCCGGGTTCGAGCGGTCCACGGTGCCCCACGGCGCCGGCATCCCGGTCTCGCACGGATCGGGGGAGAGCACCCGCCGCAGCAGTTTCATCGCGCCGACACCGTCGGCGAGGGCGTGGTGGATCTTGACGTAGATCGCGTACCTGCCGTCGGCCAGCCCCTCGATCAGGTAGATCTCCCACAGGGGCCGGGACCGGTCCAGGACGGTGCTGTGCAGGCGCGACACCAGCTCCCACAGCTCGTCGATACCGCCCGGTCGCGGCAGGGCGTTGAAGCGCACGTGGTGGTCGAGATCGAAGCGAGGATCCTCCTCCCACGCCCACTGCCAGAGCGTGGACAGCGACCGCACCGCGCGGCGGCGCCACAGCGGCGCCACAGCGTCGTCGCGGGACAACGCCTCGACGAACAGAGCTCGAACGTCCTGATCGGTGGCGCCCTCCGGTGGCTGCAGCAGCAGCAGTCCCCCGACGTGCATCGGATGCTCACGGGACTCGCCGAGCAGGAACATCGAATCGGTCGGTGACATCGGTAACCGCATTCGGTTTCTTTCCGCTACCCGCCACGCGAGAGCTCACTTCGGGGTGAGCCCCCTGCAGCTCACCGGAAAAGCACCCGCAGTGAGAGCGATCACATCGGGTGCTCTCCAAAGTTCTACGTGATGAACCACCGGGATCGCCACCGTTCGAACGACCGATCTGATGCACTGCGAATGCATGTTCAGTTACCGGTGTCCGTGGCCCGGGCCGCGGCGAGGCCGGAATCGGGTCGCAGCGGTACCTCCCGCCAGAGCAGCACCAGCACGACCGTCACCACACCGACGACCGAGGTCACGAGGAAGACCGTGTCCATCGCGTCGGCGAACCCGTCGGCGAGCGGTCGCGCGAGAACCGGGTTCAGCCGCTGCACGATCGAACTGTCCCCGAGCACCGATTCGAGCGCACCCGGATCCCGTTCGAGCACACCGCGGGCGAACGACGCGTCGACCGGATCACCCCCGCGCGTCGCCGCGGTCAGCGCCGACCGGAAACCGGGATCGGCGGCCGCGGCGGCCAGACGCTCGGCGATCGCGGAAGTGACTCGGGCGAACAGGATCGACAGGAACACCGCCACCCCGAGGGTGCCGCCGATCTGCCGGAAGAACGTGGCCGCCGCGGTGGACACCCCCATGTCCTGCGGTGGCAACGCGTTCTGCAACGCGAGGGTGATCGGCTGCAGGAGATTGCCCAGGCCGAACCCGAGGATCGCCATGTAGGCCATCACGAGCGCCAGCGCCGTGTCCGTGGCGATCGTGTGCAGCAGGAACATGCCGACGGTGAGCATCGCCGATCCGATGATCGGGTAGATCCGGTAGTGCCCGGTGTGCGCGATGAGCTGGCCCGAGAACACCGAGCCGGTCATGATGCCGAGCACCATCGGGATCATCTGCAGCCCGGCGACCGTCGGTGACGATCCACGCACCACCTGCAGGTACTGCGGCAGCAGTGAGATGCCTCCGAACATCGCGGTGCCGACGAGCAGCGAGATCAGCACACCCAGCGCGAACGTGCGATTGCGGAAGAACCGCATCGGGATCAGCGCCGCGTCCTTCATTCCGATCTCGACGGCGACGAACACCGCCACCCCGACACCGCCGACGAGATAGCAGCTCACCGCCGGGCCGCTGCCCCAGCCCCATTCGCGGCCCTGTTCGGCGACGACGAGCAGCGGCACCACCGCGACGACGAGCGCCAGCGCACCCCACCAGTCGATGCGGATCGCCCGGCGCTGCGCGGGCAGCCGCAGATTGCGGGCCACCACCGCGAGGGCGAGCACCCCGACGGGAACGTTGACCAGGAACACCCACCGCCAGCCCGTGATACCGAGCAGGCTGCCGGTCCCGGCGAAGAAACCGCCGAGGACCGGACCGAGCACGCTGGAGACGCCGAACACGGCGAGGAAGTACGCCTGGTATTTGGCACGTTCGCGAGGCGCGAGGATGTCGCCGAGAATCGCCAGCGCCAGCGACATCAGGCCGCCGGCGCCGATGCCCTGGATCGCCCGGAACGCGGCGAGCATGTACACCGAGGTGGCGAACGAGCACAGCAGCGAACCCAGCAGGAACACGGAGATCGCCGTCAGGTACAGCCGGCGTCGCCCGTAGATGTCGGACAGCTTGCCGTACAGCGGCGTCGTGATCGTCGCGGTGACGAGATACGCCGTGGTGACCCACGCCTGCAGCGCATAGCCGTTCAGGTCGTCGGCGATCGTCCGGATCGCGGTGGCGACGACGGTCTGATCGAGGGCGGCCAGGAACATCCCCAGCATCAATCCGCTGAGGATGGAGAGGATCTCGCGGTGCGTGAACGCGACCGATGCGGCCGGGTCGGCACGGTCGCGGTCGGTGCCCGTCACCGTTCCACTCTGTGCCCGGCCCGGCCCGTCGGCAAGTACCACCTGTCGTCAGCGGCGTGACCTCGCCGGACACGCCCGGCGTGCTCGCCGACCCGACCCTGCCGCCGTCCCGTTCCGCCGGCGAACCCTCAGGGGGACGGGACGGCGGGTGTCTCGAGGTAGACCGTGCCGCCGGCGGCTCGGAACTCGGCGGATTTGTGCTGCATCCCGGCGACGACCGCCTGCTCGGTGGCATCACCGAACCGGTCCCGGATGTCCTGGGAGATGCGCATGGAGCAGAACTTCGGCCCGCACATCGAGCAGAAGTGCGCGGTCTTGGCCGGTTCGGCCGGCAGCGTCTCGTCGTGGAACTCCTCGGCGGTCTCCGGATCCAGGGACAGAGCGAACTGGTCCCGCCACCGGAACTCGAAACGCGCCTTCGACAACGCGTCGTCACGCTCGGCGGCACCGGGATGACCCTTGGCGAGGTCCGCGGCGTGGGCGGCGATCTTGTACGTGATCACCCCGGTCTTCACGTCGTCCCGGTTCGGCAGTCCCAGATGCTCCTTCGGCGTGACGTAGCACAGCATCGCCGTGCCGTAGCGGGCGATCTCGGCGGCCCCGATCGCGGAGGTGATGTGGTCGTAGCCCGGGGCGATGTCGGTCACCAGCGGGCCCAGGGTGTAGAAGGGCGCGCCGTGACACAGCTTCTGCTGCCGCTCCACGTTCTCCCGCACCAGGTGCAGCGGGACGTGGCCGGGCCCCTCCACCATGACCTGCACGTCGTGGGCCCAGGCGCGGGCGGTCAGCTCGGCGAGGGTGTCCAGCTCGGCGAACTGGGCGGCGTCGTTGGCGTCGGCGATCGACCCGGGCCGCAGCCCGTCACCGAGGGAGAAAGCGACGTCGTAGCGGGCGAAGATCTCGCAGAGCTCGTCGAAGTGGGTGTAGAGGAAATTCTCCTCGTGGTGGGCCAGGCACCACCCGGCCATGATCGACCCGCCCCGGGAGACGATGCCGGTGACCCGCTCGGCGGTCAGCGGCACGTAGCGCAGCAGCACCCCGGCATGGATGGTCATGTAGTCCACGCCCTGTTCGCACTGCTCGATCACGGTGTCGCGGAAAATCTCCCAGGTCAATGCTTCCGCCTGCCCGTTGACCTTCTCCAGGGCCTGGTAGATCGGCACCGTGCCGATCGGCACCGGGGAGTTGCGGATGATCCACTCCCGGGTGGTGTGGATGTCCTCGCCGGTGGACAGGTCCATCACGGTGTCCGCGCCCCAGCGGGTGGCCCAGCGCATCTTGTCCACCTCCTCGGCGATGGAGCCGGTCACCGCCGAGTTGCCGATGTTGGCGTTGATCTTCACCAGGAACGCCCTGCCGATGATCATCGGCTCGGACTCGGGATGGTTGATGTTGGCCGGGATGATCGCCCGCCCCGCCGCCAGTTCGGTGCGTACCAGTTCCACATCGCAGTTCTCCCGCAATGCCACGAACCGCATCTCCTGGGTGATGATCCCGGCCCTGGCGTAGTGCATCTGCGTGACCGTCCGGCCCGCCTTCGCCCGCACCGGGACGCGGCGGGGGCCTTTCCACTCCCGGGACGCCTCACCACGCCGGGCGGCCGAGCGACCGTCGTCGAGCAGATCCCGTTCCCGGCCCGGGTACTGCTCGACGTCGCCGCGAGCGGCGATCCAGGAGGCCCGTGCCGGCGGGAGCCCGACCTCCGGGTCGCTGCCGGGACCCTCGGTGCGGTAGACCCGCAGTGGCGGGTTCGGGACCCCGCCCGGGGAGTTCTCCAAGCGGATTTCCGTGACGGGAACGTGGAGGTCGTGTTCCTCGTCGTGGACATGGGTCAGGGCATGGGGGTTCGATGCGCTCATCGGAACTGTGCCTACTTCCTTCGCCGGCATTACCCGGACAGGTTCGACGGTCGCAGGCTGCGTCAGCCCGATCTCAGCCCCTGCAATAGGGCTCCCGTGTGGACGGCACCGACACTAACACCGTTGCCGGCCCGGGTATCCCACCAGGGTCCGCACCGACGGTGCGCCTTCAGGGACTTGCGTTGCTGTGATGGATGTTTCGTGGTCACGATGGATGTTTCGTGGTCACGCGGATTGGGCATCGCCGAGATCGCACCCGGTGCTGTCGATATCCATTCGTACACCGCTGCTTCCGTCGTCCGGAACGTCGCGCCGAGCTCCTCCGCGTCGAGATACATACTGCTTGAATGTGCTGTCTTGTAATGCAATTCGATATCGTCGGCCGCCACGGCACCTATGCGGTGCGACAATTCAGGTGTCGAAGGGAGACCCGCGATGACCCAGACACGACCCGTGATCAGGGACGACGTCGAGGAATCGATCGGCGGTGGCGAGGACGTCGCACCCCCTGGGCTCGGGATGGCCCTCGGCGCCCTGGCCGATGTGTTCGGCCACGGACGGACAGTGGCCCGGCACAGCGCCGCGTTCGGCAAGGAACTGGCGAAGATCGCCGTCGGCCGGTCGACGGTGGCCCCGGCCAAGGGCGATCGCCGGTTCGCCGACCCGGCATGGGATACACACCCGGCCTACCACCGCCTCGAACAGACCTACCTGGCGGCCACGGGCGCCGTCGACGGCGTGGTCGACGACGTCGGCCGCGCGATCGACGCGCGCCGGGCGGCCGAGGCCAAATTCGCAGCCGACATCCTCACCGCGGCTCTGGCCCCGACGAACTACCTGTGGACCAACCCCGCGGCACTGAAGGAAGCGTTCGACACCGCCGGACTCAGTCTGGTGCGCGGCACCAAGCATTTCGTCTCCGATGTGATCGAGAACCGGGGCATGCCGTCGATGGTGCCGCGCGACGCCTTCACCGTCGGTAAGGACCTCGCGGTGACCCCGGGAGCGGTGGTCTCCCGCGACCCGGTCGCCGAGGTGATCCAGTACACCCCCACCACGACCACGGTGCGCAGCCGGCCGGTGCTGGTGGTGCCGCCACCGATCGGCCGGTACTACTTCCTGGACCTGCGGCCGGGACGCAGCTTCGTCGAGTACAACGTCGGCCGGGGCCTGCAGACCTTCATGCTGTCGTGGCGCAATCCCAGCGCCGAGCAGGGCGACTGGGACATGGACACCTACGCCGCGCGGATACTCCGGGCGATCGACGAGGTGCGGGAGATCACCGGCAGCGACGACGTGAACCTGATCGGGTTCTGCGCCGGCGGCATCCTCGCCACTACGGCGCTCAACCATCTCGCCGCTCAGGGCGATGACCGGGTGCACAGCATGGCGTACGCGGTGACGATGCTCGACTTCGGTAACCCGGCCTTGCTCGGCGCGTTCGCGCGCCCCGCGCTGGTCCGGTTCGCGAAGGGCCGCTCGCGCCGCAAGGGCCTGATCAGCGCCCGGGACATGGGCTCGGCGTTCACCTGGATGCGTCCGAACGATCTGGTGTTCAACTACGTCGTCAACAACTACCTGATGGGACGCACCCCGCCGGCGTTCGACATCCTCGCCTGGAACGCCGACGGCACCAACCTGCCCGGCGCCCTGCACGGTCAGTTCCTCGACATCTTCCGCGACAATCTGCTCGTCGAGCCGGGCGGGCTCACCGTGCTGGACACGCCGGTGGACCTGAAGTCGATCACCGTGCCCACCTTCGTCTCCGGTGCCATCGCCGATCACCTGACCGCGTGGCGCAGCTGCTACCGCACCACCCAATTGCTCGGCGGCGACACCGAGTTCGTGCTCAGCTTCTCCGGGCACATCGCCAGCCTGGTCAACCCGCCCGGCAACCCCAAGGCCCACTACTGGACCGGCGGCACACCGGGCCCGGATCCGGACACCTGGCTCGAGCACGCCGAACGACAGCAGGGCAGCTGGTGGGAGGCCTGGGCGGACTGGGCAATCGCCCGCAGCGGAGAGGAGACCGCCGCACCCGCCGCACCCGGCAGCGACCGGTATCCGCCGCTCGAGGCTGCCCCCGGCCGGTACGTGCGCGACCTTCCCGCCGACTGACCACCGGCCTGCACCCTGCATCAGGACAGCGGCCGCGGTGCCGAGCTCTCGTCACCGCGGCCGACTCCGCTCACTTCGCCTGGCGCGGAGGAAGATTCGCGCCGGATCGACGCCCGAACCGGTGTTACATGTCCAGGCCGAGATCGAGGACCGTCACCGAGTGCGTGAGCGCCCCGACCGCGAGGTAGTCGACGCCGGTGCGCGCGTAGTCCGCGGCGACCTCGAGGGTCAGCCCACCGGACGATTCGAGCCGGGTCTGCGGCGCGTGGGTGTTGCGGCGCTGCACCGCGATCTGCGTCTGCCACACCGGGAAGTTGTCGAGCAGGATCAGCTCGGCCTTCTCGGCGAGCACCTCGTCGAACTGTTCGAGGCTGTCCACCTCGACCTCGCACGGGATGCCCGGGGCGTGCGCACGCACTGCGCGCAGCGCCGCGACCACCGAACCGGCGGCGGCGACGTGGTTGTCCTTGATGAGCGCCTCGTCGCCGAGACCCATGCGGTGGTTGACGCCGCCACCGACGCGCACCGAGTACTTCTGCAGGGCGCGCATCCCGGGCAGCGTCTTGCGGCTGTCGCGGATCTTCGCCTCGGTTCCGGCGACCGCGTCCACCCAGTGCGCGGTCGCGGTGGCGATGCCGGACATGTGGCACATCAGGTTCAGCATGGTGCGCTCGGCGGTGAGCAGGCCCCGCGTCGGCGCCTCGACGGTGAGCACCGGCTCACCGGCCTGCACCCGATGCCCGTCCTGGACCCGGTCGAGCACCTGGTAGTTGCCGTCGCCGATCACCTCGTCGAGGACCATCAGGCCCACGTCGACGCCGGCGATCGTGCCCGGTGAGCGCGGCACCACCGCCGCGGCCGCGACCGCGTCCGCCGGCACCGTCGCTTCGGACGTGACGTCGGCGCCGTAACGCAGGTCCTCGTCGAGCGCGACCCGGATCAGGGTGAGGATCTCTTCGCGGTCGAGGCCTTCGGGCAACTCGGTGGCCATTGTCTAACGCACTCCTGTCAGGTCGGGGATGGTCAGGGCGACGTCGCCGTCGACCAGGCGGATCTCGAGGCTGCGCGCCTGCGCCGGATCGGTGTCGGGGCAGTCGCTGCGGGTGTGGCAGCCGCGGCTCTCGGTGCGGGCGCGTGCCGCGACGAGCAGCGCGTCCGCGGTGACGGTCAGCGCGGCGTCCTCGAGCGCGGTGGCGTCGGCGCACAGGGCGTACTCGGCGTCCAGGAGGCCGGCCTGGGCCGCGGCGAGCCCGGCGTCGTCGCGGACGACCGGGGCGTGGCGCGTCATCAGGGCCTGCAGGGTCGCGCGGTCCGCGCGCCGGCGGGCCGGCAACGTCGCGTCGGTCGCTTCCACGCGCAGTCCGGCGCGTTCCTCGGCGGCGGCGTGCCCGGCGCGTTCGCCGAGCACGAGTCCTTCGGGGAGGCTGTTCGACGCCAGCCGGTTCGCACCGTGCAGGCCGGTGCGGGCGACCTCCCCCGCCGCGTACAGGCCGGGCACCGCGGTGCGGCCGTGCACGTCGGTGACGACGCCGCCGCACGAGTAGTGCGCGGCCGGGGCGACCGGGATCAGGTCGACTGCCGGGTCGAGACCGACGGCCAGGCACGAGGCGGTGATCGTCGGGAACCGTTCGGCGAAGCCGTCGAGGTGCCGGGCGTCGAGGTACACGTGCTCCTCCCCCAGCACGGCGAGCCGCTCGGCGATGGCACGGGAGACCACGTCGCGGGGTGCGAGATCACCGAGCGGGTGCACGCCTGCGGTGATCGAGGCGCCGCGGGAATCGACGAGGCGTGCGCCCTCGCCGCGGACCGCCTCGCTGATGAGCGGGCGCCGGCCCTCGCCGCCCCGCGCGTACAGCACGGTCGGGTGGAACTGCACGAATTCGACGTCCGCGACCGCGGCACCGGCGTGCAACGCCAGTGCGATTCCGTCGGCGGTGGCGCCGGACGGATTGGTGCTGCACGCATACAGCTGGCCCAGCCCACCGGTGGCGAGCAGCACGGCGGGGGTGTGCACGACGCCGAGGCCGCGCTCGTCGAGGACGAGGACTCCGGTGACGCCGCGCGCATCGGTGAGGATCCGGGCGGCCGCAGCCCCGAACAGCACGGGCAGGCTCGCGGCGTTGAGCGCGCGCTGCACCTCCATGCCGGTGGCGTCGCCGCCGGCGTGGATGATGCGCCGGGTCGAGTGCCCGCCCTCGCGGGTGCGGGCGACGTCCCCGTCGCGGCCGCGGTCGAAGACGGCACCGAGATCGGTGAGCGCGGCGACGGCGTGCGGGCCGGCGCTGACGATGGAGCGGACCGCGTCCTCGTCACACAGGCCACCACCGGCGGCGAGGGTGTCGGCGACGTGCGAGTCGACGCTGTCCCCGGTCGGGGCGACCACGGCGATGCCGCCCTGCGCGTACTGGGTGGAGGTGTCGGTGGGGCCGCCCTTGCTGAGGGTGAGCACGGTCAGGCCGCGCCGCGCGGCCGCGCGGGCCGCGGTCAGTCCCGCAACCCCGCCGCCCACGACCACCAGGTCGGCGCGGGCCTCCCAGCCCACGCCGACCCCCGTAGGCGTCGTCACTCGCCGCCGCCGGGATTGCCGATGGCGATCATCCGCTGCACGGACAGGCGGGCGCGCTCGGCGACGGCCGGGTCCACGTGCACCTCGTCCTTGCCCTCGCGCAGGCAACGCAGCAGGGAGGCGGGGGTGATCATCTTCATGTACGGGCAGGAGGCGCGGTCGTTGACGGCCTGGAAGTCGATGCCCGGTGCGGCCTTGCGGAGCTGGTGGAGCATGCCGACCTCGGTGGCGACGAGGACCTGCTTGGCGCCGGTCGCGCGCGCGGCGTCGATCATGCCGCCGGTCGAGAGGATCTTGACCTTGTCGTCCGGCACGAAGCCTTCCCCGGCCAGGTAGAGGGCGGAGGTGGCGCAGCCGCATTCGGGGTGGACGAACAGGTCCGCGTCCGGGTGCGACTTGGCCTGGGCGGCCAGTTCCTCGCCGTTGATGCCGGCGTGGACGTGGCATTCGCCGGCCCAGATGTGCATGTTCTCGCGGCCGGTGACGCGCTTGACGTGGGCACCGAGGAACTGGTCGGGCAGGAACAGCACCTCACGGTCGGGGTCGATGGAGGCGACGACGTCGACCGCGTTCGAGGACGTGCAGCAGATGTCGGTCAGGCCCTTGACCTCGGCGGTGGTGTTGACGTACGAGACGACGACGGCGTCCGGGTACTCGGCTTTCCATTCGCGCAGCTGATCTGCGGTGATCGAGTCCGCGAGCGAGCAGCCGGCGCGCTCGTCCGGGATCAGCACTGTCTTGTTCGGGCTGAGGATCTTCGCGGTCTCGGCCATGAAGTGCACGCCGCAGAAGACGATGGTGTCCTCCTCCGCCTCGGCAGCGATGCGCGAGAGCGCGAGGGAGTCACCGACGTGATCTGCGATGTCCTGGATGGCAGGCAGCTGGTAGTTGTGCGCCAGCAGCGTCGCGTTGCGCTCGCGGGCCAGCCGACGGACCTCCTCGGCCCACTCCGGCGTCGCGTCGATGCCGGCGTAGCCGCCGGGGCCGTCGACGATTGCGGCGGCTCCCGCCCACTCGATCGTGGTCATGGACTGGCTCCTTCGTGCAATCCGGGGCGGGCTGCGCCCGGATTTCCGTATTCGGGGGTTTTCGACTTAGGATCGAAAACATGCCACATAGTAACACTCATCACGAAGTGCTCATCGTGGTGTTCCAGGTTCGCCACTTTCCGGCCACCCCCGAGAACCCCGCAACCGGGCCGGAACTGGCGGTTCTGCTCTGGCAGCGGGCCCTGGATCCGGAGGCCGGGACCTGGTCGCTGCCCGGTGGGCAGCTGCGCGACGACGAGGACCTCACCGCCTCTGCGCGCCGCCAGCTCGCCGAGAAGGTGGATGTGCGCGAGGTCTCCCATCTCGAACAGTTGTCGGTGTTCTCCGCCCCCCACCGCATCCCCGGCCCCCGTACCATCGCGTCCACCTATCTCGGCCTGATACCGAGCACGTCGGATCCGCAGTTGCCCGACGACACCGCCTGGCATCCCGTGGCGCACCTGCCGGAGACGTCCTTCGACCACGGCGTGATGGTCGACAACGCCCGTGCCCGCCTGGCGGCGAAGCTGTCCTACACGAACATCGCATTCGGGCTGGCCCCCGCGGAGTTCGCCATGTCGGAACTGCGCGACATCTATTGCGCCGCACTGGGTTACCAGGTCGATGCGACGAACCTGCAGCGAGTTCTCAAGCGCCGCAACGTGCTGACCGCAACCGGCACGACCGCCCCGCCCGGACGCACCGGGGGCCGCCCCGCCGCCCTCTACCGGTTCACCGACTCACGCCTGCGCGTCACCGACGAATTCGCCGCCCTGCGCCCGCCCGGCTGAGATGGATCGCGCCGGATCGAACATCCGGGCGCGGTGGATGATTCGAGACCGCGCACCGAGGCTTCGATCCTCGGAACCCCGCGGTGTCGTTGTCGATCGCCAGTACCGCCGCACGGGTCGGCACCTTCCGTTCGATCAGCCGGCGCAGGTTTCCGGTCGTGCGCCGATGGCTCCCCCGAACCTGTGTGACGGTGTCGTGGACCGCGGGATCGTCCGAGTAGACCGAGGTGGCGAAATGGATTCCGTTGGCTGTGTAGAATTCGAGGGTCGCCTCGTCGAGCCGCGTGAGGTTGGTGAACACCTCGACGAAATCGAATCCGACGTCGACACTCCGGCGCAGCAGCCGGCCGAATGCCGGATTGAGCTGCGGCTCCCCTCCGATGAACTGAATTTTCCGGCGGCCGAGTGCATACGCCTCGGCCGTGATCCGCGGCCACGCCTGCCCGATGGTGAACCAGATCTCACAGTCCGGAGCCGTCCGGGCTCTCCCAGCAAAACCAGCCGGCCCAGAGACTTTCGGCGGCACGGAGAAGGGCGCTCGGGTCGGGTTGTCGTCATCGGCCACGGATTCGTTCCTCCCGTGCAGTATTCGACATGCAACGGTCGGTGCCACGACAAAATCGAGATGCAGAGCCCGCGGTAGCCATCAGGCCACACCGCGTAGCCCTCAGGGAACATTGGGCGCGTCCGACATCCTACGAGTCGAAGCCACAGGGCCGCTGCGTTTTCGCTCATTCGCCCGCAGCCGGCACCACCTGGTACCGGACACAGATCGGCGACGCGGCCCACGGAAATGTAACGCCGTCGCCGGGGCAGCCGACATGCCCTGTGACGCGGGGGCACCCCATTGCGGGGTGGTCGATGGGTGACCACAACCGGATTGGACGGATATGGCAGAGCAGACGGCGTCGCACCGACGGCGGATCGCAGCGGGCCTGGCGGCCCCGGCAGTGTTGGGAGTGGCGGCGCTGGTAGCGGTCGCCGTGACGGGGACCGACACGCCGGTCAGAACGGACACCGCTCTGGTCGCGATGACCAACGAATGCCACGACATGGTGAGCATCGCCATCGGCGGCCGGACCGACACCCCGCGCACCGGTCAGCACGCAATGCTCACCACGCCCGACGGCACGACGCTGCCCGCCGCGATGTCCGGGGACTACAACAGCCCCTGGGTCGACCCGGTGGTCAACGCCCCGCGCGACGCCGGCAAGGACTACGCCGCGTTCTACGTCGAATATCCAGCGCACATGGCGACCTACGAGGACGCGGTCGAGACGGGCGTCGACAACGCCCAGACCGTGATGAAGGCGATCCGCGCCGAGTGCCCGAACACGCAGTTCGCGATCGTCGGATACAGCGAGGGCGCCGACGTGGCCCGCCGCGCCGCGATGGAGATCGGCAACCAGAAACCGAACGAGGACGGCTCGTACGACATCGTCGACCCGAACTACGTGGTCGGTGTCGTCATCCTCGCCGACGCCGGCCGCACCGCGGGCGAGGGTCCGTTCCCCGGCGCGCAGGATCCGTTCCGCAATCCCGACGGATACGACCGCCCCTACCAGTCCGGGAACACGAGCGCCGACGGCAGCGGCATCGCGACGGACACCAGCGGCAGCTTCGGCGCGCTGGACGGCAGGATCGCCTCGTTCTGCTCCGAGGGCGACTTCACGTGCGACGCCCCGGAGAACATCGCTCTGCTCCAACTCGCCTCGAACGTCGGCCGGCAGCTCAACATCGACCGGATGCAGGACGAAGGCCTCACCCTGGCGACCGGCCAGGACCTGGCCGTCACGGTCGGCCGCGTCGCGATGCTCGCGTTCGCCGACATCCAGGCGCAGGGCAACTGGATGCAGTCCGACGAGACCTTCCTCGACGTGCTGATCAAGGTGTCCGATCCCAGCTACACGCCGACCCAGCCGACGGACGTCGCCGCCGACACGGAGCTGAAGCTCAGTGCGGCGGAGAACCTGGTGTATCTGCCCGCGAAGGTGCGCAACGAGATCATCGGCTTCATCGCGGACAACGCGAACACCATCCCGGTCGCGCTGAGCGATCCCTACCAGCAGACCCTCGGCGAGGTCAGCGGACACCACTTCGACTACTGGCGCGACGCGGACGCGGCGAACGGCAAGCCGCTGACCTCGGCCGAATACGCCGCCCAGTGGCTCACCCACCTGGCCGAACAGGCCGACAAGGGTGAACTGCCCAAGTCCACCGCGAAGAGCGCCTCCGCGGACGCGCTCGCGGTGACCGCGGAGACCACCTCCGAGACCACGACGAGCACCACGACAACCCCGGGCACCGACGCGGTGACCACCGAGCCCGGGACCACCCCGGCCGGCACCACCGCGTCCACCGCGGGAACCACCACCACGGGAACGTCGGATGCCGCCCCGGCGCCGGTCGCCGACACCGCTGTGGCACCGGCCGCCACCGATCCGGCGGCAGCCTCCCTGACCGCGACCCCGGAGACGGTGACCGAAACCGCCACGACCGGGACCACCACGACCGAGACCACCACGTCCGGAACCACCACGACCGAGACGACGGAGACCGCACCGGCCACGTCGACGACGACCCGCACCACGACCGTCGCTCCCACCACGACGACCCCGGTTCCGCCGCAGCAGCGCTGAGCGGAACGGCAGCGCCGCACCGAACGACGACGAAGCCCGGAGGGTTCTTCCCTCCGGGCCTCGTCACATGTTCAGCGCAGTCGCACGCTCAGCGCTGCTCGTCCTGGGCCGAATCGATCGTGCCGTGGCGGGAGCACCGCGCCCACCATCCGTCCGGGGTGATCTGGACGATCATCCGGCGGCCGCACTGCGCGCAGAAGCGCGGCGGTTCGAGGCCGAGTTGCGCGGCACGCGGCCGGACCGGCTCGGCGCCGTCGAGCTCGGCGCCCGTGAACGGATCGAACATGTCAGAAGCTTTCGCTCAGGGCCTTGATCGGCATCTTCAGCTCGCCGAGCAGATCCAGATCGGATTCGGCGGGGCGTCCCAGCGTGGTGAGGTAGTTGCCGACGATGACGGCGTTGATGCCGCCGAGGATGCCCTGCTTGGCACCCAGGTCGCCGAGGGTGATCTCCCGTCCGCCGGCGAATCGCAGGATGGTGCGGGGCAGCGCGAGCCGGAACGCGGCGACCGCGCGCAGGGCGTCGGCCGCGGGCAACACGTCCAGGTCGCCGAAGGGCGTGCCGGGGCGCGGATTGAGGAAGTTCAGCGGCACCTCGTCCGGGCCGAGTTCGGCGAGTTCGGCGGCGAACTCGGCGCGCTGCTCGAGCGTCTCCCCCATCCCGAGGATGCCGCCGCAGCACACCTCCATACCCGCTTCGCGGACCATGCGCAGCGTCTCCCACCGTTCCTCCCAGGTGTGGGTGGTGACGACGTTCGGAAAGTACGAGCTGGAGGTCTCGAGGTTGTGGTTGTAGCGGTGCACACCCATCGCGGCGAGCTGGTCGACCTGCTCCTGGGTGAGCATGCCCAGCGAGCACGCGACCTGGATGTCGACCTCGTTGCGGATGGCCTCGACACCGGCGGCGACCTGCGCCATCAGCCGGGCGTCCGGGCCACGGACCGCGGCGACGATGCAGAACTCGGTGGCTCCGGTCTTGGCGGTCTGCTTCGCGGCCTCGACGAGGCTCGGGATGTCGAGCCACGCGGAGCGCACCGGGGAGGCGAACAGACCCGACTGCGAACAGAAGTGGCAGTCCTCGGGGCAGCCGCCGGTCTTGAGGCTGATGATGCCCTCGACCTCGACCTCGGGTCCGCACCACTTCATGCGCACGTCGTGCGCGAGGGTGAGCAGGTCCTCGAGCCTCTCGTCGGGCAGCTGCAGCACTTCGAGGATCTGGTCGCGGCGCAGACCGTCACCGCGGTCGAGCACCTGTTCGCGGGCCACCGCGAGGATGTCGGTGGGGGCGAGTGCCTTGGTCACGGCGGATCTCCTGGAGTATCGGGAACAAACTTGAACACCGTTCACTTGAACAGCGTTCAGGTTAGGGCGGTGGTCGACTACTGTCAAAGGGGACAAGCACGGAACAGAGGGAGCGAACAGGTGCAGTTGCGACGCGGCGACGTCCTCGACGGCGCCATGGCGATCCTCGACGAATACGGTCTCGGCGACCTGACGATGCGCAAGCTCGCCGGATCGCTCGGCGTGCAGCCGGGCGCCCTGTACTGGCATTTCCCCAACAAGCAGACACTGCTCGGCGCGATGGCCGACCACATCCTCGAGGGCGTGGACGCCCCGCCGAGCACCGAATCGTGGGACGAAGCCCTCGCCGAACTCGCCCACCGCTTCCGCGCCGCACTGCTCGCGCACCGCGACGGCGCCGAACTCGTCGCCTCCAGCTACGCGTCCCGGCTGACCACCTCCCGCGCCCGCGACAGTTTCGTCGCCGTCGCCCAGCGCGCGGGGCTGTCCCGCGCGCACGCCGAACTCGCCGGCTACGCGCTGCTGCACTATGTACTCGGCCACACCGTCGACGAGCAGTCGCGCCTCCAACTCGCGGAATTCGGCGCGCTCACGCGGTCCCCGGTCTCCCCCGACGTGACCACCGAAACCCCCGCTACCTCCGACGACGACCTGCTCGACGGCGATCCGGCGGTCCGGTTCGACTTCGGTCTGGATCTGCTCGTCGACGGCATCCGGCGCCGGCTCGACGAACACGTCACGCACTGACGGTTGGCGTCCTGTCGGACCCCTCCCGTACGTTGCTCCGACGTGACGACACCCTGGTCCCCCGCTCAGATCGCCGCGGCCGCCCCCGACCGTTCGTCGGAGACGGCGGCGCGCGGGCTGGCGTCGAAATGGACGGAGACCGGACGCAGCGACCGCGCCCTGTGGGGTGTGTGCCGCGGCAGCGGCGCGAGCAACTACCTGGCTTCGGTGGACCTGACCGGGCCCGCCTACCGGTGTTCGTGCCCGAGCCGGAAGTTTCCGTGCAAGCACGCCCTGAGCCTGCTCATGCAGTGGTCCGCGGGGTCCGTCCCCGAAGGGTCCGCACCCGACGCCGTCACCGCCTGGCTGAAGAGCAGGACCGAAAAAGCCGAAAAGCCAACGACTTCCGAGGATACTCCTCCGAAGGAAACCGACCCGGCCGCGCTGCAGCGCCGCCTCGAACGGGCCGCCGCGGGACTCGAGGATCTCGATCGCTGGCTCACCGACCGCATCCGCCACGGACTCGGGTCCGTCGACCACGGCTACGCCACCTACGACGAGATCGCCGGACGCATGGTCGACGCGCAGGTGCCCGGCGTCGCCGGGGCACTGCGGACGCTGCCGTCCGTCGTCGCGACCCACGAGGACTGGCCCGCACGGGTGCTCGGTGAATACGCGCGCCTGCACCTGCTGATCCGGGCCTTCCGGAGCCTCGCGGAACTGCCCGAACCGCTGGTCCGATCGGTCTACACGCACCTCGGATTCCCCACCAGAACGGACGAGGTGCGCCGCGAACCCGCGGTCCGCGACCGCTGGCAGGCGGTCGCGAGCCGCACAACCGAGGACAACCGCATCTACACCCGCAAGCTGTGGCTGCGCGGACGGGACACCGGACGATGGGCGGTGGTGCTCGATTTCTCGCACGGCACAACACGATTCGACGCCGAGGCGCCGGTGCCCGGCACCCTCGTCGACGCCGACCTGCACTTCTATCCCGGGGCCGCACCGTTGCGCGCGCTGATCGGCACCCGGCACGCGGCACCGGAACCCTTCACGACCCTGCGGGCGACGGATTTCGACGCCGCGCTGAGCGACTACGCCGGCGCGCTCGGCGCCGATCCGTGGATCCGCTCGTGGCCGGTGCTGCTCAGCGCCGTGACACCCACCCGCATCGACGACCGGTGGTGGCTCGTCGACCGGGCCGACCGCGCCCTGCCACTGGCCGGTGATCTCGACAGCCGCTGGCGTCTGCTCGCGGTGTCCGGCGGCCTCCCGGTGACGGTGTGCGGCGAGTGGGACGGGCATGCCGTGACACCGGCCTCGGTGTTCGAGCCGGGCCAGGAGGCGGTCGCCCTGTGAGCACGCACGGACTCGAGACCCTGACCTCGGCGGCGTTGCTGGGCACCGCCCGGACCGAACCCGATTTCGCCGCGCTGCACACCCACGACGCGGCAGCCGCCATCGTGGCCCCGCCCGAGCACCGCCTGCTCGGTGCCGCGGCACTGGAACGCGCGTTCGTCGCCGCCGGATCCGTTCCCGTGACGCGCCCGCTGCCCGAGCCCGCCGCCGACGACGACCGGCCGCTGCTGCCCCCGGCGGCAGGCGAACGACTCCGTGCACTGCTCACCGTGCGATCCGACCTGATCGGCGAATGGCTCGATGCCGCACAGGGTTTCCGCGCCCCGCACGGCATCGTCGTGGACCTGCTCGAGCGCGCCTCGGCGCTCGACGAGGAGCTGCGGGACAAGCTGCTCGTCCTGCTCGGGCCGCGCGGCCGATGGCTGGCGCAGCAGAATCCGCGCTGGTCCGATCTGGTCGCGCCCGACACCGACGATCCGTCCGTGTGGCAGCACGGCGCCGCGGCCGCCCGGCGCCGCTGGTTCCGGGCCCTGCGCGCCCAGGACCCCGCCGCGGCGACCGAGTTGCTCGCCGCGTCGTGGAGCACCGAGACGGCCGCGAACCGCCAGAACCTGCTCACCGAACTCGCGGCCGGGTTGGGTGCGTACGACGAGGACCTGCTCGACACCGCGCTGGACGACCGCAGCCGCAAGGTCCGCGACGTGGCACTCGATCTGTTGCGCCGGCTCCCCGAGTCCGCGTTCGGCCGCCGCCTGACCGAGCGTGTCCGAGCCTGGGCGCGCGTGCACGGCGGCGCCGTCGAGTTCACGATCCCGGACGTGCTCGACGCGGAAGCGATGCGCGACGGTCTCGACGATCCGCTCCCCCGTGCCGCCGAGGCGGCACGCGCCGACCGCGCGTACCCGGTCGAGGAGGCCCGCGACCGGGCCCGGGTGTGGGCGCTGGCGGCGTCCGCGCCGCTGTCCGCATGGCTAGCGTCCGGCATGCGGATCGGCGACGTGCTGGACCTCGAAGTGAGCGAGCACCTGCGGGACGTCCTGCGGCACGGCCGGGAGACCGCCGTCGATCATCAGCGCGACAGCGCCTGGGCCGCCGCGCTGCTGCCGCGCGAGGACCGGGCCGGCCTCCGGGTTGCCGAACACGCACCTCGGGACGTGCTCGTCGAGCACCTGCGACGCATGTCCGCCCGGCAACTGCTGCTCGTCGACGACATCGCCGCGCTGCCCGCACCGTGGCCCGCCGACATCGCCCGGAAGGTTCTGACCGTCCTCTACACCGCCGCGGCGCCGACTTCGCACAGCTTCCGGGCGCTGACCGACCTGCTCGCGCGCCGCGCCCCGTTCGAACTGGTCGACCTGTTCGACGACGCCGCCACCCGCACCGACGACCTCGTCCGGCTCAATCGCTTCGCGACGGCCGCCGACATCCTGAAACTTCGCCGAACCCTTCACGAGGAGTTGAGTTGACCGACACCGTCATCGACGAGCCGAACCTGCTGCGCCCGCACGCGGAGCAGCAGTACGCGCACGAACTCGCCGCGCTCGCCCGCGTCGACGATCGTCCGCGGCCGCCGTCCTGGCAGCTGTCGCCGTGGGCGGTCGTGACGTACCTGCTCGGCGGGGAACTGTCCGACGGCACCGTCGTCAGCCCCAAGTACGTCGGGCCGCGTCGGCTCATGGAGGTGGCGGTCGCGACCCTGGCCACCGATCGCGCATTGCTGCTGCTCGGTGTACCCGGCACCGCCAAGACCTGGGTGTCCGAGCATCTGGCGGCGGCGATCTCCGGAACCTCCACGCGTCTGGTGCAGGGCACCGCCGGCACCGCCGAGGAAGCGGTCCGCTACGGCTGGAACTACGCGCGGCTGCTCGCCGAGGGTCCCACCCCGGCCGCGCTGGTGCCGTCCCCGGTGATGACCGCGATGCGCGACGGCGCCGTCGCCCGCATCGAGGAACTGACCCGCATTCCCGCCGACGTGCAGGACGCGCTGATCACGATCCTGTCCGAGAAGACGCTGCCCGTCCCCGAGCTCGGCATCGAGGTGCAGGCGGCCAAGGGATTCAACGTCATCGCCACCGCCAACGACCGCGACCGCGGTGTCAACGACCTCTCGTCGGCGCTGCGCCGACGGTTCAACACCGTG
This sequence comes from Rhodococcus sp. NPDC003382, assembly GCF_053589135.1. Lineage (NCBI taxonomy): Bacteria > Bacillati > Actinomycetota > Actinomycetes > Mycobacteriales > Nocardiaceae > Rhodococcus > Rhodococcus sp. NPDC003382. The sequence continues at coordinate 25,703 of NZ_JBSFRH010000032.1, forward strand.
GTGCTGCCGCTGCCCGCCAGCGAGGACGACGAGGTGGAGATCGTCGCGCGGCGCGTCGCCCAGCTCGGGTCCGCACTGGAACTGCCGCAGGTTCCGGCGGCGGCCGACGAGATCCGGCGCGTGGTAACGGTTTTCCGGGAGCTGCGGCGCGGCGTGACCAGCGACGGCCGCACCAAGCTCAAGTCGCCGTCGGGCACCTTGTCCACCGCGGAGGCCATCTCGGTGGTCACCAACGGGCTCGCCCTGTCGGCCCACTTCGGGGACGGCGTGCTGCGCTCGGCCGATGTCGCCGCCGGCATCCTCGGTGCCGTGATCAAGGATCCGGTCGCCGACACCGTCGTGTGGGACGAGTACCTCGAAGCCGTCGTCCGCGGCCGTCCCGAATGGGCCGACTTCTACCGTGCGTGCCGCGAGGTCGCCGGGTGAGTGTGACCGCGCAGGTCCGGGTGCTGGGCATCCGGCACCACGGGCCGGGCTCGGCGCGCGCCCTGCTGCGCGCGCTCGCCGAGTTCGAACCGGACACCGTGCTCATCGAGGGCCCCGCCGACGCCGATCCGCTGGTGACGCTGGCGGCGTCCGAGCAGATGCGCCCGCCCGTCGCGCTGCTCGGCTACGCGAGCGGTAATCCGGCGACGGCCGCGTTCTGGCCGCTGGCCACGTTCTCCCCGGAGTGGCAGGCACTGCAGTGGGCGATCCTGCACGACGCGGACGTCCGCTTCTGCGATCTGCCGGCGGCGCTGAGCCTCGCGGCGGACCGGCCGGCCGGTGAGCAGGGTCCGGATCCGCTGGACGCGCTCGCCGCGGCCGGCGGCTACGACGATTTCGAGCAGTGGTGGGACGCCGTCGTCGAATCCCGTACCCGGCACCGAGACGACACGAACATCGAAAACGGCTGTCACGCAGACGGTTTCGATGCCATCACCGAAGCGATGGCTGCGCTGCGCGAGACGATGGAGATCGACGAGCACACGCTGCGACGCGAAGCGCACATGCGCCAGGTGCTGCGCGCGACCGTCAAGGCCGGGGCCCAGAAGGTCGCGGTGGTGTGCGGGGCGATGCACGCTCCGGCGCTGTCCGGCAAACTCGGGCCCGCCGCACCCGACGCGCGACTGCTCAAGGGCCTGCCGAAGATCAAGTCGTCGCTCACGTGGGTGCCGTGGACGCACTCGCGGCTGGCGGCGGCCTCCGGATACGGCGCGGGCATCACCTCGCCCGGCTGGTACCACCATCTGTTCACCCACCACGACCACACGATCGAACGGTGGTTCACTCGGGTCGCGCGGGAACTGCGCCGCGAAGACCTACCGGTCTCGAGCGCACACGTCATCGAGGCCACCCGACTGGCCGAGGCGCTCGCCGCGCTGCGCGAGCGCCCCCTGCCCGGCCTCACCGAGGTCACCGAGGCGACCCGGTCGGTGCTGTGCGACGGCGACGACGTGCTGCTCGACCTGGTGACGCGGCGACTCGTCGTCGGCGAGGCGCTCGGCGAGATCCCCGACGACACCCCGACGGTTCCTCTGGACGCGGACCTGCAGGCCCGGTCGAAGACGCTGCGGCTCAAGAGATCCGCGGCCGACAAGAACCTCGACCTGGATCTGCGCAAGGACAACGACCTGCAGCGGTCGCGGTTGCTGCACCGCCTCGCGCTGCTCGGCATCGACTGGGCGAAGCCGACGACGAGCGCGGTCCGTTCCACCGGCACCTTCCGCGAGTCGTGGACGCTGCGGTGGGAGCCGGAACTCTCCGTCGCCGTCGTCGAGGCCTCGCGGTGGGGAACGACCGTCGAATCGGCGGCGCACGCGGTGGTCCTCGACCGGGTGAGTCGCCCCGACGTTTCCCTCGGTGCGGTCACCGAGACGCTGGAGAAGGCGCTGCTCGCCGACCTGCGCACAGCGATCCCCGATGTGCTGTCCGCGGTCGATGCCGCGGCCGCACTCGATCACGACGTGCTGCACCTGATGTCGGCGCTGCCGGCGCTGATCCGCACACTGCGGTACGGCGATGTCCGGGGCACCGACCTGACCTCGCTCGCGCACGTCACCGACGCCTTGCTCGCGCGGATCTGCGCCGGCCTGCCCGCGGCGGCGACCGGCCTGGATGCCGATGCCGCGGACGCACTGCGCAAGGCCGTCGACGAGGTGCACACCGCGATCGCCGTCCGCGACGACGCGGACACGACCGGGCGGTGGCTCGCCGCCCTCCGGGTGATCGCGGACCGCGACCACGTCGACGGCATCCTCACCGGACGGACCGTGCGACTGCTGCGCGACATCGGCCGGATCGACGAGCACGAAACCGCGCTGCGGGTGTCGCGGGCACTGTCGGTGGGCAGCGATCCGGGTGCGAAGGCGCGCTGGATCGACGGATTCGTGGGCGGCGGCGCGGTCCTGCTCATGCACGACCGCGACCTGCTGCGGTTGATCGACGACTGGGTCTCGGCACTTCCCGCACAGGATTTCGTGGACGTGCTGCCCGTGCTGCGCCGCACCTTCGGCTCGTTCGCTCCCGCCGAGCGCCGCACGCTCGGCGCGGTGGTGCGTGGCGGCGAGCGGACCCCCGGCAGCGTCGCCTCCGTCGATGCCGAGCGCGGGGCCCGCGCCGTCCGCACCACCGCACTGATCCTGGGAGTTCCTGCGTGACAACATCATCGGACGAGACGGAACGGCTGCGTCGCTGGCGGCTGCTGCTCGGCGAAGCCTCCGAGGACTCCACCGGCGGGCTGAGCTCCAGCGACGACGAGGCGATGGACGGTGCCCTCGCCGCTCTCTACGATCGCAGCGATCCGGATCCGAGCGGCCGGCGCAGCGCCGGTCTGGGCGGTTCGGCGCCGCGGGTCGCGCGCTGGCTCGGCGACATCCGCACCTACTTCCCCACCTCGGTGGTGCAGGTCATGCAGCGCGACGCGATGGAGCGGCTGGGGCTGACGCAACTGCTGCTCGAACCGGAACTGCTCGACGCCGTCGAACCGGACGTGCATCTCGTCGGCACATTGCTCAGCTTGAACAAGGTGATGCCGGAAACCACCCGCGCGACCGCGCGGATGGTCGTGGAGAAGGTGGTGCGCGAGATCGAGGAACGCATCGCCCAGCACACCCGGTCCGCGGTGACCGGTGCGCTGAACCGGGCGGCGCGGACGTCGAATCCGAAGTTGCGCGACATCGACTGGGATCGCACGATCCGCGCGAATCTCGCGCACTATCTGCCGGAGTACCGCACGGTGGTGCCGCAGCGGCTGATCGGGTACGGCCGGCGCTCGCAGGCCGTGGAGCGCGACGTGGTGCTGGCGATCGACCAATCGGGGTCGATGGCGTCGAGCGTGGTGTACGCGTCGGTGTTCGGGGCGGTGCTCGCGTCGATGCGGGCGCTGCGCACGTCGCTGGTCGTGTTCGACACCGCGGTGGTGGATCTGACCGACAAGTTGTCCGATCCGGTGGAGGTGCTGTTCGGCACGCAACTCGGCGGCGGCACCGACATCAACCGCGCGATCGCGTACAGCCAATCGCTGATCACCCGGCCCACCGAGTCGCTGTTCGTGTTGATCTCCGACCTGTACGAGGGCGGGATCCGCGCGGAGATGCTCAGCCGGATGGCGTCGATGCGCGACGCCGGGGTGCAGGTGGTGGTGCTGCTGGCCCTGTCCGACGACGGCGCTCCGGCCTTCGATCGGGAGAACGCGGCCGCGCTCGGTGCGCTGGGAATCCCAGCGTTCGCGTGCACACCCGACCGGTTCCCGGAACTGCTGGCGCTGGCGCTCGAACGCGGCGACGTCGGGCGGTGGGCGCAGTCGCTGTAAGACACAGCGACCCCACCACGTCACGCCATGATTCGATACAAACACTTGTATTGAAAATAATGACGTTACACAATGGAGTGGTGAGCACGAACGCGGACGCACGCGGGACTACATCGACCACCCCGAAGGCGCGGCGGTACGACGCGACACTCCGGCGCCGTCAGGCCGAGGAGAGCCGACGCCGAATCCTCGACGCCGCCGCGACCCTGTTCACCGAACGTGGCTGGTCCGTCGGGATGCGCGAGATCGCACGCGCGGCCGGGGTCTCGTTCGAGACCGTGTACAGCCACTTCGGTTCCAAGCCTCGATTGTTCAACCAGGTGATCGATATCGCGGTCGTCGGCGACGACGAGCCGGTGGCGCTGATGGACCGGCCCGAGTTCGCCGCAATTTCCCGCGGAAGTCACCTGGAACGGGCCACCGCGGGAGCCAAGTTGGTCGCCGGCGTGAACGGGCGCACCGTCGGCCTGCAACGCGCCCTGCGCGAGGGAGCCGCCGCGGAACCGCAACTCGCGTCCCGGCTCGACGAGATCCGGCAGGCCCAGCGGCACACCGTTCACATCGCGGGAGCAGCCATCGCGGGCCGCGAACTGACCCCACTAGAAGGCGACGGCCTCTGGGCGGTGATCACGTTGGAGGTCTACGACCTTCTCATCCGCAGCGCAGGGTGGAGCCCCGCCCGGTACGAAGAGTGGCTCACCGACACGATCGTCAAATTGCTCTCCCTGGGGAAGTGACTGGAGAAGTGAAAGGAGGGCGGGCCATGAACACCAACAGGATCGAGCCCGCCGACACACGAAGCATGGGGATCGTGCACAGCGCACTGCGACGTGACCTGCGACGAACGCGCATGGTGCTGGAGACTCCCCCGTATCCCGACGAGCCGCGCCGCCGCACTCTCGCCGCGCACATCCTCTGGATGTGCCGGTTCCTGCACATGCACCATGCCGGCGAGGACGCCGGACTGTGGCCGACGATCCGGGCGAAGAACCCGGCGGCCGGTGCGCTGCTCGATCGGATGGCGTCCGACCACGAACGGATCGGCGGAGCGACCGCCGTCGTGGAGGACGCCGCGCGGGCGTACGGCGGCGACCCGTCCGCACGGGCACGGTTGCTCGCCGCCGTGACCGGACTCGACGACGTTCTGCTCCCCCACCTGCAGCGCGAGGAACTCGAGATGATGCCGGTCGTTGCCGCCACGATCACCACCGCGGAGTACCGCGCAATCGAGAAGAAGTACTTCGTCGAGCCGAAGGGCTTCGCCGAACTCGGCATGGAAGCGCACTGGATCATCGACGGGGCGACACCCGAGGATCGCGACACGATCGTGCACGTCGTTCCCGCCGTGCCGCGCTTCCTCCTCCTGCACGGTTTCGCCCGAAAGTACCGTCGGCAGGCCGCCGTGCTGTGGGGCACGGGTCCTGCGTCCACCGTGCCGTCGCTGCGCGTGGCACCGATCGAGGAGCATTCGTGATGGGCACGCTGGCACGACACGGACGCACCGAAGCGATCACCGCCGCGCCGCCAGAAGCCGTGTGGCACATCATCACCGACGTGACCCGGATCGGTGAATGGAGTCACGAATGCCGGGGTGCCCACTGGATCGGCGACGGTAGACACGCAGCGCCGGGCATTCGATTCCGCGGCACGAACCGGTCCGGCATCTTCGTCTGGAGCCGCTCGTGCATGTTCACCACGGTCGATCCCCCACGGTCGCTGGCATGGAAGACGGTGGGCCTGTGGGGCAAGGTCGACAGCACGGTGTGGCGAATCGACCTGGAACCGAACGGAACCGGAACACGGATCGCGCAGACCTACGACGTCGTGCACGTCGCTCCCGGTCTGGACCGCGTGTACTGGCTCCTCGTCAAGGCACACCGCGACCGTCGCGACGCGCTGTCCGACGACCTGCAACGGCTGGCGCGCCTCGCCGAGGTCCCCCGCTTCCACCAGGCAGCGTAGGTGCTGCGGAGGTTATCCGTCCGCGCGATCGCGGACGCGGTTCACGGCGTCGACCACGGCGTCGGGTCGTTGGGTCTGGATGTAGTGCGTGGTCCCGGGGACGACGACGAGTTCGGCATCGGGCTGGCTCGCGACGAAGTCCGTCTGGGCCTGCGGCTCGGCACCGTGCAACGCCTCGAGATCGGCGGCCGACATGCCGGGAGGCAGCGGGTCGGGAAGCGGCGTGTCCTCGCCGCGGACCAGCACCTCCATCGGCACCGGCGGTAGCGGCGGCGCAGTCTCGATCTCGTCCATGAGCTGGTCCAGAGAATATGTTTCGGCCGTATATCCGTCCGGATAGCTTCCCGGCGTCAACTGCGGGTGGGCCATCAGGTTCCATTGATCGGCGGTCACGCTGTCGCGCAGTTCCGGCATCGGTGCGTCCACCAGGACGATCCCGGCCACCTCCGAGGGATACGTAGCGGCATAGAGCGCCTGCAGCGGACCACCCAGCGAGTGCCCGACCAGCACATATGGCCCGGTTTCACCGGCTGCAGTCAGCAGGTCGTGCAGTTCGGCGACCACCTCCGCCGGATCGCGCGGCATCGGGACCTCGTCGCTGCGGCCCGGCGACGGCTCCTCCGCGTCGACGACTTCGCCATCGCGAACGGTCGTGGTGACGAGGGAACCGGGCCGGTCGTAGGAGCACACGCGAGTCGACGTCGCGAGCGCCGGTTGCACAGCCGGAGAATCGGATTCGCTCAGGCTCCAGATGTCGCCTGCGTTGCCGAACCCGGATTGCAGGACCACCGTGGGACTTCCGGTGCCGCGACAGTCCAGATACAAATGGTGGCCGTCCCCGATGTCCACCCGACCCGCGACGTCGCCGCTCGCCACGGCGTCCTCGGCCTGCGTGTCCGTGCCACACGAGCACACGAGCACCCCGCCCATCAGCGCGGCGACCAGAGCGCGTCGCAAAACAGCCATCACAAACCCTTCCGAAGATGCTGCCGGGGCGGCCCGCAGCAGGCTGTTCGTTTGTCGAGACTAGTCCGTCGGACCGTGGCACGAAGCCGCATCCGCCGGTCGGCCGGCCGTTCGATGCCGTCCGGATTCCGGGATGGAAACCGCGGGACACATGCGACACTGGTCATCGACGGCGCCCCTGACCTGAGGCATTCCCCGGGTCGAGGGTTCCGCGGGAACACAATCCGTCTCACCCTTACAGGTGCCCGGGCCAGAGGTATCCGCTGATGCGAGCTCGATCGTCCTCGATGCGCAACCATCGTGCCGCGGCGGCCACAGTGCTCGGGACGATGATGTTCGCGACGCTGACCGGCTGCGGAAACTCCGCCCCGACTGCCGAAGCCCCGCCGGCGCAGGACGATCTCGAAGCTGCGGTGCGGCCGGTGATCACCGAGCAGATGGAGGAGATGGGCATTCCGGGACTGGTCGCCATCGTCCGGAGTCCCGAGCGGGGCGACTACGAGATCGCGGCCGGCGTCGCGAACATCGACACCGGCGAACCGGTGGAGATGACCGACCACTTCCGGATCGGAAGCATCACCAAGACGTTCACCGCGACGGTCGTCCTGCAACTCGCTCAGGAGGGCAAGTTCGGACTGGACGATCCACTCGAGCAGTACTTCCCACAGGTCGACACCAACGGGGCCACCATCCGTCAGGCACTGAACATGACGTCCGGGATTCCGACCTACACCACCGACGCGTTCCTGAACGCACTGGCCGACGATCCACAACGAGTGTGGACCCCGGACGAGCTGCTCGCGACGATCGAGGGCACGCCCGCCGAATTCGCGCCGGGCGAGGGCTGGGACTACTCGAACACCAACTATGTGCTGCTCGGAATGCTGGCCGAGCGCTTCGGTGGCGCGCCCTTGAAAACGTTGATCCAGGATCGCATCTTCACCCCGCTGCAGATGAACGGCTGCTCACTCCCCGCCGCGACGGATGCGACCGTTCCCGCCCCGTTCAGCCACGGCTATCAGTACGGCACCGAGTGGGACGACCCGAGCCCGCCCGCCCCGAGGCCGGAACTGGTCGACGTCACGAACTTCAACCCCTCCTGGGGATTCGGCGCCGGCGAGGCCATCTGCACCGCCGCGGACCTGGCCATCTGGGCGAAGGCCCTCGTCGACGGCGACCTCCTCGAACCGGAGATGCAGGCTCAGCGACTCGATTTCGTCACCACCGGGCCCCTGCCGTACGGCCTCGGCATCGGCGACCTGAACGGACTCGTCGGTCACAACGGGCACATCAGCGGCTTCCAGACCCAGGCTGCGGTCCGACAGGCCGACGGCACCGTCATCGTCGTTCTCACCAACATCACCCAGGCGCCCGACCTGCAGCTGCCGGCCTCGATGATTTCGGCGTTGATTTCCGGCGCCATCCCGGCTTCGCCGAACTGACCAGTTCGAAGATGCACCCGCACATTCGGTTAATTCTACAGTTCCGTACGGTTCAGATTCCCGCAGCCCGGATTTCGCGGTCGAATGCCCGAAAGCCCCGCGAGCTACGGCACGTGCCGGCGCCGGACCAAGCGATACCACTTCGAATGGAATCCGACCCGCACCGAAACCTCCTCCACCACCGACCATCCGGAGAAGATCTGCTCGATTTCGGCCAGGTCGACGCCGCGCGGGAGCGGTCCGCGGAAACGCGGCTCGAACGCGAACATCAGAAATGTCGCGTCGGGCGAGGACACTCGGTCGAGTTGCCGGCGGTACGCGGCTCGCTCGCTGTCCGAAAGTCCGTGGAAGCAACCGAAATCCACGATCAGGCCGTAGTCCGACCCGACCCGGTCCGCCATCGCGGTGACGTCGCCTTCGACGAATCTCACGTCGACCCCGGCCTGCTCGGCGGCAACCATCGCCAATTCGACCGCTGCCGGCACATTGTCGATTCCGGTGACGTCCCAGCCGCGCCGCGCGAGCCGGATCGACAACTCACCGCTGCCGCAGCCGACGTCGAGCGCCCGGCCCGGGCCGGGTACCGACTCGAGCAGCGCGTCGAAATGGGCGCCCCGCGAAACGTCCGCGCGTTCCCACGGTGTGAAGCCGACACGGTAGGCGAGGCGATAGAACAGGCTCATGCGACCACTCCTCGACGGGCTTCCGTTTCGACCGTAGGCCGCTCCCCCCGCCCGGCACAACGGCGCCGGAGCAGACGCGCCTCAGGACACCGAGATGCGCGCGGTGATCTGCTCGTGCACGAATCGCATCTTGTTCAGGACCGGAGGCGGCAGCACGAACGGATACAGGTCCGGCCTCCCCATCGACCGATTGACCATGTTCAACGACCACGTAAGAGGTAACCACTGTTCGACGAGCCGGTCGAAGCCGGCCGGCCCGGGTTGCGGCCGATCGAGGCCGGCACCGGCCGGCACGAACCCGAATGCCGCCGCCGTGTCGAGCGTGTCGCGCATGTGCAGGTAATGGGCGAACGTTTCGGCCCAGTCCTCGGCCGGGTGCATCGTGGCGTAGCTCGACACGTGGGTGTCCTCCCACCCGGCGGGAGCGCCCTCGGAGTAGTGCCGGTCGAGGGCCTGCTGGTAGTCCTGGTCGGGATCACCGAACAGTTCCGTGAACCGCTGCCGGGCGTCGTCGTCGACGATCAGCACCATCTGGTAGTAGTGCCCGATCTCGTGACGGAAGTGGCCGAGCACCGTGCGGTACGGCTCGTCCATCGCGACCCGCAGTTGTTCGCGGTGCACGTCGTCGCCCTCGGCGAGATCGAGGGAGATCACCCCGGAATCGTGCCCCGTGACCACCGGCTCGTCACGGCTCGACAACAGATCGAAGGTCAGCCCAGCCTCGGGGTCCTCGGCCCGGCCGACCACCGGCAATCCCAGCTCGGTCAACTCCACCAGCAGCCGCCGCTTGGCCGCCTCGGCCTCGGCGAACGCCTCGAGCGCGACGACGTCGTCGTCCGCGGGCCGCGTCCGGGTCAGCTCGCACGACGGACACAACGTCACGCCGTTGCCGGAGTGGTCGACACGGACGATCCAATTGCACCGCGCGAGATGCATATTGGCGCACAGCCGGTATGCGGCTGCGGGCACCGACCCTGTGCTCGGATCCAGGGAGACCGCGGGTTCGTCGACGATGGTGACCATGGAGACCGTGCCGAGGTCGAAACCGAGGCGCGCGCCACATCCCAGGCAGACCGAGTTCTCGAAGGCGAGTTGCTGACCGCAAGTGGGACAGGAGAAGTCACGCATCGAAACCATCCTTCGTGATCGGTGCGACGTCCACGGACACGTCGATGGTACTGTCCTTCGCTTCGGTATAGATGACGCCACGCAGGGGCGGCACGTCGGCGTAGTCACGGCCCCACCCCACCGTCGTGTAACGCTCGTCGACCAGTTGATCGTTGGTCGGGTCGAAGGCCAGCCATCGATCACCCGGGAGCCACACCGCCGCCCACGCGTGAGTGGCGTCGACCCCGATCATGCGTTCCTTGCCGGGCGGCGGATCGGTTGCCAGATATCCCGAAACATACCGTGCGGCAAGACCGTTCGCGCGCAGGCAGGCAATCGCCAGGCGCGCGAAATCCTGGCACACGCCGGCCCGGGCGGCAAGGACCTCGGAAACCCGGGTCGACACCGAGGTCGATCCCGAGCAGTACGTGAAGTCGGTGAAGATCCGGTGGGTGAGCTCGACGATCGCCTCCCCCAACGGGCGTCCCGGAACGAATGTCGCTGCGGCGTATTCGATCACCGAATCGTCGATCTCGGCGGGCTCGAGGTCGAGCACGAAGTCGGTCGCCAGCGCACCGCCCGCGGTCGCCGGTCGCGCCGACTCCCAGGGCTGCAGCGCGGGCCCGGCCGTCCACAACGCGGGGTCGGGCCGGCTCACCTCGACCACCGAACGTGCGGTCACCACCAGCGTGTCGTGCGGTTCGACGACGTGGAAGTACACGTCCCGGTTGCCCCAGATGTCGACGCCGGTGGAGGTGTCGCCGGGCGCCGGTTCGACGGTGACGGCGGTGTGGACGACCCGCTGCTCGCCGGTGTCCCGCGGCATCAGGTAGCCGCGGCCGTAGGAGGAGGTGACCGCCCCCGAGTACCGGTAAGTGGTGCGGTGCACGATCCGGTAGCGACGCACGGCGTCGGTCCCAGCGGTGTCGGTCCCGGCGGTGTCGGTCACGGCATCCTCCTGTTCTCGGCGCCGCCCCACAGCGGCCGGGTGCCGCCGGGAAGCGACAGCGGTCCCTGCAGCAGCAGCTCGGACAGTTCTTCGAGTCCGCGATGCACCGCGGTGAGCAGTTCGGCCAGCTCGGTGCGGGTGCCGTCCGTGGCGGCCTCGAGATCCACCGGATCGACGCGGCGCAGCCGGGTGATCAGCTCCTCGGCGAGCCGCTCGGGCCGCGAGGCACCCGACGCGTCCGGCAGCGCCCGGAGGTTCTCCTTGATCCGGTCCAGCAGGTGCGCGAGCGACCGCGGATTGCCGATGTCGAACAGCAGTAGCTGGGCCACCGCCGCCACCCGCACCCGATGATTGCGGCGCCGGAACGTCACCGAGCTCTCGGCCGCGACGAGCACCGACTCGACGAGGGCCCGCTCGGTGCCGGGCGCGCGCACGTCGACCAGCGTCGTCGACAGCAGCGAGGTGAGCGCCAGTCCCCGCTCGATCCGCTTCCCGATGTCCATCACGTGCCAGCCGATGTCACGGACCATCGATTCGGCGCCCAGACCGGACAACGCGAGCATGCCCCGCAGCGCCGCGGACTGGGTGACCTCGAGCAGCGACCCGCCCTCGTCGGGGGTGGTGGCCAGTTCGTCGAGGGCGCGCCGCACGTCCGCCAGCACCGACCACGTGTCGTTCGAGAGTTGGTCGCGCACGGCCCGGGCGGCCCGCTCGAGTCCGGCGAACGACTGCGCCAGCGATCCGAGCCGGTCCGCATCGACCGTCAGCGAACGGAACTCCGCGGTCGCGACCCGGTAGCTGTCGATGCGCGGGGCGTCCGGATCGTCGGTGACCGCGAACTCGGACGACGGCGCCGCGGCCGTCAGGGTCTGCAGCAGCACCGGCAGGCATTCGCTGCCCGCGAGCCACGGCCGGAACCGGTAGTCCTGGTAGCGTTCCCGCACCGCGATGAGCAGCCGCGCGGTGTCCTCGGCGCGCTCCGAGTAGCGGCCGATCCAGAACAGGTCACCGAGGACACGGGGTGAGGTGACCACGTCGACCGCGGGCACCGCGAATTCGGGCAGCGTCTCGGCCGTGCCGGACGGATCCGCCGTCGACGCGGCGGGCACCGACCGGACCCACACGTCCTTGGCGACGATGTCGCGCCCGGCGCCCGGCGCGAGGACCTGGCCGAGCCCGCCGGGCATCGGCGTGAATCCGACCCGCTGCGCGACCGTGAACAGGCGGAGCCCGACGGGTGCGGCCTCGAACGCGTCGCGCCCGGCTGCCAGCACCGGCGCGTACGAATGCTCGGTCGGTTCGGTTCCGACCCAGCGTGCCGGATCGGCGAACACCCTGTCCCGCAACAGTTCCCGTTGCGCCGCGTCGAGCGCGCCGGGCACCACTGTCTCGGTGGTCACCGCGGACCGCAGCACCAGGTCGTCGAACCGTGCGGTGAGCAGCGACCGCCCGTCGTCGGTGCCGCCCCAGTGGGCGGGTGCCGACTCGAGCAGCAACTCCTCGTCGAGCAGGGCCCGGCACAACCGCGGCAGATACGCCGCGAGCGCCGGGTTCTCGAGAACCCCGCTGCCGAGGGTGTTGACGACGGAGACCGCACCGCGGCGCACCACCTCCACCAGTCCCACCACTCCGAGATGCGAATCGGGCCGCAGGTCCAGCGGATCCGCGAAGGCCGCGTCGACGCGGCGCAGCACCACGTCCACCCGGGTCAGCGATCCGAGCGAGCGCATCCACAACCGGCCGTCGCGCACCACGAGATCGGCGGATTCGACGAGCGGCAGGCCCAGGGTCCCGGCGATGTAGGCCTGGTCGAACGCGGTTTCGGAGGTCGCGCCGGGGGTGAGCACCACGACCGTGGGATCCTCCACGCCGACCGGCGCGACATCCCGCAACGCCAGCCGCACGGCCTGCGCGAACGGGGACAGCGGCCGCGGGCTCGTCGTCTGGTACAGGTCCGGCAGTGCCCGCGACATCACCCGCCGATCCACCATCGCGTACCCCGCACCCGACGGCGCCTGCGTCAGATCCCGCGACACCCGGAACCGGCCGTCGGTGCCGCGCGCAACATCCACGGCGTGCAGGAACAGCTGGTGCGGGCCGGGCAGGGTCAGCCCGTGCGCGGCCCGCACGTACCCCGCGTGCCCGAACACCAGCCGCGGCGGCAGCAGCCCGTCCCGAACGGTCCGCAGTTCGCCGTACACGTCGGCGAGCAACGCGTCGAGCAGCCGCGACCGCTGCACCAGGCCCCGTTCCAGCTCGGCCCAGTCGTCGGCGGCCAGCACCAGCGGCACGCCGTCGACGTTCCAGCGCACCGACGTCGGCGTCCCGGACGGGTCGATCGGGTTGTAGCTGATGCCGTGGTGGTCGACCAGCGTGCGCAGCCGCTGCCGGTACATCGCGAGCGGTTCCGGCCCGCGGGGACGCCACCCGTCCGCGAAGTCGGCCCAGTGGGCCCGCAACCGGCCGTCCGGACCGAGCAGTTCGTCGAATTCGGGCCCGCGGTGCACGTATCCGGTCAGCGCCACATCGGCGACGTCGGTCATCGGTTGCCGTCCTCCCGGAGCTCGTTGCCTGCGCCACCGGGCCTCTGCTTCGGTGCCGTCAACGCCAGGCGGTGTCCGTCCGTCGCAGGTCGAGGAGTCCGGGGGCCGTCACGTCCACCGCCAGCCGCGCCTGCGTCTCCTGCAACCTTGCCAGGTCGATACGTCCGGGTGTGAATCCGTGGTCCTCGAACCGGCTGTTGCGGCGCGACTGCGCCTCGACCGCGTTGACCGGCGGGGTGTCGTAGGCACGGCCACCGGGATGCACGACGTGGTAGGTGCAGCCGCCGCGCGAGCGACCCGACTCGAGGTCGACGACGTCGACCACCAGGGGGCTGTGCACTTCGATCGTCGGATGCAGGGCGCTCGGCGGCTGCCATGCGCGATACCGCACCCCGGCGACCTGCACGTCGTCCTTGCCGGTCTCGAGCAGTGGCATCGGCACCCCGTTGCAGGTGACGACGTACCGGCCGCGGTCGGCGCCGGTCACGGACACCTGCAGCCGTTCGACGGACGAATCGACGTAGCGGGCGGTGCCACCGGCGGTGGCTTCCTCCCCGAGCACGTGCCACGGTTCGACGGCGGCGCGCAGTTCCAGCGTGACCGGGCCGGCCTGCACGCTGCCCAGACGGGGGAAGCGGAATTCGAGGAACGGGTCGAGCCAGGCGGTGTCGAAGTCGACGCCGTGCTCGCGCAGATCCGCGACGACGTCGGCGATGTCGGCCGCGACAAAGTGCAGCAGCAGATAACGCCCGTGCAGGTTCGCGCCGTGCCGCACCAGCGGTGCCCGTAGCGGCTCGTCCCAGAACCGGGCGACGAGGCCGCGCACCAGCAGCGACTGCACCATCGCCATCTGCGCGTGCGGCGGCATCTCGAAGCCGCGCAGTTCGAGGACGCCGAGGCGGCCGCGCGCCGAGTCCGGGCTCTACAGCTTGTCGATGCAGAATTCGGCGCGGTGCGTGTTGCCGGTCAGGTCGGTGAGCAGGTGCCGCAGCGCACGGTCGACGACCCACGGTGACGGCGGCCGGTCGTCGTCCGCGTCGCCGGTGAGCCGCTCGATCTCGGTGAAGGCGATCTCGAGTTCGTACAGCGCGTCCGGCCTGCCCTCGTCGACGCGCGGCGCCTGCGAGGTGGGGCCGATGAACCGGCCCGAGAACAGGTACGACAGCGCGGGATGCCGCTGCCAGTGGGTGAGCAGGGAGACGAGCAGGTCGGGGCGGCGCAGCAGCGGGGAATCGCTCGGTTTCGCGCCTCCGAGCGTGATGTGGTTGCCGCCGCCGGTGCCGGTGTGGGTGCCGTCGACGTCGAAGGACTCGGTGGTCAGCCGCGCGGCGCGGGCCTGCTCGACGGTGGCGATCAGGTCGTAGAAGTGTTCGAGCGCACCCAGGGGCGGCAGGAACACGTGCAGTGCGTCGTCGCGCACCTCGGTGACCAGCGCGGTGGGGATACCGACGGTCGGCGACGCGACGGCAGTCGGTGCGGGTGGCGGCGCCGGCTGGAACAGCAGCGGTGGCCGGTCGTGAAGTGGATCGGCTTCGAACAGTGGGTCCGGTTCCTCCCAGCTCACCGAGCGGATGGGCAGGCGCAGCCCGGCCGGAGAATCGCCCTCGACGAGGACGATGCGGCCGCGGCGCATCGTCCACCGTCCGCTCTGCCACCCGGTGTCGTCGTCTCGGCGCTGCAGCGGGATCACCCACGCGGCCGGGTCGGTGACGGATCGTTCGAGCCTGTCGAGCAGAGCGCGGCCTGCGTCGGGGGAATCGTCGTCGGGTGGCAAGTCCTCGGCGGGGTCCAGGGGCGGGCCGGCCGGCAGCCGCACCCAGCGGTGCAGCCGCGCGAGCGCGTCCTCGTACGCGGGCTGCACCACATCCGGCTGCAATCCGAGCCGGGTGGCGAGCTCGACGGCGAGATGCTCGGCGTCGGCGGGCTGCGCGGACGGCGGGTTCTCCGGATCCCACGGGTCGACGAGCAGCGCGGGGTCGTTCCACAGCGCGCCGCCGTCCTCGCGCCAGAACAGCGCGATCTGCCAGCGCGGCAACGCCTCTCCCGGATACCACTTGCCCTGGCTGCGCATCACCAGGCCGGTCGGCGCGTAGATGCGGCGCAGCCGCTCGGCGAGGTCCGAGGCACGTTCACGTTTGTCGGTTCCGTCGGCTTCGGTGGTCCACTCCGGGTCGCCGTAGCGGTCGATCGACACGAATGTCGGCTCCCCGCCGACCGTCAGCCGCACGTCCGCGGCGGCGGTGCGGGCGTCCAGTGCGGCGCCCGAAGCACAGATGCGTTCCCACTGTTCGTCGGTGTAGGGCAACGTGACCCGCGGATCCTCCCGGATGCGCGTGACGGTGTTCGAGAACGTCAGGGTCGCGGTGCATTTCCCGGTGGCACCGGTGATCGCCGCCGCCGACACCGGGTGCGGGGCAGCGGAGAGCGGAATGTGCCCCTCCCCCGCGAACAGCCCGGAGGTGGGGTCGAGCCCGATCCAGCCGGCGCCCGGCACGTACACCTCCGCCCAGGCGTGCAGGTCGGTGAAGTCGGCGGCGGGGCCGCTGGGACCGTCGAGGGCCGGCTGGTCGGCGGTGAGCTGGACCAGGTATCCGGACACGAACCGGGCGGCGAGACCGAGTTGCCGCAGCACCGACACCATCAGCCACGCCGAGTCGCGGCACGAGCCGACCGCGGTCGCGAGGGTGTGGTCGGGGCTCTGCACTCCCGGCTCCATCCGGACGCTGTATTCGATGTCGCGTTCGAGTGCCCGATTGAGCGACACGAGCACATCGACGGTGCGGATCTCGTCGGGAATATGAAAGTCCTTCAACCACTTCGGACGAGCTCACCGGGTCCCGAGCCGGGTTCGCCCTCGTCCACCGGGCGCAGGTACGGCTCGAGGTCGGCCGCGAGTTCCGGTGGGTACTCCCACCCGAAGTATTCGGCGTAGTCCTCGATGAAGAAGTCGAAGGGGTGATCACTTCCATGTCGGCCACGAGTCCGACGGTGATCGACAGCTTCCCGGCGCGCTCCGGGAAGACCACGCCGGCAAGGAAATTGCCGAAAGCGTCCTGGAATTCCGTCCGATGTTCCAGTGCGACCCTGATGCCCATGAAATCCTCCCGCCGAACGACGACGGCCCGATTCCACCACAGCTGTTCTCGGTGCACGCGACGAGCACGGCGACGCCGTCCGCACGAAATACGAACGGAACATTCCCCACACGAAACCTCGCTTCGGCCGGTGATCACCCCGGGCGACGATCGGATCCTCTCGAAGGAACAGTGTGCCCGGTTTTCTACCCTGCGTCCCCGATCGCCCTGTCCCCGGTCTCCGCGTCCCTGCTCTCCCTGTCCCCGGTCTCCGCGTCCTCGGCCGCATACCGCTCCAGCAGTGCGGTCTCCGCATCACGCTTGGGGAACACGAAGAACACCAGTGCCGCTCCGATCAGCACGATCCCGATCGCGGCGGCATACGCGCGGGTGTCGCCGTCGAGGAACGCCGACCGGGCCGCCGCGAGGATCTGCTGCGCGTACTGCGGATACGTCTCGGCGATGTTCACGGCGCCCGCGAACGACTTCTCCAGGGCGACCTGCGTCTGCTCGCTGACCGACGACGCCTGCGGGCTCGCGGCGATGGTGGACGTGAACGACGCCGTGTACCCGGCGGTGAGCAGCGCACCGAGAATCGACTGCACGATCGCCCCGCCGAGGTCGCGTTGCAGGTCCGCGGTACCCGAGGCCATACCGGCCCGCGCCACCGGCACCGAACCGGTCAGCGAATGCGACGCCGGTGTCCCCGCGAGACCCACCCCGGCACCGAGACACATGTACCCGAGCGCCACTATCCAGTAGTGCGCATCCTCGTCCCACAACACCAGCGCGACGACCAGTCCCACCACGATCGCCACGTATCCGGACAGCAGGGTGAACCGCGAACCCCGCGATTCGACGAGTTTCGCCGAGTGCGGTGCGACCAGCACCATCACCAGCGCCGCGGGCAGCGCCGCCGAACCGGCCGCCAGCGTCGAATACCCCAGCACGTTCTGCAGATACTGCTGACTGATGTACATCGTGCCCATCAACGTGCCGAAGACGATGATGCCCGCGACCGCGGCGACCCAGAAGATGCGCCGCCGCGCGACCTGCAGATCGAACAGCGGATTGCGCGCCCGAAGTTGTCGGAACACGAAGGCGATTGCGGAGGCGAATGCGATCACCAGCGCGGACACGGCGACGGTCTGCAGCCCGTCGACGGGTACGAAGTTGATGCCGAGCACCAGGGAACCGACCAGAACGACCGAGACGATGCCGCCGAGATGGTCGACGGGATCGGTGGACTCGTTGACGTGACTCGGCACGAGTACCCACGTCAGCGCCAGCGCCAGCAACGCCAGCGGGATCGTCACCAGGAACACCGACCCCCAGAAGAACCCCTCGAGCAGGGCCCCGGCGACGAGTGGGCCGAGGGCGGTGAGACCGCCACCGATCGACGACCACAGCGCGATCGCGCGGGTCCGCGCCGGACCCGACCACAACGCGGTGATCAAGGCCAGCGTCGTCGGGAAGGCGAGACCGGCGGACACACCGCCGAGCAGTCGCGCCGCGAACAGTACCTCCACGTTCGGGGCGAACCCGGCCACGAGCGACGCCGGCACCGACAACGACATGCCGAGTATCAGCATGGTCTTGCGGCCGTAGCGGTCGCCGACCGCACCCAGGTAGAGCACCGACGCCGCCAACCCCACCGAATAGCCGACCGCGATCAGGTTCAGGTCGGTCTGGCTGGCGTCGAACGCCTTCCCGATGTCGGGGAGCGCGACGTTGGCGACGGCGAGATTGAGGTTCGCAACTGCCGCTACGAGGATCAGCGATGTGAGCACCAGCGGTGCTCGGGCGGGACGGCCCTCGTCGGGTGTGGTCACGGAACCATGGTGCGCGATTGCCGCTGTCCTCCGCTCGGATTCGGGAGGACGGCTCGGATGATGTGGTTGTGGTGCCGGCGGCTGCGACGGCCGCCGGCACTCGGCGGGGCCGTCCTTCGCGGCCGCCTAATCGTTCACGCCATCTCCGGGACGTGCAGGTGCGCAATGGCGAGTTCGAACTCGCAGGTGTCGAGGACCTCGGCACCCGCTTCCCGTGCCGTTTCGACCCGGATGGCATCGAGACGTTCCCTGTTGCCTTCCATCGCCTCTCTACTGTCGAACGTCAGCGACGACACTCCGCGGCCGGCTGCGCGGTCGAACATCAGGCTGGCGCTGCAGAAACCGGGAAGTTCTTCCATCTTGGGCAGTGCGGCCATCTTCCACAGGTCCACGCCGCGGTCCATGTCGGACGGCTCGGTCTTGACCCACGTGACCCGGCAATACGCCCCTCGCTCAGCGTGGTGGTCACGATGCATGACCGCGATCTCCCACCGCGACACCTCCGTGGTGCCGTGGAAGATCTCGGCGGCGGCATCCCGCAGATCGCGCACCGGTCCCTCGCTCGCGCGCAACGATTCCTCGTCCCGCCACGAACTGGTCGCGATGCAGCGGCCGGAGTCGCGATCGATCAACAGGGACATTCCCATGCATCCCTCGATATCCGTCAGCGCCGGCATCACGGTGTCGCGTACGTGCTTGATTCCGGCGTCGATGTAGGACGGATGCGCATGAATTGTGGTCGAGCGTGCATACACGATCGGCACCCTTCCGGTCAGGGCGGCGCCGACGCGGCGCCGCCGGTCGATTCCCTGTATTCCACAGTGCTCCTCCGCTCCCCCCGCAGGCAATGGCCGCGACCTCCTTCACGGAGCAACAATCTCGTTTCGGATGGCCTCGACGGCGTCCCGGTGTGCGCTTTCGCTTTCGGGGGTGGGGCCCGACACCGTGGCCTGAAGGAGAAGCCCTCGGTGGACAGCCAGGATGCGGTGGGCAAGCGATCGCGAGTCCGCAACACCGGCTGCTTCGAGTGCCTGCACCATCGGGGTGACCCATTCGGACACGACGGGAACGACGAATCTTGCGTGAAGATCGTCGTCTCGCGCCGAGGCGGCATAGATCTCGAAGAACATCGCCATCCGAGTCCGGCCCTCGGGAGTCGTTCCCTGGGTCCATGCGAGTTCGAGACCGTCCGCGATGACGTCTGCGACCCCGGTGGGGGTCGCGGCGGCGCTTGCCGGCGCGAGTGTTCGTATCCGGGACAGCAGTGTGCGTGAAGCCTCGAGTTGACCGGTGAGGACTTCGTCGACGATCCGGGATATCAGTTCCTCCCGACTGCCGAAGTGATGCAGCAGGTTCCGCGTCGATGTGCCCAGTTCGTCGGCGAGCGGCCGGAGCGTCAGACCGAAGAGGCCTCGCTCTTGTGCATATCGGACCGAGGCAGCGAGCAGTTCACGTCGACGTGCGTCGTTCTTGGGGCGTCCCACGACGCCGAGTTTATACTACGATCGTTTCATAAACTGGAGGAGGACACGTGAGGCAGCCGACGAGAAGCGAGATCACGGCCAGCTTCGTCAACAGCTCACGCAGCAGAGTCAAATCGGTGTCGTTCCCGGACGACTTCGATCGGACGCCGTGGGAAGACCTGGACTTCTACGGGTGGATCGACCCGCGGGCACCGCAGCGTGCGTATCTGGTCTGCGAGAGCGAGGACGGATTCGTCGGTGTCGAGTTCCGCGTCGCAGGCTCCGATCCGTCCCGCGCACGGGGGGTGATGTGCAATCTGTGCCGGTCCGCCCGGCGGAACGCGGACACGAACCTGTTCACTGCCGCCAAGGCCGGACCCGCCGGGAAAGCGGGCAACAGTGTCGGCACGTACATCTGCACGGACTTCCACTGTTCGCTCTACGTGCGCAACCTGATGTCGCTACCGGACCCGCAGCCGGAGCGCTCACTGCCCACCGAGACCCGGATCGAGAACCTCCGCCATCGACTGGACGGGTTCGTTGCCCGTGTCCTCGGGACGGACGAGGTCACGAATCCGAAGTCGTGACCTCGTCCTCGTGCGGCGCCCGAGGCCTCACCGACTACTCGCGGCACCAACCCGTCGGTACCGACACCGCTGAGGAAATTCGCGTTCTTTCATTGCCCCGGGCGGCGTTGATCTGCGGCTGGGTGAGATACAGAGCGAGGGACAGATCGGCGTCCTCCAACCGGGCATCGCGCAGGTCGGCACCGAGCAGATCGACCCCGGCGAGATCGCACCCTCTCAGGTCGGCACCGATCAGAACCGCTCCCCGAAGGTCGGCGCCACACAGCCGGTAGGCACGAAGGTCCGTTCCGGCCAGATCCGCACCCGGGGCGATGCGCGGATGCACACGGCCGCCGTCCGCGAAGTACGAAACCCGCACGTGCGCACTGACGGTCATCAGGACGGCTCGCACCGAGGCATGCACATCGCCCATGTCGGCCGAAAGCAGTTCGTCCACGTCACCGCGAGTCAGGGATACGAGGAAATCGGCGAGTTCCCGAATTTCGTCCTCGGCGTCGGGATCATAGGTACGCTCCTGCGCCTCGAGCAGGTACCACAGCATCTCGTGCAGCTGTTTCACGATCTTGAACGCGGAGAACATGCGGTCCCGGAGCTCCGGGCGTTCTCGCCAGCTCGTCCCGGAGAACAGTCGTTGCGAGACGACCTGTCCCGCGCCGAAACAGTCGAACACGGTGCATCCGCGAAAACCCCTGGACGGCAATGCTCGATGAATGCTGCATCCGAACGCGGAATCGAGGTGCCGGCACGGGGAGCCGGCGGTCTTGTCCTCGGCGAAGTCCGCCGATCTCGAGAATCCGAAAGCCGTGCAGCACAACGCGAAGCAGCGACCGCAGTCGGCCCGGAAGTCGGTGCGGTCAAGCGCGGTTTCCGTCGTGTGCGCCTCCGACGTGTCGGGTCGGAGTGCGGACGACGTCAGGGATGTACAGGGCGATGAGGTGATCACAGTGAGCTCCGAGAGACGATTCCGATGCATGCGGGAGCCGGGAACCCGGTGTCGGGTTCCCTCCGGGGGCCCACGGAATCACCACCGCACGAAGGCGCGGCTCACCAGCGCGGAAGGTCTGCGTCAAAGCTGCAATGTGTTGTTCACTGCGCACGAACATACCAGCGGCGGCTGCCGATTCGCGAATTCCCGGCCAGGCCGCACAACGCGGAAGGCCCGAAGCTGTCGGAGTTCGAAACTCACCGGTCACGCGCGGACGGAATCGGAGCGTCGTTTGCCGAAAACATCCGATTCCGAAACACAGTGTTCAAAGCGACGCCACATCCCGGCGATCGAAGACCGGAACACTGAAGACCAATGTGAGACGGCACACGGGGAGGACCCGGACATGACTGAGATCGCCTTCGCCCTCGACTTCATCGACACCCGCACCGATCGGCGACCGCGGCCCGTGGCGCCGACCAGACTCCCGGGAGCACACCTTCCGATGCCGGTGCTCGAGTACGCCCCGCCCTCGCCTCGCACCTCGGGTTTCCGAGCCGTCGTCGAGTCGGCGGTCGGCACCGCCTTCTCCGCGACCGTCGCGGTGGCGATGTTGACCGGACTGGCCGGTGCCGGCGCCGCGTCCGCCGTCGCCGGCGCAGCGACCGCGCTGCGCGCCCGCTGAACCTTCGGGAACCGAACGTTCGAGACGTTCACCGCGGCCGCCACCACGCCGAGATCATCCCGGGATGCGGCCGGTCGGAACCTTCGCCTCGGAGACGGGCACACCGGCGACCCCGACGTCGAGACGCAGCAGGGCGCCCGCCGTCGTGACGTAGATGCTCGTGCCGGCGAAGGCCAGCGACGACACGAAACGACCGTCCAGGTCGACGATTTCGTCCAGCTGACCGGCCGGAGTGAATCGGGCGATGCCCCCACCGCTGCCGAGCGCCACCCACACACCGCCCTCGACATCGACGGCGAGTCCGTCGCATTCACCGCGCGGAGCCTCGGCGAACACCGCCGTCGATTCCCCGTCGAACCTGCGCACCCGCGACGCCGCGTACTCGCTGACGTAGGTGGTCGCCCCGTCGGGTGAGAACCCGATCCCGTTGGGCCACAACAGGTCGTCGGCGACGACGCGCACGGATCCATCCGGTGCGATCTTCACCAGTTCACTCGGCGGTGCGGACTCGCCGAGCGCGGGACGATGGCGCAGCACGCCGGCGAGCAGTGACCCGTCCGCGGTGACCGCGATGTCGTTGATTCCGGTGGCGCCGTCCGGCGCGAGGATCGTGACGGTCTCGCCGTCACGGGCGTACGCGAGGTCGCGTCCGCTGACGAGAAGGCCCCCGTCGGCGTGTGCGGCGAGCCCGCCGATCCCGCGGCGGCGCTCGACGACCGTCCGCGTCCCGGAGGAGTTCCAGCGGTACACGCCACCGGTGGTGGTGTCGGCGAACAGCACGGATCCGTCTGCTTGCACGAGCGGGGCTTCGAGCAGTCCCCCTGCTTCGCACACGATGCTCGAATTTTCCATTCCACACATATAGACGATGCGCCGCGGTCCGCGCCCCGGGCGCCCTCGGAACCGCACGCAGATTAGGGTTGCCTCATCGAACTGCCGTGCACACGAGTCGAGGAAATCCATGAAGCGTCGATCCGCCGCGCTGCTCACCGCCAGCGTCACCGCCACCGCCCTCGCTCTGACGGCGTGCGGCTCGAACGACACCGGAACCGAATCCGACTCCGGTACCGGCTCCGGCGCATTTCCCGCGACCGTCACCACCAAGTTCGGGGACGTCACCATCGATGCGCAGCCCGAACGGGTCGCCGCGCTCGGCTGGGGTGACGCCGAGACCGCACTCGCGCTCGGGGTTCAGCCGGTCGCTGCCAGTGACTGGCTCGCGTTCGGGGGCGACGGCGTCGGCCCGTGGGCGGAGGGGCTGTACACGTCGTCGCCCGAGCTCATCGGCACGCTCGAGCCGTCCTACGAGATGCTCGCGGCGGTGACCCCGGATCTGATCCTCGACACCAAGAGTTCCGGCGACCCGGCCCGGTACGAGTCGCTGTCGAAGATCGCGACGACCGTCGGCGTGCCCGAGGGCAGTGACGCCTATCTGACCTCCCTCGACGATCAGGTGACGTCGGTCGCGACGGCACTCGGCGTGCCGGAGAAGGGCGAGGAGCTGCTGTCGCAGATCGACGCGGACTTCGCGGCGGCCGCCGCCGAGAACCCCGAGTTCGCCGGCAAGACCGTCACCGTCGCGGCCTACACGTCCGACGGCTGGGGCGCCTACGTCGTCGGCGACTCCCGGGTCGATTTTCTGACCGAACTCGGGTTCGTGAACAACCCGCAGGTGCAGGCCACCGAGACGGACAGCTTCTTCATCCCGGTCTCCGAGGAGAACCTGAACCTTCTCGACGCGGACATGCTGATCGTCCTGCCGATCTACCTGCCGTCGGAGGAAGTGACGAACAATGTGCTGTTCCAGCAGATCCCGGCGGTGAAGGACGGCCGGTTCCTGGTGCTCGGCAGCGACTCGGACATCTCCGCCGCGTTCTCGACGAATTCGGCGCTGTCGGTGCCGTTCGCGCTCGATGAGCTCGTTCCGCTGCTCGCCGAACGGGTGCAGTGATCCGAGGTTCTCAGTAGAGCTCGGCCCGGTAGGCCTCCTGCCGGGCCGGCTCGAGGTCCTCGTGCTTCAGGTTGTGCTGCTCGGCGAGGATGTCGCGCAGCGACGGCACCGACTCGGGCTCGACCCAGGTCTCGGGGTCCCACAGCTTGGCGCGCAGGATCGCCCGCGCGCAGTGCAGATAGGCCTCGTCGATCTGCACGATCACCGCAAGCTGCGCAGGTTTGCCGGACATCGCGAGCTCGGCCAGCAGGTCGGGATCGGTCGACAGCGACGCCCTGCCGTTGACGCGCACCACCTCGTCGACACCGGGTACGAGGAACAGGATTCCCACGTGCGGGTTCTCGAGGATGTTGCGGTAGGAGTCGGCCCGCCGGTTGCCGGGGCGGTCCGGGAGCACGAGGGTCTTGTCGTCGGGGAACAGCACCTTGCTGATCAGGTCCCCGCGCGGCGAGCAGTCGCAGTTGCCGTCCGCGTCGGAGGTTGCGAGCACGAAGAATCGCGCCTGCTCGATGTACTCGCGCATCAGCGGCGTCGTGAACGTCGTGTGCTTCTCGAGGATCGCCGGCGTGGGCACCCCGACGACCGCTTCGAGTTCTTCGACCGTCTCGATCCTGGTCCGGACGAGTTCGTCGATCCTGCCGGTATCCACAGGCGTCACCTCCGCCCGAGACCGTACCAAGCCGGGAACCTACGGGAGGTCCATGTCCCGGAGCACGGCGACGACCCGGTGGGCAGCCGGGTTCGGATTCTCGGCGCGCCAGGCCATCGCGATCTCGAGTGGCGGCACCTCGTCCTCGATCGGCCGGTAGACCACGCCGTCCACCCGCACGTGCGTGGTGGAGTCGACGACGACCGCCACCCCAAGCCCGGCGCCGACGAGCGCGAGCAGGCTGTAGGGGTCGGGCGCCTCGTGCACCGTCCGCGGGGTGATCCCCGCCTGCGCGCACAGCGCGAACGTCGCCTCCCGGACGCGGGAGCCGTGCGCCGACGGATACATCACGAACGGGTCCGCGGCGAGTTCGCGCATCGCGATCCGTTCCTCGCCGGCGAGCCGGTGCTGCACGGGCAGCGCCGCGAGCAGCGTCTCCCTGCGCACGGTCAGCGTCTCCAGATCGCCGCCGACCGGTAGCGACACGATCCCGAGATCGATTGTGCCCGCGCGGATCAGCTCGACCGCCTGCCCCGAGTACGTCTGCGGTCGCAGCTCGAGCGCGATGCCCGGATATGCCTCCGCGACGGCGTTGGTCAGTCCCGAGAGCACGGCGTACCCGCCGGCGCCCCCGAATCCGATGCCGACGACGCCGGTCTCCCCCAGCGCCGCCGCCCGCGTCACCGTCCGGCACACCTTCAGTTGCGTCTCGATGATGCGTGCCGGGGCCATCAGCGCCGAACCGGCCGCCGTGAGCCGTACCGAGCGCGTCGTGCGCGCGAAGAGTTCGACGCCGAGTTCGCGTTCGAGGGACCGGATGGTCTGGCTCAGCGGCGGCTGCGCGATGTGGAGCCGCTCGGCCGCGCGCCCGAAGTGCAATTCCTCGGCGACCGCCAGGAACGCCTGGATCTGACGAATGTCCACGTCACCCCGCATTGTGTGGTGCTGGATATGAATAGCAATCGATTAGGTCTTGGACTCTACATGGTGTGGCGGGTGACAGTGGAGACGATCCTCGAGCCGAAGGGAATCCCATGAACTACGCGCACCGCGACCCCGCACTCCGAGCCGTCGCCGACCGGTGGATCGACGACGCGGACCGCACGAACACCGATGCACTGCTGGACCGGTTGGGTGCCGACACCGCCGATCGTCTCGTCCGGCTCGCGGCGGTCGCCGACAAGAATCCGCCCGTCCTTCGCCAATTCGACGCCGACGGGAACCGTATCGACCGGATCGACTACCACCCCGCCTACCTGGAACTGTGCGAGGCGGCGTTCGGCGAGTACGGGCTGTCCGCCCTCTCGCACCGGCCCGTCCACGGCTGGGACCGCACTCCCCCGCACCTCGTGAAGTACCTCGCGTCGTATCTGTTCGTCCAGGCGGAGTTCGGCCTCGCGTGCCCGGTGTCGATGACCGACGCCGCCGCCCGCACGCTGCGGATGTTCGGGGACCCGGACGTGTTCGGCACCTGGATCGACGGACTCACCTCGACCGGACCGGGCCGGTTGACCGGCGCGATGTTCATGACCGAAACCCAGGCCGGCACCGACATTGCACAGACCGATACCCGTGCCGAGCGCACCGAGACAGGATGGCGCCTGACCGGCCGGAAGTGGTTCGCGTCCAACCCGGACGCCGACGTGATCATCACCCTCGCACGATTCCCCGGTGGAGATCCGACCTCGACCCGCGGCGTCGGAATGTTCATGGTGCCCAAGCATCTTCCGAACGGCGACCGCAACTCGTACACGATCGATCGGCTGAAGGACAAGCTGGGCACGAGGTCGATGCCGAGCGGAGAGGTCACCCTGCACGGCGCCTACGCCCTGCAGGTCGGCGAGCTCGACCGCGGGTTCCGGCAGATGACGGAAATGCTCAACACCTCGCGGCTGTCGAACGCGATGCGCTCGGCCGGGCTGATGCGCCGCGCCGTCCGCGACGCCGCCGACCACACCCGCGAACGCGTCGTCTTCGGCAAACCCCTCTTCGACCAGCCGCTCATGCGCGCAACCCTGCTGCCGCTGCTGCTCGAGGCCGAGGGCGCACTCGCCCTCGTCGGCTACAGCGCCGACTGCCTGCAACGCGCCGACGCCGGCGACGCGGACGCCACGACCCTGATCCGGATCCTCACCCCGATCGCCAAGCACTACGTCTGCAAGAGGGCCCGGAGCGTGACCGGCGAGGCGATGGAAATCCGCGGCGGCAACGGCTACATCGAGGAGCGGGACTTCGCCCGGCTGGTCCGCGACTCGCATCTCGGTTCGATCTGGGAGGGTTCGTCGAACGTCATCGCGCTCGACGTCCTGCGCTGCATGCGCAAGCAGAACGCACACCGCGCACTCGCCGCGACCATGCAGGCCACGCTCGCCGCCCTCGCACCGGACTGCCGGCCCGGGGCGCAGATCCTCACCGACCTGTGGGGCTCGCTCGCGGCGACCGGCGACGATCTGCTCGCCGGTGACGACACCCGCGCGCAGGTCGAGATGGCGCGCTACACGGATGCGCTCGCGCGGGCGGTGATGGCGGTGCAACTCTACGATCTCGCGTCGCATCGCATCGACTGTTGCGGCGACCACCGCTCGCTGCTCGTCGCGAACGCGTACCTCTCCGATATGCGTTCGGAGACGAATACTGCTGCGCTGCAACATCTCGAGGTGATCGTCGACGGCACCGAGGTCGCCGCGGAGATCGCGCGGGGCTCGGCGCCGCGCACCGATCTGACGGGAGCTACCCGATGACGTATCCCACCGGCCCCGCCCCGCTGGCCGGGATCAAGGTCGTCGACCTGTCCAAGATCCTCGCGGGACCGTACGCGACGATGTCGTTCGCCGATCTCGGCGCGGACGTCGTGAAGATCGAACATCCCGACGCCGGTGACCCGACCCGTCAGTGGGGTCCGCCGTTCGTCGGCGACGACGCCACCTACTACCTGGCGGTGAACCGCGGGAAGAAGTCGGTGGCGCTCGATCTGAAGTCGGAGTCGGGGCAGGAGATCGTGCACCGCATGCTCGAGGACGCCGACGTCGTGGTCGAGAACTTCCGGCCCGGCAGCGGTCTGCAACGGATCTTCGATTACCGCGCGTTGTCCGAACGTCACCCGCACCTGGTCGTGCTGCACATCTCCGCGTTCGGCGAGGTGGGTCCGCGGCGCGACGAGCCGGGCTACGACATGGTCGCGCAGGCCGCCGGTGGGCTCATGTCCCTGACCGGTGAACCCGGCGGTCCGCCGATGAAGGCCGGGTACGCGATGGGCGACCTGGGCGCAGCCCTGTTCGGCACGATCGGGGTGCTCGCCGCCCTCGTCGAGCGGGCCCGGACCGGACGCGGCCAGTACGTGACGACGTCGCTGTTCGAATGCCAGCTCGCGATGCACGTGAACTGGGCGACGAACTGGTTCGCCGACGGCAAGCGACCGCACGCGCTCGGCTCCGCTCACCCGAATCTCGCTCCGTATCAAGCATTTCCAGCACAGGACGGCTATTTCGTCGTCGCGGTCGGCAACGACGGACTGTGGGACCGGTTGTGCACCGCGCTCGGCCGGCCCGACCTGGCCGAGCGTACCGAGTTCTACCGCAATCGCGATCGGGTCGCGAATCGGGAACTGCTCGAAAAGGAACTGACGGACGCGTTCGCGGATGGGACGGTCGATCACTGGGTTGCGGTCCTCGAGCAGCACGGCGTGCCGGTGTCGGCGATCCGCTACCTGGACGAGATCTACGACGACCCGCACACCGAGGCGATCGGGATGATCGGCACGGTCGATCACCCGTCAGGGCCGTTGCGCCAGATCGGCTTTCCGGTCAGTTTCGCCGGCGAACGTCCGCGACTCGGGTCGGCGCCGCCCGCGCACGGCGAGCACACCGACGAGGTGCTCGGTGCGCTGACCAGGGACGGCGCCGCGACGTCGGCGTAGCCGCCGGGGAGCAGCACACAGCCACTCACGCACTGTGTGCTGTTTCCTTGTGCGCCTTGCGTTTTGCGAGCGCGTTCCGGATCAGTCCGGCCGGGGTCGGAGGGATCCAACCGGCTTGCCGGGCCATGCCCAGGTCGTCGCGATCCGCCCAGTGCTCGACGAGTTTGCCGTCGGCGATGCGCAGCCAGTGGGTTTGATGCACCGCGAAACTCTTGCCGGTCGGCGCGAAGACTTGATCGACCCGGCCACGCTCGTCGTAGGTCACGAACGGCCCGACGTGCCGGGCCGTCATGACGGTGTCGAGGACGACGACGTCGTCCTCCTCCACGGCGTGGACGACTTCGTGGCGGAAGTCGCCGAAGGCTTCACGCAGCCACAGGGCGGTGGCGTAGAACCCGTCCGGACCTGGGACTCTCGCTGCGGGCGGCTCGGTCCGGGACTCGCGGTTGATCGCCTCGGGGGCCACGAGCCGGTCGAAAGTATCGCGATCACCGTCGGCCATCATGTGCATGAAGCGCGCAGCGACGGACTTGTTCTCCGTGGAGGAGGTCGTGTCGGCGACGTCCGGGACGGATGGGGCCGAAATGGAATGATTGATGTTCACGGCGGCTCTCCCTGCCGTTGAATGAAGAATTGGATACAGTGAGTCAGTATCCAAATACAAGTATGGACCCGCGATGCCGAAAGTCAATGGGAAACGCCGCTACGATGCGTCGGGGCGCCGGGAACGCGCGCAACAGACGCGTCTCTCGATCCTGCGGGCGGCCCAGGACTTGTTCGAGGATCGCGGGTACCGTCCCACGACGGTGACAGCGGTGGCCCAGCGCGGCGGCGTGGCACCCGAAAGCGTCTACAAGATCTTCGGAACCAAGGCAGGCTTGGCGAAGGCCGTGTTCGACTACACGATCGCCGGGGACGACGATCCGGTGCCCGTCATCGAGCGGCCCGAAACGAAGGCGATCTTCGCCGAACCGGATGTGCGGAAGAAGATCACGATGTATGCGGACCAGATGGCCGCCCGGCAGGTCCGCTCGGCCAGGATCCAGTTGATGCTGCGGGACGGCCGGCACGGGCAGGAGGACCTCGAGGAGATCTGGCGGCGCCTCGTCGACGAGCGCCTCAACGGGATGACCATGCTCGGACGCCACCTGCTCGACACCGGCCAGCTGCGCCCGGGAATCGAGCTGGACGAAGTGCGCGATGTGCTGTGGACCTATATCGCGGTCGATCTGTACGAGTTGCTGGTGCTGGGTCGAGGCTGGACCGTTGAGCGGTATGCGCAGTGGATCGCCCGCGCCATCATCGCCGCACTCACGTGAACACGGGGAACGGTGTCCCGGTCCGACGCTTCCGGGCACTCAGCGCCGGAACAGCTTGTTGCCCAGCCAGACGATCGGGTCGTAGCGCCGGCCCGCGACGCGTTCCTTCATCGGGATCAGCGCGTTGTCCGTGATGTGGATGTTCTCCGGGCACACCTCGGTGCAGCACTTGGTGATGTTGCACAGTCCAAGACCGTGCTGATCCTGCGCGGCGTCGCGCCGATCGGCGACGTCGAGCGGGTGCATCTCGAGTTCGGCGATGCGCATGAGGTAGCGGGGCCCGGCGAATGCGGACTTGTTGTCCTCGTGGTCGCGCACGACGTGGCACACGTTCTGGCACAGGAAGCATTCGATGCACTTGCGGAACTCCTGCGAGCGCTCGACGTCGACCTGCTGCATGCGGTACTCCCCCGGCGCCAGGTCGGGTGGCGGCGTGAACGACGGGATCTCGCGGGCCTTCTCGTAGTTGAACGACACGTCGGTGACGAGGTCGCGGATGATCGGGAAGGTGCGTACGGGGGTGACGGTGATCGTCTCGTCCGGGTCGAAGGTCGACATCCGTGTCATGCACATCAGCCGGGGCCTGCCGTTGATCTCGGCCGAACACGACCCGCACTTGCCCGCCTTGCAGTTCCAGCGCACCGCCAGGTCCGGGGTCTGGGTGGCCTGCAATCGGTGGACGACGTCGAGCACGACCTCGCCCTCGTTCGCTTCGACGGTGTAGTCGTGCAGGTCGCCGCCGTCGGCGTCCCCACGCCACACCCGGAAGGCCGCCTGGTAGCCCATGTCAGGACCTCCGTCCCGGATGATCGGCGAGTTCCTCGTCGGTGTAGTACTTGCCCAGTTCGTCGATGTCGAACAACGCGAGCAGATCCGGTCGCATCGGCTGCTGCCGCTCCGGGGTCACCGTCACGTCCGGGATGGATCTGTCGCCGCCGTCGGTGCGGCACACGAGCAGCGTCCGCCTCCACTCCGCGTCCATCGAGGGATGGTCGTCACGGGTGTGCCCGCCGCGACTTTCGGTGCGCAGCAACGCTGCTCGCGCCACGCACTCGCAGACCAGCAGCATGTTGCGCAGGTCCAGCGCGAGATGCCATCCGGGGTTGAACTGCCGGTTGCCCTCGACCGCGACGTTGCGGATCCGTTCGCGCAGCGTGGCCAGTTCGGCCAGGGCCCGTTCGATCTCGTCGGCGCGGCGGATGATGCCGACCAGATCGTGCATCGACTGCTGCAACTCCGCATGCAAGGTATACGGATTCTCGGCGCTGTCCGGGGCGGCCGGATCGAACGGCGACAACGCGGTCCGCGCGGCCGCGTCGATCGCGGCATCGGTCACCTGCGGCCGTTCGGTCAGCCCCTCCACGTAGTCCGCGGCCCCGATCCCGGCCCGCCGCCCGAACACCAGCAGGTCCGACAGGGAGTTGCCGCCGAGCCGGTTGGATCCGTGCATGCCGCCCGAGCATTCCCCGGCGGCGAACAGGCCGGGCACCGACGCGGCCGCGGTGTCCGGATCGACCTCGATACCGCCCATCACGTAGTGGCAGGTGGGGCCGACCTCCATCGGTTCCTTCGTGATGTCGACGTCGGCGAGCTCGAGGAACTGGTGGTGCATCGACGGCAGCCGCCGCACGATCTCGGCGGCCGGCATCCGGGAGGCGATGTCGAGGTACACCCCGCCGTGCGGGCTATCGCGACCGGCCTTGACCTCGGAGTTGATGGCTCGGGCGACCTCGTCGCGGGGCAGCAGATCCGGGGTGCGGCGGTTGTTCTCCTGGTCCTCGTACCAGCGGTCGGCTTCCTCCTCCGTCTCGGCGTACTGCCCTTTGAACACCGGCGGGATGTAGGAGAACATGAACCGCTCGCCCTCGGAGTTCTTGAGGACCCCGCCGTCGCCACGTACCCCCTCGGTGACCAGGATGCCCTTCACGCTCGGCGGCCAGATCATACCGGTCGGATGGAACTGGATGAACTCCATGTTGATCAGCGCCGCCCCGGCCCGCAGCGCGAGCGCGTGACCGTCCCCGGTGTACTCCCACGAATTCGAGGTCACCTTGTACGACTTGCCGATGCCACCGGTGGCGATGACGACGGCGGGCGCGTCGAACAGCACGAACCGGCCGGATTCACGCCAGTAGCCGAACGCCCCGGCGATGCGGCCCGACTCGTCGACGAGCAGTTCGGTGATCGTGCACTCGGCGAACACCTTCACCCGGGCCTCGTAGTCGCCGTGGGCGGCGTAGTCCTCCTGCTGCAGCGACACGATCTTCTGCTGCATGGTCCGGATCAGTTCGAGTCCGGTGCGGTCGCCGACGTGCGCGAGCCGCGGATAGGTGTGCCCGCCGAAGTTGCGCTGGCTGATCCGCCCGTCGGGGGTGCGATCGAACAGCGCCCCGTACGTTTCCAGTTCCCACACCCGGTCCGGGGCCTCACGGGCGTGCAGTTCGGCCATCCGCCAGTTGTTGAGGAACTTCCCGCCGCGCATCGTGTCCTGGAAATGCACCTGCCACGAATCGTGGGGGTTGGCGTTGCCCATCGCGGCGGCGCAGCCGCCCTCGGCCATGACGGTGTGGGCCTTTCCGAACAGCGACTTGCACACGACCGCGACACGCAGCCCGCGTTGCCGCGCCTCGATGACCGCGCGCAGCCCCGCGCCGCCCGCCCCGATCACCACGACGTCGTATTCGTGCCGTTCGACCTCCGGCATCGCTGCCCTCCCTGTCCCCTGGTGCCCCCGACGGTGCCGTCAGCCGACGAACCGCAGATCCGAGATGGTGCCGCTCGCAACGAGCATGATGTAGCAGTCCGTGATGATCAGCGTGCCCAGCGTGATCCAAGCGAACTGCATGTGCCGCGTGTTCAGTTTCGACACGAACGTCCAGATGCGGTACCGCACCGGATGTTTCGAGAAGTGCTTGAGCCTGCCCCCGGTGACGTGCCGGCAGGAATGGCACGAGAGCGTGTATATCCACAGCAGGATCACGTTGACCACGAGGATCACGTTGCCGAGGCCGAAACCGAATCCGCCGGGACTGTGGAACGCGACGATCGCGTCGTACGAGTTGACCACCGAGATCACGACGGCCACGTAGAAGAAGTAGCGGTGCACGTTCTGCAGAATCAGCGGCAGCCGCGTCTCCCCCGTGTAGCGGGCGCGCGTTTCGGCGACCGCGCAAGCCGGCGGCGACAGCCAGAATGACCGGTAGTAGGCCTTGCGGTAGTAGTAGCAGGTGAGCCGGAATCCGAGCAGGAACGGCAGCGACAGGAATGCGAGTGGGATCCACATGGGTAGCTCGCCCACCCACACCCCGAAGTGACTCGACCCGGGGGCGCACGAGGCGCTGACACACGGCGAGTAGAACGGCGTCAGGTAGTGGTAGTCGTCGACCCAGTAGGCGGTGCGCACGAACGACCGGATCGTGGCGTAGACGACGAAGATCGTCAGGCCCAGAACCGTGAACAGCGGGGTCAGCCACCAGCGGTCGGTGCGCAACGTTCGTTCCGCGATCCTCGCCCGGGTCGCGGAACGAACACCGGTGGCCGGCGGGGCGGTCACCGCTCCCCGTGGAGTCCGCCGAGTCCTTCGTCGTCGACGTCGACGCCCCGGAACAGGTTGTCGTCGTACGGCGCGTCGGGAACCGGGATGCGCTCACCGGTGTGCCCGCGCACCTCGGCCGGCGGTGCGCTGTCGAGCTCCTTCGCGTCGATGTCGAGTCGATCGAGATCGTTGGCCAGACGCTTGACCGCAGGGGCATCACCGTAGCGCGAGCGCAGTGATCCGACGCATTGCCGCAGGTGACCGATGGTGCGTTGCAGGTCCTGCATTTCGGTGGTGGACATCCGAACCTCCGAGCGGGCGGGTCGGCACGTCGGGCCGGCCGACACGATGTGACGCCATTCACAGTACGACAAACCTGGCGTCCGATCGGCGGGTTCCCCGCAATCGTCACCGCGCGCCCGTTCCGTCTCTACCATCGCGGCGACAGGTGGAACGGGAAACGGGGGTACCGGCGTGAAGGAAGCGAACGCAATCGTCGTCGGCGGCGCATCGGGGATCGGCTGGGCGACGTGCCGGCGGCTGCACGCGCGCGGAACACAGGTGATCGTGGCGGACGTGAACGCCGACGCCGCGCTGCTGCGCGCCGGAGAACTGGGCGCCGGTGAACTGGGCAACAGGGCCGTGGCGCGGCACGTCGACGTGCGGGACGAGGACAGCGTCGAGCGATTGTTCGACGAGATCGCATCCGAGTTCGGCGACATCGGCACGGTGGTGGACTGCGCCGGGCTCAGCGTTCCGGGAGCGATCACCGACCTGAGTCTCGACGGCTGGCGCACCACCCTCGACGTGTGTCTCACCGGCGCGTTCCTCGTGGTCAAACACGCGGGCCGGCGGGTGGTCGACGGCGGCAGCATCACGCTCATCGCCTCGCTCAACGGCCGGCAACCGGGCACCGGGATGGCCGCGTACTGCTCGGCGAAAGCGGGGGTGCTGATGCTGACCGAGGTCGCCGCGCTCGAACTCGCGCCCCGGCGGATCCGGGTCAACTCGATCTCCCCCGGCCTCGTCGACACGCCGCTGGTCGCCGGGGTGTCGCTGGTGCCCGGGCTCACGGAGGACTACCTCGAGAACACGCCGCTCGGCCGCAGCGGACGTCCCGAGGAGATCGCCGAGGTCGTGGCGTTCCTGGCGTCGGATGCGGCGGCGTGGATGACCGGGGCGAACATCGACATCAACGGTGGCGCCCACACCCGCCGGTATCCCGACCTGCTGGCGCACCTGGCGGCCATGGCTCCGTGACGGTCAGGCCCGGCATCACGTAACGGCGCAGAAACCGCAGCACCGCGGCCGGATCCTCGGGATCGAGGGTTGCGCCGGGCACGGTGGCGATGCTGATCAGCACCCGCGCAACCCATTCGGCCGCTTCGGCAGCGTCGATTCCGGGGTCGATCTCGCCGCGCTCGGCCGCCGCGACGAGATAACGGTTCCAGAATTCGGCCAGGTGCGGGACGAGTTCGTGGACGCCGGCGCCCGCGCACGCCGCGAACTCCTCCGGTTCGTCGGTGCGCAACCGGATCGCGAGCGCGCCCGGGTCGTCGTACGCGGACCGGCCGATCCGCACGCCCGCCGCCAACTGCTCGACGAGTGAACCGCATTCGGCGAGCGTCGCGTGCGCTCCGGCCCAGTAGGCCGTGTCGAGGCGGACGATGACGCTGCCGACCAGGGTCGCCTTGTCCGGGAAGTGCCGGTACAGCCAGGCCCGGGACACCCCCGCGGCTTCGGCGACCTCGAGCACGGTGGTTGCTCGGATCCCCTTGTCCCGCAGGCATTTCTCGGCGGCGTCCAGCAACCGTTCCCGCACCGTCGTCGCTTCGGCTTCCGTGCCCATCGTGCCTCCGCACCGGTCCCGGCCCGGTGCCGTGACACAACCGCGACGATACGCGCAGTAGACAGTTTTCGAGATCTGTTCACACCGGAGGGAAACATGTTCTAGATTGGCGGGCACCGCGCCGGAACCGCTCCGGCAGCAGGATCGAGGAGCTGACGCATGCCGGCACCGACCACGGCCGTCATCGGAGCAGGAATCAGCGGGCTGACGACCGCAAAGATGCTGGGCGACTACGGCATTCCCTACACCTGTTTCGAGACCTCCGATCGCATCGGCGGCAACTGGGCATTCGGGAACCCGAACGGCCACAGCAGCGCCTACCGGTCGCTGCACATCGACACCTCGAAGCATCAGTTGTCCTTCAAGGACTATCCGATGCCCGACGAGTATCCGGATTTCCCGCACCACACCCAGATCAAGGCATACTTGGACGGGTACGCCCGCGCGTTCGACCTCGAGAAGAACATCGAGTTCCGCAACGGTGTGGTGCACGCCGAACCGGTGGAGAGCGGCGGCTGGGACCTCGACCTCGAGGACGGCAGCACCCGGCACGCCGATTTCCTCGTCGTCGCCAACGGCCATCACTGGGATCCGCGGATGGCGGAGTTCCCCGGCGAGTTCACCGGCACCGAGATCCATTCGCACCACTACATCGACCCGCAGACCCCGCTGGACTTCACCGGCCGGCGGATTCTCGTCGTCGGCCTCGGCAACAGCGCCGCGGACATCGCCGTCGAGCTGTCGTCGAAGACGCTCGGCAACGAGGTCACCCTCTCCACCCGGTCGGGTGCGTGGATCGTGCCGAAGTACATCGCCGGCAGACCCGCCGACAAGTACTACCGCACCAGCCCGTACCTTCCTCTCGCGTGGCAGCGCAAGGTCGCGCAACTCGGCCAGCCGCTCCTGTCCGGCCGCCCCGAGCGGTACGGCCTGCCCACCCCGAATCACCGCTTCTTCGAAGCACATCCGACCCAGTCGGTGGAACTGCCGCTGCGCCTGGGTTCCGGTGACGTGATCCCGAGACCCGATGTCCGCCTGCTCGACGGCCGGACGGTGCATTTCGAGGACGGGACGTCCGGCGAGTTCGACATCATCGTCCACGCCACCGGGTACAACATCACGTTCCCGTTCTTCGACGAGGACTTCATCAGCGCGCCGGGCAACCGCATCGACCTGTACAAGCGGATCTTCGTACCCGGCATCGACGATCTCGCGTTCGCCGGGTTCGCCCAGGCGACCCCGACACTGTTCCCGTTCGTCGAATCCCAGGCGCGGCTCATCGCCGCCTACGCGGCGGGCCGTTACCGGCTGCCGCCGATCGCCGACATGCGGCGGGTGATCGCCGAGGACCAGCAGAAGTACACCGGTCACATGCTCGACCGGCCGCGGCACACCCAGCAGGTCGACTATTTCCTCTACGAGCACGACCTGCGCACCCGCGAACTGCCGGAAGGTGCGGCCCGCGCGGCTCTCGTGGCAGCCGCACCGCCCGACGACCGGTGCGCAGCGCCGGCCTTCTCGGCCTCCTGCCGCAGCGTCACGTTCGCTTCGTCCGGAACCCCGTGCGACGCCTGGTATTTCCGCGCCTCCGACGACCGCCTCGCGAACGACCGGGGCCGGCCGATCGTGGTGATGGCACACGGGCTCGGCGGCACGAAGGACTCCGGGTTGCAGCCGTTCGCGCAGCGGCTCGCCGACGCCGGACTCGACGTGTTCGTATTCGACTACCGCGGGTTCGGCTCCTCGGGCGGCGCGGTGCGTCAGCGTGTCGACGTGGCCGATCAGCTCGACGACTACCGGGCCGCGCTGTCGGCCGCGGCCGCACTCGACGGCGTCGATCCCGGCCGGGTCGCGTTGTGGGGGGTGTCCCTGTCGGGCGGACACGTGCTCGCGGTGGCCGCCGGCCGCACCGACGTCGCCGCGGTGGTGTCGATGACCCCGCTCGTCGACGGCCGCGCCGCCTCGGTGACCGCGCTGCGTCACCACAGCGTCCGGACGCTCGCGCGCTCGGCCGCGATCGGTCTGCGCAGCCGCGTCGGCGCCCTCACCGGGCGGACCGGCATCACGATCGCGGTTGTCGGCCGCCCCGGCGAGCCGGCGGCACTGAGCCTGGACGGCTATTTCGAGGACTACACCGGCATCGCCGGGCCGACCTGGCGCAACGAGATCGACGCGGACATCACGATGCAGCTCGGGTCGTACCGGCCGGCGAAGCAGGCGAAGAACGTGCGGTGCCCGGTGCTGATGCAGATCGCCGATTTCGATCGCAGCGCACCCCCGCACTCCGCGGCCGTCGCCGGGTTCGCCGCCCGCGCCGAGGTCCGGCACTATCCGTGCGACCACTTCGGTCTCTACGCCGGTCACCGCGGATTCGACGCTGCGGTCGAGCATCAGGTCCTGTTCCTCGCACGGCACCTCGGAACCGTCCCGGACGAGGCTGCCGAGGTCACGGCAGCCGCCCCGGAACCGGCCCGCGGCCGGCACGCCGCCCCCACGACACGAAGGTAGGACGATGGCCGAGACCGTCCAGCAGGTACTGCGCGAGCGCCTCGACGACACCACCGTCGCGCTCGTCCACGGCGACCGCACCTG
Organism: Rhodococcus sp. NPDC003382; assembly: GCF_053589135.1. Taxonomy (NCBI): domain Bacteria; kingdom Bacillati; phylum Actinomycetota; class Actinomycetes; order Mycobacteriales; family Nocardiaceae; genus Rhodococcus; species Rhodococcus sp. NPDC003382. The sequence continues at coordinate 63,525 of NZ_JBSFRH010000032.1, forward strand.
GACCTGGCGGGAACACCTCGGCGAGGCGTCGGCGCAGGCCGCCGCACTCCTCGCCATCGCCGACCCGGCTCGGCCCGTGCACGTGGGCACCCTGCTCGGCAACACCCCGGACATGCTCACCGCGATCGCCGCGGCCGGCCTGGGCGGGTACGTGCTGTGCGGCATCAACACCACCCGCCGCGGGGACGGTCTCGCCCGGGACATCCGGCGCGCCGATTGCCAGATCGTCGTCACCGATGCCGAACACCGGCCGCTGCTCGACGGTCTCGACCTGACCGGAGTGCGGGTGTTCGACACCTCGACACCGGAATGGGCCGAGTTGATCGCCTCGGCCGGGGACCTGACCCCGCACCGCGAAGCGGCAGTCATGGACACGTTCATGATGATCTTCACGTCCGGCACCAGCGGCGATCCGAAACCCGTGCAGGTCGCGCACCTCACGGTGCTCTTCTCCGGCCGCAACCTCGTCGACCGGTTCGACATCACCGGCGACGACGTCTGCTACTTGTCCATGCCGCTGTTCCACTCCAACGCGATCGTGGCGGGGTGGAGCGTCGCGATCAACAGCGGGGCGGCGATGGTGCCGGTGTCGTTCTCGGCGACACGCTTCCTCGACGACGTCCGCCGCTACGGCGTCACGTACATGAACTACGTCGGCAAACCCCTCGCCTACGTTCTCGCCACACCCGAACAACCCGACGATCGCGACAATCCGCTGCGGGTGGCGTTCGGCAACGAGGCCACCGACCGCGACATCGACGAGTTCTCGCGTCGTTTCGGCTGCACGGTCTTCGACGGATTCGGGTCGACGGAACTGGCCATCATCATCACGCGCGAGCCGGGCACCCCACCCGGGTCGATCGGCCGCGGTCTCGACGGTGTCGCCGTCTATGATTCCGACACCCTCACCGAGTGCGAGCCGGCGGAGTTCGACGAGAACGGCGCATTGATCAACGCGGACAAGGCAATCGGTGAACTCGTCAACACGCACGGTGGCGGGTTCTTCTCCGGCTACTACAACGATCCGGACGCCACGAACGAGCGGATGCGCGGCGGCATGTTCTGGTCGGGCGACCTCGGCTACAGGGATGCGGTCGGGTGGATCTATCTGGCCGGACGCACCGCCGACTGGATGCGCGTCGACGGCGAGAACCTCGCCGCCGCCCCGATCGAACGGATCCTGCAGCGCCTTCCGGCCCTGAACCGGGTCGCCGTCTACGCGGTCCCCGACGAGACCGTCGGCGATCAGGTGATGGCGGCGATGGTGCTGCAGGACGATGCCGACCTCTCCCCCGACGAGTTCGAGCAGTTCCTCGCCGCGCAGTCCGACCTGTCCCCGAAGGCATGGCCGCGCTGGGTGCGGATCGACCGCGACCTGCCGGTCACCGCGACGAACAAGATCCTCAAGCGCGAACTGAAGGCACAGGGCGTCACCGCGGGCGGTGGTGTGCTGTGGCAGCGGAAGGGTCGCACGCACTTCGAGGAGGTCGCGCGCTGAGCGCCTCGCCCGGAACGTGTGACAGGCACTCGTAGGACGCGATTTCCCTGTCTGCACCTGCGCGGTCACCGCAATTCGACCGAAACTGGCACGAGCACCCTCCTCGGCGTACACTGCCGTGACGCGGGTCACACCACACCCGCGATGGCTGCCCCACGTCTTTCACACAACGCATTCGCGCGGGGGGACCAGAGAAGTAGAGGTGCTGCTTACATGGCGATGGAACCCCTTGCCGGTTGCACTCAGTTCCGCACCGGAGACCTCGATGTGATCCGCGATGTCGGCGCCCGTCTCCTGGTGCCCCACAAGGTGCAGGCCTTGGGCGCGGTGTCCTCGAATGCGCGGATGAACGCCGCCAAGCTCGGCCACATCACTCTGGCGTACCTGAAGTACGAATCCCGTATCACGCTGGAGGCGCCGACGACCGAGGCGCAGTACTTCTTCACTCTGCCCCTGACGGGAAGCGCGGAAGCGCGGCGGGGCCGGCACGAAACCGCTGTGTCGATACCGAACCACGGCGTGGCCTATCGGGCGGACGACCCCTCGATGATCGCCCTGACCCCCGACTACAGCATGTTCTTCGTCCGCATCGAACGCCACGCTCTGGAACGGCAGCTTGCAGGCCTGCTGGGCTGCGAGATCAAGGCGCCGCTGTGCTTCGACTTCGGCATGGACCTGACCACCCCGCCGCTGCACACCTGGGTCGACAGCGTCAGGCTGCTGCAGGCCGAGATGGAACGCGACGCGGAGATCGGTCACCAGCCGCTCCTGGTCGCACGCGTCGAAGAACTGGTGATGACGGGCTTGCTGGTCGGTCAGCCGCACAACTATTCCGAACAGCTGCTCAGCACACACGGACCGGCACGGCCGCGTGTCGTGAAGCAGGCGATCGACCTGCTCGAACAGCAGCCGGAAGAACCATGGACGATATCGGAACTCTCCCGCGCGATCGGGGTCAGCGCCCGAACGCTGCAGTCCGGGTTCCAGCGCTACGTCGGCGTATCCCCGACCACCTATCTGCGTGAAGTCCGCCTTCAGCGTGTGCACGCGGAACTCTGCAACCCGGAGGTGCAGACGTCCGTCTCGGACAGTGCGTTCCGATGGGGCTTCACGCATCTCGGGCGGTTCGCCGCGGCCTATCGCAACAAGTTCGGCGAGACACCGTCCGAGACTCTGCGCAACAGGGAACCACAGAGCTCCCTGTCGCCGACGTGGTGAGGCGAGCGTCGACGCGGCTTTCGAACTCGTTGCGCAATCCGGCCAGACCCTGCGCCGGGCGGATATTCCTCCCTCTGTGATCCACCTAACATTTCTTCCACGCGAGCGGGAATCCACCGGAACGAAGGCGCGACAGCGAGCAAAGCGCGTGGCCGGAACTCCCGCCCCGAAGGGGACGCGGTCCAACCGACGTCCCGTCCGGAGAAGAAGAAGAGGGATTCACATGTCCGTCATCAGCGTCGAGCCTCCCGCAGCCCGTTCGACACACCTCGCATCCCCCGCAGCACTCACGGTGAACGAATTCGACAGCGAGGCAATCGAACTCCTTCTCGCAGGCGAGATCGTCGGCGACGACGGCGCCGCCGTGACCGACGCCGTCGTCGGAGTATGGGGCGTGCTCCTCGACGCCGAACCCGAGGGAGTCTTCGAGATACTGGCGCACGGTTCGCGCGCCGCTACCGATGCGATCGAAATCCACGTCAGCGCACCCGGATACGACCGGTGCACGGTCTCGCTGGTCGTGGACGACACGATCCCGATCGACAAGGCAGAGGTCGCGATTCGGCCGTCTCGCCTCAGGGACGGCACGCTCGTCGTCCTGTACACCTTCGAATTGCATCGGACTCCCGGATAGCAGGAATCGAACCATCACGATTCCGCTGCAACACCTTTCGCCGCAACGCGGCGTGCACACACCAAGCACGACAGTAAGGGAAACGACATGCCCAAGTTGGCGCGATCGGAATGGTACGACCTCACGCGGGACATGAACTGGACACTTCGATACGTCGAGGAGGACCAGGTGTGGCCGCAGGTCCAGTCCAACAGTTACGGAATCCCGACGGAGCAGTGGTGGATCTGGGACGAACCGTACAAGATCACCTACCCGGAGTACGTCCACAACCAGGTCGACAAGGACACGTCCGTCTACGCGGTCAACTCCATCCTGGCCCGCTCGGCAATGTACGAAAACCTCGACCCCGGATGGAAGTCGGCGATCCTGGCGCACTACGGCGCCATCGCGGTTCCCGAATACATGGCAGGTATCGGTGAGGCCCGCATGGGCCGGTTCGGCCGGTCGGCCGCGTGGCGGAACATGGCCACCTACGGAACGCTCGACGAGACTCGACACGGCCAGATCCAGACCTTCTTCCCCCACGGACTCCTGCCGGAGGAACCCCGAGCCGACTGGGCGCACAAGGCATTTCACACCAACGAATGGGGCGTGATCGCAGCACGCAGCCTCTTCGACGACATGTTCACCGCCAACGACGCCGTCTCGACCGCGATCCAGCTGACCTTCACCTTCGAGACCGGCTTCACCAACCTGCAGTTCCTCGGCATGGCCGCCGACGCGATGAAGGTCGGCGACGTCGACTTCGCATCGTTGATCTCGTCGATCCAGACGGACGAGGCCCGGCACGCCCAGCAGGGCGAACCGACGATCAAGGTCCTCATCGCCAACGGTCAAGCGGACGTCGCGCAGAAGCTCGTCGACCACATGTTCTGGCGCACCTGGCACATCTTCGCCCTGCTGACCGGGCTGTCGATGGACTACTACACCCCGCTCGAGCACCGCAAGCACTCGTTCAAGGAATTCATGAACGAGATGGTGATCAAGCAGTTCGTGGACCAGTTCCGCGACTTCGGTCTCGAGGTGCCGTGGTACTGGGAGAGCCATTTCCTGCAGGAACTGGACTGGTACCACCACGGTCTGCATCTCGGGGTGTGGGGCTGGCGGCCGACCGTCTGGTGGAATCCCGACGCCGGGGTCTCCCCCGAGGAACGGGATTGGCTCGAGGAGAAGTATCCCGGCTGGAACGACACGTTCGGCAAGGTGTGGGACGCCATCACCGCGAACATCCGCGCCGGCAAACCCGAACTGACCCTGCCGGAAACGTTCCCGATGGTCTGCAACATGTGCCAGATCCCGCTCGTGAACCCGGCCGGCCACCTGGTCGGCAAGCTCGACAGCCCCGAGCCTCTGATCCTGGACACCGACGGCCGGCGCCGGCTCTTCTGCTCGGAACCGTGCAAGTGGGTCTACGAGCAGAACCCGGAACGCTTCGCCGGGCATCTCAATATCATCGACCGCTTCCTGAGCGGAGTCATCCAGCCACCGACCATCGAGGGCGCTCTGAACTACATGGGTCTGTCGCCGGCAGAACAGGGACAGGACGCCACGAACTACGCCTGGGCATTCGCCGGACAACCCGGCAGCCGGCAGGCCAGCTGAGAGAAAGGATCTCGACATGGCACTGTTTCCCGTGCAAGGGATCTTCGACGGCGACTTCGTCGTTCTGCTCGTCCCGATCGACGACACGGACCCGATGTCGGTCGTCGCCGAGAAGGTGGCGTACCACGCCGCCGGCCGCCGCGTCGCAGCCCAGCCCCGGCCCCTGCAGGTCCGGTTCCAGGGCCGGGTACTCGCCGACACCGCCACCGTGACCGACGCGGGAGTGGGCCCGCTCGACGTGCTGCAGGTGGGATACCGATGAGCGCCCCCGAAGTCGGCTGGACCGACGCACTCGAAACCGACGAACTGTGGGAAGGCGACATCCTCGACGTGGAGGTCGAAGGAGAGCAGATCCTGCTGGTCCACCACAACGGCGGCGAGATCCTGGCTTTCCAGGGCATGTGCCCGCACCAGGAAGTGCTGCTCGCCGACGGTGAGTGGAACGACGAAGCAGGCACCCTCGAATGTCCCGGACACAAATGGGAATTCGACATGCGCACCGGAGAAGGACTCAACCCCACCGGCTGCAAGCTCTTCCGCTTCCCCGTCCGTGTCACCGACGAGCAGATCCAGGTCGGTATCCCGAACGACGGCAAACGCCACTACAACCGGGCCAACGAAAGCTAGTGCCGCACCCGTGAACCTTTGCCCCGTTGCAGCCGACACGCCGACCACTTCCGGTGTGCCGGCCACGGCATCGGTCAACCTGGTCGAGTGG
>NZ_JBSFRH010000033.1:0-69087 GCF_053589135.1 Rhodococcus sp. NPDC003382
CCCGACCTTGCGGCCGGCATCGGTGCCGACACCGAGTTCCCGGTTCTGCTCGAAGATGTGTTGCTGAGTCTCGTGGCAAGGTCCCAGCCGCCACAAAGGCACACCGCTCACACGCTCCAGGTATTGGAACCGTTGAGCAGCGCCTGTAGATCCGCGGGCTTCTCCTGCCGCGCCTGTGCGATCTGCGCGCGCACCCCGTCGTCGTAGGTGTCCCGCGCGACCGCGCGCAGAACTCCGGTGACGGTGTAGGTCAGATCGTGTGTCGACAGCCGCGTCAGCGCGTAGGCGTATTCGGGGTCGTCGGTGTGCGCGTCGTGGACGACGATGTCCTCGGGCGCGGTCTCCGCGGTCGGCACCACCCGCAGCCCGAATCCGCTTCGTATCACGCACCATTGGTCGTCGAGACCGAAGACGATGGGCTTGCCGTGCACGACGGGGACGAGCCGATGCTCCGCGCCGTCCTTGCGCAGGGCGTCGAACGAACCGTCGTTGAAGATGGGGCAGTCCTGGAGGATCTGGACGAACGCGGTGCCGCGGTGCTGCGCCGCGGCCAGCAGCACCTCGGTCAGACCCGCCCGGTCGGAATCGAGGGCGCGCGCGACGAACGTGCCCTCCGCGCCGACCGCCAGCGACAGCGGGTTGAACGGCGCGTCGAGCGATCCCATCGGCGTCGACTTGGTGACCTTTCCCGTCTCGGAGGTCGGCGAGTACTGCCCCTTGGTCAGACCGTAGATCCTGTTGTCGAACATGAGAATTCGCATGTTCACATTGCGGCGGAGGGCGTGGATGAGATGGTTGCCGCCGATCGAGAGGCTGTCGCCGTCGCCGGTGACGACCCACACCGACAGGTCCGGCCGGCTCACCGTCAGGCCGGTCGCCAGGGTCGGGGCGCGGCCGTGGATCGAGTGCACACCGTACGTGTCGAGGTAGTACGGGAAGCGGGAGGAGCAGCCGATGCCCGAGACGAACACGACGTTCTCCCGCTTGATGCCCAGTTGCGGCAGCACCGACCGGACTGTCGCGAGGATGACGTAGTCACCGCACCCGGGGCACCAACGCACTTCCTGCGAAGACGTGTAGTCCTTCGCCTTCTGCGGTTCGTCGGTGTGCGGCACGTGCGCCGTCAACCCCGCGTGCTCCGTCAACCCTAGGTCGGCACCGACTCGCATCCCACCGGTCATGCCCGCTCCCCCTTCTTCACGACGGCCGCGACCGCGGCCCGGGTCTTCGCGTCCTCCGTGGCGGCGAGGGCGCCCGCGACCTCCGCGAGCAGCGCGTCGTGCAGTTCGTCGGCCCGGAAGGCCATGCCGGACACCTTCGTCACGGGCTGGATGTCCGCGTCGAACCGGGCACGCAGCAGCAGTGACAACTGCCCGAGGTTCATCTCCGGCACCAGTACCCGCCGGTACCGGCCGAGAACCTCACCGAGATTGGCGGGCATCGGATTCAGATGCCGCAGGTGCGCCCGCGCGATCGCGTGCCCACCGCGCCACATCCGGCGCACCGCCTCACCGATCGGACCGTACGACGAACCCCAACCGAGAACGAGGACGGTCGCGTCACCGGTCGGGTCGTCCACGTCGAGGTCGGGCACGGTGATCCCGGCGATCCGGGCCGCGCGCACCCGCGTCATGAGTTCGTGGTTGGTGTGGTGGTACGAGATGTCGCCGGTGCCGTTGGCCTTCTCGAGCCCGCCGATGCGGTGTTCGAGACCGGCCGTCCCCGGGATCGCCCAGTCCCGGGCCAGCGTGTCCGGGTCCCGCGCATACGGCAGGTGGGCGCCGTCGCCGTTCGCACGCGCGAGGTCCGGTTCGATGGCGGGCAGCGTCGCGACGTCGGGGATCCGCCACGGTTCGGAACCGTTGGCGATTGCGCCGTCGGACAGCAGCATCACCGGGGTGCGGTAGGTGACGGCGATCCGCGCGGCCTCGAGCGCCGCGTCGAAACAGTCGGCCGGAGACTGCGGCGCGACGATCGCGACCGGGGATTCGCCGTTGCGGCCGAACATGGCCTGCAGCAGGTCGGCCTGTTCGGTCTTGGTGGGCAGGCCCGTCGACGGGCCGCCGCGCTGGACGTCGACGACGATCAGCGGCAGTTCCGTCATCACCGCCAGGCCGATCGCCTCGGATTTCAGGGCGACACCGGGACCGGACGTGCTGGTGACGCCGAGCGCACCGCCGTAGGACGCGCCGAGCGCGGCGCCGATCCCGGCGATCTCGTCCTCCGCCTGGAAGGTGACCACGCCGAAGTGCTTGAGTTTGCTCAGTTCGTGCAGGATGTCCGAGGCCGGGGTGATCGGGTAGGTGCCGAGGAAGACGTCCATCCCGGCCGTCCGCCCGGCCGCGACCAGCCCGTACGCGAGCGCGGTGTTGCCGGTGATCTGCCGATAGGTCCCGGACGGCAGGGCCGCCGCCGCGATCTCGAATCGCGAGGCGAACGATTCGGTGGTTTCCCCGTAGTTCCAGCCGGCGCGCAATGCCAGGATGTTCGCCTGCGCGACGTCAGGCCGGGCCGCGAACTTCCGGTCGAGGAATTCCTCGACCGCGGCGATCGGCCGTCCGTACATCCACGACAGCACGCCGAGCGCGAACATGTTCTTCGACCGCTGTGAGTCCTTCCGTCCGAGCCCGGCCGGTTCCACGGCACCGACGGTCAATGACGTCATCGGGATCGCGTGCACCTGGTACTGCTCGAACTCCGGGGTGGCGAGCGGGTCGGAGTCGTAGCCGACCTTCGCGAGGTTGCGCTTGGTGAATTCGTCGATGTCGACGATGAGGATTCCGCCGGCCGGCAGGTCCGCGATGTTCGATTTCAGCGCGGCCGGGTTCATCGCGACGAGCACGTCGGGACGGTCGCCGGCCGTGAGGATGTCGTACTCGGCGATCTGGATCTGGAAGCTCGAGACACCCGGCAGGGTGCCCTGTGGAGCGCGGATCTCCGCAGGGAAGTTCGGTTGGGTGGCCAGGTCGTTGCCGAACGCGGCGGCTTCGGCGGTGAACCGGTCCCCGGCGAGCTGCATGCCGTCGCCGGAGTCGCCGGCGATGCGGATGACCACCTGTTCGAGGACGGTCACCTCGTCGCTACGGTCGGGTTCCCCCACCGCGCTGCGTCGCGCTGAACTCTGTACGTCCGAACTCATAGGCGAGTCTCACTTCCTTGTGTGACCGAACCTGCCGTGCGCACTCTCCATCGTCGTCCTCAGCCGGACGGACGCAACCTGCCCCGGTCGTCGTCGCCCCCCGTGGTGGCGGCCGCGAACTCGAGAACCTGCGGCCAGGACACCGCATACGCTGCGGCGTTGACCGGGTTCGTGTGCCGGGCGCGCACGCTGAAACCGTGCTCGGCACCCGGATAAACGTGCATTACGGTCGCACCCGACTCCCGGTTCTGCAAGGTCGTCTGCAACCGTGCGAACGTGGCCGGCGACATGACGGTGTCGGCGCCCGCGTGCAGCACCATCACCGGGGCGGTGATCCGCCCGGCGCTGTCGACGGCATCGACGGTCTGGTTCGGGGGCCTCTCGTCGTGGATCGACGGGTGGTAGGCGACGACGTTCGCCAGCCGGTCGTCGCGGCTGCCGAGGATCAGGGCGAGGCGTCCACCGAGGCACCAGCCGATCACACCGACCGACTCGAGTTCCAGTTCGCCGAACATGTGGTCGAGCAGCGTGCGCATCTCGGCGACGCATGCCTCGTCGTCGAGGCCGTTCATCAGTTCGACGAGGCGTTCGCGCGGGGCGTCGTCGTCGCTGACCCCGTGGAACGGGTCCCACACGAGCGCGGTCAGTCCGGCCCCGGCGATGTCCTCCGCGTATTCGCGGACCTGCGCGCCGATGCCGGTGATCATGGGGAGCAGCAGCATCCCGCCGCGGCTGCGTCCGAGCGGTCTCGCGAAGAACGCCGACAATCCGCCGACAGTGATGCGTTCGGCCTCGATATCCTTCATGACCTCGAACGTACGTCACCGATGCGCCCGTTGTGGGCATCTACACGCACAGCTGGGGCGGCGCACTGCCCACCTGCCGGAACCCGCCGCGCGACTGTGACTTGCCATGCCCTAATCTGCCGACTATGACACGCACCACACTCATCACCGGTGGCACCGGCGGCCTGGGTTCCGCCGTGACCGCGCATCTGCTGGCGGCAGGCTGGCGGGTCGTCGTGCCGTGGCTCGTCAAGGAGGAGCTCGACCGCGTCCCCGAACACCCGAACCTGCACCTCATCGAGGCCGACCTGTCCGACGAGGCGCAGCTCGAGGCGGCCGTCGACCTCGCCGCCGCCGATCCCGATGCCCCGCTGTTCGGTGTGGTCAACCTGGTCGGCGGCTTCGTGTCCGGTCAGCGTGTCCACGAGGCTCCGGTCGAGGTGCTCGACTCCCAGATCGACCTCAATCTGCGCACCACCTACGCGGTGACGCAGGCGGCGCTGCCGCATCTGATCCGCGGTGGCGGCGGCTCCGTGGTGTGCATCTCGGCGGCCGCGACCAACAATCCGTTCACCGGCGCAGCCGCCTACATCGCGTCGAAGGCAGCGGTCGCGTCGCTCGTGCAGTCCCTCGCCGTCGAGTACCGGCCCGACCGCATCCGCGTCAATGCGCTGTTGCCCGGGGTCATCGACACCCCCGGCAATCGGACCGCGATGCCCGACGCGGACACGACGCACTGGTCGAAGCCGGAGGACATCGCGAAGGTCATCTCGTTCCTGTTGTCCGACGAGAGCTCGGCGATCACGCGCGGACTGATCCCGGTGACCAGTCTCGGCTGAACTCAGTCGGGCTGTTCGGAGAGGTGCGCGCGCCGCGCGAGGGTCGCACCGATACCGGCGGCGGCCGCCCGCACCGACGCGGCGTGCTGCTGCGGCCGGAACCCGGTCACCGGGCCGGTGACACTGATCGCGGCGACGGCACGTCCCTCCGATTCGAAGATCGGGGCGCCGACGCACACGATGCCCGGCGCGGACTCCTCGAACTCGTAGGACACCCCCTCGGAGATCACCCGGTCGAGCAGCTGCCGCAGCATGCCCGGCGTCGCGACCGTGCGCGGAGTGCGCCGCGGCAACGGGCCGGTGAGCACATGCGTCACCACCTCGGGTTCCGCCCACGCCAGCAGGGCACGCCCGATTGCGGTGCAGTACAACGGCATCCGGCCACCCACCCGAGACGGCGCGCCGACCTGCCGGTGGCCGCCGATCTTGGTCAGGTAGACGACCTCCATGCCGTCACGGATCCCGAAATGCACCGTCTCGTGGGTGCGTTCGTACAGGTCCTCCATGAACGGGATCGCGACCTCGACGAGACTGCGCTCCACCGAGGCGCGCATCCCCAGTTCGAAGAGCTGACGGCCGAGCCGGTACCCGGCCGGGGTGCGTTCGAGCAGCCGCACCCCGACGAGATCGGTGGCGATACGGTGCAGCGAAGCCTTCGGGATGCCGGTGCGGCGGGCGAGTTCGGCCAGGCTGACGCCGTGGTCGTCGATCGTGAAGGCGTGCAGCACGATCATGACCTTGCCGAGCACCGTGTTCCGGTCGAGGGCACCGTGCGCGCCGCCGGCACCGACCTCGTCCGTCCCGTTCTCACCCACCGCGTGCCTTCCACACTCTCCGCGCGGCGTCCGCGCTGTCCGGTGCTCGCCGCATTCTCCGAGCGAATGTACCGTTCGCTCGGTTGAAGGAGACGAACGATACATTCGCTCCGGTAACCCACCGTAGCGGCGAGCGGTCACGCGGACAGTACGCGACCCAGCTTCCGCGCGCGGGCGTATGCGCGGCGTTCCGCGTACGTCATGCCGCCCCAGATGCCGTGCGTCTCGTCCGCCTGCAGCGCCGTCTCGCGGCATTCGGCGACCACCGCGCACGATCGGCAGATCGATTTTGCCGCGGCTTCGGCGCGCGCCGCCGCGAGCCGGCCGTCCTCCTTCTGCGGGAAGAACGTCGTGGTGTCCATGCCCCGGCAGCGTGCCCACAGGGTCCAGTCGCGGTCCGTCATCTCGTGTCCTATGCGGTGGTGATCGAGGCAGCCATGCCCTGGCCGCCGCCGATGCACATGGTCACCAGTGCTCGGCCGCCGCCACGGCGCTTCAGTTCGTGCAGGGCGGTCGCCGTCATGCGCACACCGGTCGCGCCGATCGGGTGGCCCAGCGAGATACCGGATCCGTTGACGTTCAGTCGATCCCGGTCGTCCCAGCCCCATTCCTTCAGCACACCGAGAACCTGGCAGGCGAACGCCTCGTTGAGTTCGACGAGATCGAAGTCGTCGAATCCGAGTCCGGTGCGGTCGAACAGCTTCCGGGTCGCCGCGACCGGGCCGAGACCCATGGTCGCGGGGTCGCAGCCGGCAGCGGTCCAGCCCTCCAGGAATCCGATCGGCTCGAGCCCGTACTCGTCGAGCTTGTCCTCGGCGACGACGAGAAGAGCTGCGGCAGCGTCGTTCTGCTGGCTTGCGTTACCGGCGGTGACGACGCCGTGCGGGGTCACCGTGCGGAGCTTGGCGAGCGATTCGACGGTGCTGTCGGGCCGGATGCCCTCGTCGCGGGAGACGACGGTGGTGTTCCCCTTGCGGTCGACGATCTCGACCGGCACGACCTCGTCATCGAAACGCCCTGTCTCCCAGGATTCGTGGGCGCGGCGGTGACTTTCCGCTGCGAGCGCGTCGGAGTCCTCACGCGTGATACCGCACTGCTTGGCGACGTTCTCCGCGGTCTCGATCATTCCGCTGATCTTGCCGAAACGCCATTCCGGCTGCGACCGCTCGCGACCGCGGTCGAGGCGGTCGTAGAGGTTCAGGCTGCCGGCGCGGGTGCCCCAGCGGGCACCGGTCGTGTAGTGCTCGATGTTGCTCATCGACTCGACGCCACCGGCGACGACGACGTTCGCGGCACCGGTCTGCACCATCATCGCGGCGGTGACCAGCGCCTGCAGGCCGGTGCCGCAGCGGCGGTCGGTCTGGATTCCTGCGACCGAGATCGGCAGGCCCGCGTCGAGGGCGGCCCAACGACCGATGCACGGCGCCTCGGAGCTCGCGTAGGACTGCCCGAACGCGACCTCCTCGATCAGTTCCGGGTCGACGCCGGAGCGGGCGACGGTCTCCTTGACGACGGTGGTCGCGAGGGAGACGGCGGAGACGTCCCGGAGTGCACCACCGAATCGGCCGACGGGCGTGCGGACGGGGGCGACGAGGGCCGCTCGGGTCATGGATTAACTCCTCAACGGGAACAAGATTTGTACGGCCATTTTTCGGTACGCGACCGCCCACGTCAACAGGGCACGCCCCGGAATCTCCCCGAACACGCAATCTGGGCCGGATTCGCGACCGACAAACGGTGCAAATCCGGCCCCGATTGGCCGTACATTCTCTAGCCGACGATGCCTGCGGCCCGCAGTCCCGCGACCTGCTCGTCGGTCAGGCCGAGCTCGGCCAGCACCGCATCGGTCTGCTCGCCGAGCGCGGGCACCGCCCCCATCGGCAGTTCGACGTCCCGGAAGTTCATCGGCGGACGAACCGCCCGGATGGGACCGGCAGGGGTCTCGACCTCGCGCCACCGGTCGCGGGTGGCGAGCTGCGGATGTTCGATGAGCCCGCGCAGATCACGCAACCGTGCGGCGGGCACGCCGGCGGCGGCGAGCTTCTCGTCGAGCACGTCGCTCGCGAACTGCTTCGTCGCCTCCCCGACGATCGCGTCGACCTCCTCGCGGCGACGCACCCGCTCGACGTTCGTCGCATACCGCGGGTCGTCCGCCAGTTCCGGCAGCCCCAGCACATCGGTCAGGGTGCGCCAGCCGCGATCGTTCTGGACGCCGATGAGGATCTCTCCGTCGGCGGTCGGGTACTTGTCGTACGGCGCGATCGACGTGTGCGCCAGCCCCATTCGCGGAACCTGCCGATCTTGATACATCTGCAGGTACATCGGGTAGCCGAGCCATTCGGCGGTCGCGTCGAACATCGAGACGTCGATCGTCGCGCCCACGCCGATGCGGCAACGACGCAGCAGCGCGGCCTGGATCGAGGTCAGCGCGTACATTCCGGCGGCGATGTCCGCGGTGGGGATGCCGGTCTTCACGGCCGTCTCGGGTGTGCCGGTGATCGAGCACAGCCCGGTCTCAGACTGCACCAGCAGGTCGTACGCCTTCCGGTCGCGCATCGGACCGTCGGTGCCGTAACCGGACATGTTCACCACGATCAGTTCGGGATGGTCGGCGCGCAGTTCGTCGGCGCCGAGCCCGAGTCGTTCGGCCGCACCGGGCGCGAGGTTCTGCAGGAACACATCGGCACCGCGGATCAGGGATTTCACGGCGGCGATCCCGTCGTCGGCCTTCAGATCGACGGCGAACGACTCCTTGCCCCGGTTGAGCCACACGAAGTGGGCGGCCTGTCCCAGCACGGCGCTGTCGTAGGCGCGGGCGAAATCGCCGTCGCCGACCCGTTCCACCTTGATCACCCGGGCACCCAGGTCCGCGAGGTGCCGGGTCGCGAGCGGCGCCGCGACCGCCTGTTCGAGGCTCACCACGGTGAAGCCGGCCAAGGGGAGGTCCGACGACCCGCTGTCTTTCGCGCTGAGTTCGCTCATAACTTTCACAGGTACCAGACGCGTCCGCATCGGTGCCGACTGCGCTCCGTGCAGGGAGCGCACAGGTGACAACACCGATTGATACGCGTTCGCTAACAATCACGCCGCCATCAAGTATTGGACAGCCACAGTCCGCGCTGGAATTCTTTGTGATGCGGAGCACAGGATACGGCTCGGCATCCGAGAACCCCATCCCCCCAGAAGAGAGGACGAGGTATGAGTGCGTCCCCCATCGACCGGGAAGCGACGAAGAAGGCCCGAAAAGCCGGAATCGCCTCCTTCGTCGGCACCACCATCGAGTGGTACGACTTCTACATCTACGGCACGGCGGCAGCGCTCGTCTTCGGCAAGATCTTCTTCTCCGACGAACTCCCGGCGGGCGTCGCAACCCTCCTGGCGTTCGTCACCCTGTGGGCCGGATTCCTCGCCCGCCCCATCGGCGGCGTGATCTTCGGGCACCTCGGCGACCGCATCGGCCGCAAGAACACCCTGGTGATCACGCTGATCATGATGGGTGTCTCGACCGTCGGTGTGGGTCTGCTCCCCGCCTACGACCGGATCGGGATGTGGGCGCCGATCCTGCTGGTGTTCCTGCGGGTCCTGCAGGGCATCGCGGTCGGCGGTGAATGGGGCGGTGCCGTCCTGATCGCCAGCGAGAACGCCCCCAAGGGCAAGGGCATCCTGTACTCCGCGTTCGCGCAGCAGGGTTCTCCGGCGGGCAACCTCCTCGCCACCATGGCGTTCTTCCTGCTCTCGTCGATGCCGACGCCCGAATTCCTGCTCTACGGATGGCGCATCCCGTTCCTGTTCTCGGCGCTGCTCGTGATCGTCGGCATGGTGATCCGGCTCAAGCTCGAAGAGTCCGACGCGATGAAGGCCGTGCTCGCCAAGAAGAAGACCGTCAAGCTGCCGATCGCCGAGGTGCTGCGCAAGCACTGGGTGCTCGTCCTGCTCGGCGCCGGCGCCCTGCCGCTCGCCCAGGTCACCTACTTCAAGAACACGTTCGCATTGTCCTGGGCGACAAGCGAACTCGGATACGAGCGCGGCACGTTCCTCGGCATCATCGCCATCGCACTCGTCGTCCAGTTCATCGTGCAGCCGTTCGGTGCCGTGCTCGTGTCGAAGATCGACATGCGCGTCGCGATGTGCCTGATGATCGTTCCCGAACTGTTCCTGATGCCGGCCATGTTCTACGCGATCCGCACCGAAACGTTCGCGATCGCCGCGGTCGGCATGTGCCTGGCGACGATTCCGCACTCGATGTTCTACGGGGCCATCGGCGGCATCCTGGCCCGCGCCTTCCCCGCGAAGATCCGCTACTCGGGCCTGTCCGCGGCCTACCAGCTGTGCTCGCTCATCGTCGGCGGCGGCACCCCGGTCCTGGCGCAGTGGCTGCTCAACAGCTCCGGCAACGTCACCGGCGTCGCGATCGCCGCCGGAACGTACGCCGCGGTGTCGCTGGTGTGCACCCTGCTTCTGCTCAAGCGCACCGGTTACAACCCGAAGGCACTGTCGATCGCGGAGCAGGCCGACGAGGCCGAGCTGGAGCTCGAGGCGCAGGAAGCGGCCGAGGCTGCCGCATCCACGACCCGCACCGAGTCCGCGACCGAATCGACCGGCCGGGTCCGCGTCGGAGCCTGACGGACAACCCGACACACCGAGCGGTGCCGAACCCTTCCCGGGTTCGGCACCGCTCGCTTGCGTCAGGAGGATCGGTCGCCCGGGGTCGGCAGAGCCCCAGCACCCGGGGTCGGCAGAGCCGCAGCACCCGGAGTCGGCAGAGCCGCAGCACCCGGAGTCGGCAGAGCCGCAGCACCCGGGGTCGGCAGAGCCTCCTCGGAGAGCCGGAGGACCTCCGCGAGCGCCGGGCTGGTGTCGTCCTCTCGCCACACCAGCCGCACGTCGATCGGCGGCTGACCCTCCAGAGGTATGAACACCACCTCCGGGTTGACGACGTGCTGAGCCACCGACGAGACCGTCAGCGTGCAGCCGACATCGGCGGAGACCAGCGCGGCGAGGGACAGGGAATCCGGTGCGCTCTGCACGATCCGCGGCGTGAACCCGACATCGTGCGCGAGACGCAGCAGCAGCTCGCGCAGCATCGACCCCGGTTCGGCGGGGAGCATCACCCACGGTTCGTCGGCGAGTTCGTCGAGGCTCAGGCTCGTCCGCCCGGCGAGCCGGTGCTCGCGGGGCAGCCCGATCACCAGGTCCTCGCGGGCGACGACCCGCGACGCGATCCCGGGTGGGAAGAACAGCAGTCGCACGATGCCGATGTCCAGGGTGCCCTCCGCGAGCCGGTTCACGACTTCGCTGGCGTAACTCGATCCGGCGAGCACGAATTCGATGCCCGGATGTGTGCGTCGCACCAGCTTCGCCCACCGGCCCACCAGATGGTGCGACGACGAGCCGGCGAACCCGATCCGCACTCGTCCGGTCCGGCCGCGCCCGGCTGCGGTCACCGCCATCTCCGCCAGGCGCACCGCGTCGAGGATCGCGCGAGCCGGTTCGACGAGGGCACGTCCCGCCTCGGTCAGCCGGACACTGCGCGTGCTCCGCTCGAACAGCGTTGCCCCGAGCCCCTTCTCGAGTTGCCGGATGGTGCGGCTGAGCGGCGGCTGCGCCATGTGCAGGCGCTGCGCAGCACGCCCGAAGTGCAGCTCCTCCGCGACCGCAAGAAAGGCTCTGATCTCATGGATCTCCACCACTCCAGATTATTCCTCTTCTGATATCAGAGCTGGCAACACTTTGTATTGGACTGCATCTATTGCGCATGTCACAGTCATAGGACAGCAGAGAACGAGCAGGAGTTCGCTATGGCCGCAGACAAAGTCATGACGATGCGCGACGCCGTCGCCACGTACGTGCAGGACGGGATGACGGTCGCCCTCGAAGGCTTCTCGCACCTGATCCCGTTCGCGGCCGCCCACGAGATCATCCGCCAGGGCCGCAAGGACCTGACGCTGTGCCGGATGACGCCCGACATCATCTCCGACCAGCTCATCGCCGCCGACTGCGTCTCGAAGCTGGTCGCGTCGTTCTTCGCGAGCGGCTCCGCCGGATCGCTGTACGAAATTCGTCGACGCATCGAGAAGCACGACCCCGTGAAGCTCGAGGTCGAGGAGTACAGCCACTACGGGATGGTGTGCCGCTACCAGGCCGGCGCGGCCGGACTGCCGTTCTTCCCGCTGCGTTCCTACGCCGGCAGCGACCTGCCCGCTCTCAACCCGCAGATCCGCCTCGTCGACGACCCGTACGGCGAGGGCAGCATCTACGTTGTGCCACCGTTGAATCCGGACGTGACGATCATCCACGCGCAACGCGCCGACCGGTCCGGCAACGTCCAGATCTGGGGCATCGCCGGTGTCCAGCAGGAAGCCGTCTACGCGGCGAAGCACGCGATCGTCGTGGTCGAGGAGATCGTCGACGACGACGTGATCCGCTCCGACCCGAGCCGCACGCTCATCCCGTCCCACGCGGTGGATGCCGTCGTCGTGTGCCCGCGCGGCGCGCACCCGTCCTACGCGCAGGGCTACTACGACCGCGACTGCGCGTTCTACCGCCGGTGGACGGCGATCAGCAAGGACCCGCAGGCACTGCGCACGTGGCTCAAGGAGTGGGTGTTCGAACTCCCCGACCACGACGCCTACCTCGCCAAGCTCGGCGACGACTACTGGAGCGACCTCGAGGTCGCACCGCGCCATTCCGGTACCGTCAACTATGGGAGCCGAAAGTGACTGCTGCCGAAACCTTCTCCACGACAGAGCTGATCGTCTCGGTCGCCGCACGCGCCCTGGCCGGTAAGACCCGGGTCTTCGCGGGCGTGGGACTTCCGACGCTCGCGGTGGACCTCGCGGCCCGCACGTCGAACCCCGACGTGGAGTTGATCTACGAATCCGGTGTGTGCGGTGCACATCCCGAAGCGATGGCCGAGGGGATCGCCGACTCGGTGGTGGTGTCCGGTGCCGAGTCCGTCGTCTCGATGGCGTCGCTGTTCGGATACGTGCTGCAGGGCGGCAACGTCGACGTCGGGTTCCTCGGCGCCGGCCAGATCGACCGATACGGCAGCCTGAACACCAGCATGATCGGCGACTGGGACAAGCCAACCGTGCGATTGCCGGGGGCGGGCGGCGCCGCCGAGATCATGCCGAATGCGGGTGAGGTCTTCGTGGTGATGCGCCGGCACGACCCGAGCTCCTTCCCCGCCGAGCTCGACTTCTGCACGTCCCCGTCCCCGGTGCGCGCCCGCGAGGCCGGTGTCGGGATGATGCCGCGCGGCAGGGGCGTCACCAAGGTGTTCACGAGCCTGGGTGTGCTCTCCCGCAGCGGTCCGTTCGACGAACTCGAACTCACCAGCGTGCACGAAGGCGTCACCGTCGACGAGGTGCGCGCCGCGACCGGCTGGGATCTGAAGGTCTCGGACACCCTGACCGTGACCGAACCTCCCACCGCCCACGAGATCCATCTGCTGCGCGACGAGATCGACAGGGTGCGTCTCTACCTGCGCTGACCCTGCCCCTCGTGCGCGTTTTCGGTAGTTGCTGCTACCGAAAACGCGCACGGGTCAGGGGGCCACGGGGTAATGGCTTCGGACCGCGATGCGGTTCCACGCGTTCATGACGATCGCGAGCCACGTGATCGCGGAGACCTGCTCGCCGTTGAGCGAACCGTCGTCCCATTCGTGACGACCCGGCTCCATGGGGTGCGTGACCTCCTCGGCGAGCGCGAGCGCGGCCCGCTCCTGTTCGGTGAAGTACTGCGACTCCCACCAGGCCGCGAGGACCGCGAGACGATCCGTGGTCTCGCCCTTGTCTAGCGCATCGCGGGTGTGCATGCGCAGGCAGAACGCACATCCGTTGAGCTGCGACACCCGGATCTTCACCAGTTCGGCCAGCTTCGGATCGAGTTCGGCCCGCGCGACGGCCTCCTCGACCTCCTTGTTCAGCGCCAGCACGCTCTTGTACGGGGCCGGATGCTGCTTACCGAGATTCACGTGCGCCATCGTCGAGGTCCTTCCGGCGAGCGAAACCGGCCCGGATGCGACCGGCCGTTTCATTCTGCCAGTCGCACCCGGGCCGCCGGGGCAGCTACGCGGAACCTCCGGTGAGCAACGCCCACACGTCGCCGGACGCGACCGCGGTGTCGAGCAGTTCCGCGTCCCACGACGCGAGTGATCCGAATTCACTGCGCCACGACAGGATCCGGTTCGCGTGACGGTGCAGCTCGTGTTCCATCGTGAATCCGATCGCGCCGAGCGCCTGGTGCGCGTTCCGCGCGATCTTCCCCGCCGCATGCCCGGCACAGGACACCGCCGCAGCGATGTCGAATCGTGTTGCCGCGTCGTCGAATCCGCGTTCGACGGCGGAATCGACCGCGGCGTCGGCGGCAGCCCGTGCGAGTGCCGCCTCGGCGGCCAGATCCGACACCAGCGCCTGGACGGCCTGGAACTTGCCCAGGGCGCGTCCGAACTGCACGCGGGCGGTGGTGTGTTCGACGACCAGTTCGAGGATGCGGTCCATCGCGCCGGCCGACATCAGCACCCGGGCCAGCGCACCGCGGTAGCGGAACTGCTCGGCGACGGTGTCGGATACCGGAGTACCCGACAACCCGGACAGATCGACCCGCACGTGGTCGCGGGGCTCGGCCGCAAGGTTGACCGCTTCGGTCAGCTCGATGCGATCGCGCGGCACGTCGGCCACCGACCATCCGTCGGTGCCCTGCCACAGCACGACGACGGCATCCGCGTCGCGCGCCCACGGCACGTACCGGGCGTGCCCCTCGGAGTCGAGCACCGCGGCGGTGCGCACCCCGTCGTCGGAGGGAAGCCCGGCCTGTTCGAGCAGCCATCCGGCGAGCAGATCGTGTTCGGCGACGGGGACGGCCGCGGCGGCGCGACCGGCCGCGGACAGCAGCAGCGCGGCCTCGGTCCAGCCGGCGCCGCTGCCACCGGTGGCCTCGTCACCGGTGAGCCGGGTCAGCCCGAGCTCGGCGAGCGTGGTCCACAACGGACGGTCGAGCTCGATGACCTCCCCGATCCGGTGATCGTCGCCGGCGGTGAGCACCTCGGCGAGCATCTGTTCGAAGTCCTGCAATTCGGTCGACTGCGTCAACGCAACCCCAATCCTCGTGCGATGACCCCGCGCAGGATCTCGCTCGTACCACCGCGCAGCGTGAAACCGGGTCGCTGCATCACACCCGCCCGGACCAGCTGCGCGAGCTGGTCGTCGCCGGGGCCGTAGCCGACGAGTTCGTCGGCGAGGTCGGCGATGTCGCCTTCGAGCCCGGTGCCGAGCACCTTCACGACCGACGCCGACAGGGCCGCGTCCTCACCGCGCTGCAGCGATTCGGAGACGGCACGCGACATGCGGCGCAGCCCCGCGATCCGGCCGATCGACGCGCCGATCCGCGGATCGCGGTCGACGCTGCCGGCGCCCGCGCCGCGCACGAGCTCCTCGAGGAGACCGAACGTGGACAGGAATCGTTCCGGCCCGCTGCGCTCGAAGCCCAGTTCGCTGGTGACCTGCTCCCAGCCGGAGCCGACGGTGCCGAGCACCAGGTCGTCGGGAACGAACACGTCGTCGAGCAGCACCTCGTTGAAGTGGTGCTCACCGGACATCGACAGGATGGGGCGGATCGTCACACCGGGTGAGTCCAGCAGCACGATGAACTGGCTGAGCCCGTCGTGTCGGTGCGCCGGGTCCAGCGGCGCGGACCGGGCCAGGGCGAAGAACGCGTCGGCGTGATGTGCCCCCGAGGTCCACAGCTTGGTGCCGCTGATGCGCCAGCCGCCGTCCACCTGCGTCGCCCGGGTCTTCACGCTCGCGAGGTCGGAACCGGAGTCGGGTTCGGACATGCCGATGGCCCAGCAGATTTCACCGGCCGCGATGCCGGGGAGGAACCGCCGCTTCTGCTCCTCGGTGCCGTACTTCAGCAACGACGGCGCGGCCTGCCGGTCCGCGACCCACTGGGCCGCGACCGGGGCACCGACCGCCAGCAGTTCCTCGGTGACGACGAACCGCTCCATGAACGTGCGCCCGTGCCCGCCGTACTCGGTGGGGATCGTCATGCCGATCCAGCCCTTCGCGGCGAGCGACCGCGTGAAGTCGGGATTCCACCGCGTCAGCCACGTGTCGATGCCGGGGGTGAAGACCCCCTTCTCGATCTGCTCGTGCAGGAACTCCCGCACTTCGGCCCGCAGTTGCGCGAGCGCGGGATCGGGGGCGCCGGCCGGCGGCACCAGTTTCGTACTCATGTCCTAACCTTTCTTCCCGGCCGACGATTCCGGTATATCCCCGGGGCACAGGAGGTTCAATGCCATCTCCGCGTACCGTTCGCCGAGTTCGGCGGGAGTGTCGGGTCCGTTCGGGTCGTACCAGTTCGCGATCGCGGCCGTCATCGCGAGAATCGACTTGCGGCAGTCGTCCGGGTACTTCGTCGTGAAGACCCCCGCCGCGACACCGTCGTCGATGATCGTGCGGATCCGCTGCCGCCCCACCCGTCGCCGCTCGTCGTAGAGCCGCGCACCCTCGGATTCGAGGTTACGGATCTCGGTGGCGATCATGCGCCCGTGTTCGGGGAACTGCGTGCGGAATTCGACGTTCGCGCGGACGAATGCGCGCAACTGCTCGACCGGATCGTCACCGGCGGCTTCCAGCGCCTTCTCCCACAGCGAGTCGTAGGTGTCGACGCCGTCCATGAGGATGGCGAGCAGCAGATCCTGCTTGTTCTTGTAGTGGTAGTACAGGGCGGACAGGCTCACGCCCGCCTCCTGCGCGATGGTGCGGATGGACGAGGAGCCGTATCCGTTGCGGACGAACTCCTTTCGCCCCACCTCGACGAACATCCGCTGCCGCGGTGACAGTGCCATCAGTGTGCCTCGGCATCCGCGTACGTGTCGATCAGCTCCCGCAACGCGCCCTTGACCATCTTGCCGGTGGGGGTGCGCGGCAGGTCGCCGACGAACCGCACCCGGCGAGGGCACTTGAACGACGACAGCCGGTCGCGGCAGTAGTCGACGATGTCGCGTTCGGTGTCGTCGCCGGTGGCCACACCGGGGACGAGCTGGACGAATGCCTCCACCCGTTCCCCGAAGTCGCGGTCCGGCACCCCGACCACCGCGACGTCGGCGACGGCCGGGTGCAGTGCGAGCAGGTTCTCGATCTCCTGAGGGTAGATGTTCACGCCACCCGAGATGATCGTGAAGTTGTCGCGTCCGGTCAGGAAGAGGAAGCCATCGGCGTCGAGGTAACCGAGGTCGCCGGTCGTCATCCAGTCCTCGTGGACCGGATGCCGTGTGCGCGCGGTCTTCTCGGGATCCTTGTGGTACTCGAGCCGATAGTCCTGCCGCTCGAAGTACAGGACACCGATATCCCCCGACGGAAGTTCGTTCCCCGCCTCGTCGCAGATGTGCGCGATGCCGAGTGTCCCCGGCCCGCCCGTCCGGCCGACGCTGCCCGGCTTGCGGAGCCACTCCTGCGGGGTGATCACCGTGCTGCCGATGGCCTCGGTGGACGAGAAGTACTCGTACACGATCTCACCCCACCAGCGGATGAGCGCCTGCTTGACGTCGACCGGGCACGGCGCCGCCGAGTGCAGCGCGTACTTCATCGACGACAGGTCGTATCGGTCCCGCACCTCCTGCGGAAGCCGCAGCATCCGAACGAAATGCGTGGGCACCCACTGGCTGTGGGTGACGCGGTACCGCTCGATGTACTCGAGGCAGCGCTCGGCGTCGAACCGGTCCGTGAGCACGACTGTCCCGCCGAGCGCCTGGGTCGATGCGCCGTAACGCAGCGGCGCGGCATGGTAGATCGGCGCCGGCGACAGGTAGACGGTGTTCTCGTCGAATCCGAAGCCCCGCACCGTGTTGAGCAGCGGGGGGCCCGGCTCGTCACCGACCTGTGCGCCGCTGAGGGGCGGCCGGATGCCCTTCGGGCGTCCGGTGGTTCCGGACGAGTACAGCATGTCGCTGCCGCGGGGCTGGTCGGCGGGCGGGACCGTCAGCAGGTCCGCCACCTCGTCCTCGTACACCAGGTGGCCGGGCACCGGAGCTCCGAATGCCAGGCGGTGCGCCACCTTCGGCGTGAGCGGCACGATGTCGCGGGCGAGCTGCGCCAGCGGCGCGGACACGACGAGCACCTTCGCGTCGCAGTCGTCGACGATGTACGCCGCCTCGGCGGGTGCGAGGTGCGTGTTGACCAGGGTGATATACACACCCGAACGCACTGCGCCCCAGTACAGTTCGAACACCGTGGCGTCGTTGACGGTGAGGACGGCGATGTGGTCGCCGACCCCGACGCCGTGCCGGCGCAGCCAGTGCGCGAACCGTACCGACGCGTCCTCGAGCTCGCGATAGGTGATCACGCGTCCGGTCGCGGCCTCGTGTACCGCCGGACGGTCCGGGGTGGTGGCGGCGTAGCGACCCGGATACATTCCTACAGCCCCAGATCCTTGGAGATGATCGTCTTCATGACCTCGCTGGTGCCGCCGTAGATGCGGGTGACGCGGGTGTCCGCGTACAGGCGGGCGATGGGGTACTCGGTGATGTAGCCGTATCCGCCGTGCAGCTGCAGGCACTTGTCGATGACCCGCCCGGCGATCTCGGTGCACACGAGCTTCGCGCGCGCCGCGTCGGCGACCGTCAGCTCCTTGCGGTCGAGCAGTTCGAGGCAGTGGTCGACGTAGACGCGGGCCATCTGGGTCTCGGCCGAGCACTCGGCGAGAACGAACTTGGTGTTCTGGAACGCGGCGACGGGCTTGCCGAACACCTTGCGGTCCGAGGTGTAGGCGATCGCGTGCGCGATCGCGGCCTCGGCGAACCCGACCTGGTTCAGGGCGATGCTCAGGCGTTCCTGCGGCAGGTTGTGGGTCAGGTACGAGAAGCCCTTGCCCTCCTCGCCGAGGAGGTTCTCGACAGGAACCTTGACGTCGTTGTACGACAGCTCGGCGGTGTCCTGCTGGTGCAGCCCGATCTTGTTGAGCTTGCGTCCGACCGAAAAGCCTTCGTTCGCAGTCGGAACCGCGATGATGGAGAGGCCGCCGCGCCGGTTCTCGGGGTCGAACGGCGAGGTGCGGCACACGGTGAGGATCAGGTCGGCGGTGGCGCCGCCGGTGATGAACGTCTTGGCGCCGTTGATGATGTAGTGGCTGCCGTCCTCGGACAGCTTCGCGGTGGTCGCGATGTTCGCCAGGTCGGAGCCGGTGCCGGGTTCGGTCATCGCGATGGCGGTCATGATCGAGCCGTCCGCGAAGCCGGGCAGCCAGCGCTTCTTCTGCTCCTCGGTGGCGTATTCGAGCAGGTACGGCAGGATCAGGCAGGCGTGAACGGTGTAGCCGCCGAAGGAGACTCCCGCGCGCGCGACCTCCTCGAACACGATGGTGTTGTAGACGAAGCTGGATTCGCCGCCGCCACCGAATTCTTCGGGGACCTGGATGCCGAGGATGCCGAGTTCGCCGAGGCGCTTGAAGAATTCGCGGGGCGGGTGGCCGATCTCGTCCCATTCCTCGCGGTGCGGTGCGACTTCGCGTTCGATGAAGTCGCGCACCATCTTCCGGAACTGTTCGTGCTCTTCGGTGAGGATTGTGCGCTTCATGTGATCGTCCTTGTCGAAAGTGTGGGCGGTGCCGGGGTCACTCGCCGGTGAAGTTCCCGGTGCGGCGTTCGAGGAAGGCGGACAACGCTTCCCGGTGATCGGCGGTGTGGTGGGACAGTGCCTGCAGCGAGGCGGAGAGCTCGAGCAGCGTGTCGAGGTCGACGCGCTGGCCTTCACGCAGAAGCTTCTTGGTCATACGCAGGGCGTTCGGCGGGTTGACGGCGACACGCTCGGCGAGTTCGTGGGCGGCGTCGAGCAGGTTCTCCGGCTCGACGACACGCGAAACCATGCCCCAGTCGAGGGCGGTGGCCGCGTCGACGCGGTCCCCGGTGAACGCCATCTCGGCCGCCCGGGCCGCACCGATCGCGCGCGGCAGCAGCCAGGCGCCGCCGTCACCGGGGATGATGCCGAGCTTGACGAAACTCTCGGCGAAGAACGCGGTGTTCGACGCAATCCGCATGTCGCACATCATCGCCAGGTCGCAACCGGCTCCGACCGCGGGGCCGTTGACAGCCGCGATGATCGGGACCTCGCAGTGGTAGATGGCCTTCGGCAGGCGCTGGATGCCGCGGCGGTAGCCCTCGCGCAGCGCGTGCGGCGCGCCGGCGAACATACCGGTGCGGTCGACCATGTCCTTGACGTTGCCGCCGGCGGAGAACGCGCTGCCGGCGCCGGTCAGGATCACGACGCGGGTCTCGATGTCGGCGTTCGCCTCGTCGACGAGTTCGACGAGGCGTTCGACGACGTCGTCACCGGAGATGGGATTGCGCAGGTCCGGGAGGTTGATCGTCCAGGTGACGACGTTGCCTTTGCGGGTGCTGAGTACGACGTCGTTCGCGGTGCTCATGGCGAGGAGATCCCTTCCCGAAAAGTTTGAGTCGAACGATCGTTAAAATTAGGGTAGCCGGCGCGACCTGTAAAGAGCCGCGAGCGTTGTTGATCAGTCGGGCAGGCTAATGCCCGATTCGGCCGCGCCTATCGCAACGTCCTGCGGGAAGATGTTGCGGAACAGGTACAGGTCCTGGCCGAGTACCCAGCCCGGCGCCAGCGCCCGCGCATAACGCTCGAAGTACCCGAGCTGCTTGCCGAACAGCACCATTTCCTCCGGGCTCGCGACACCCCACCGTTTGCCGAGCCGGATCAACGCCATGATCAGGTCGCTCAGCCGCAGTTCCCCCAGCTCCCGCCCCAGGAGCGGTGCGAGCGCCTCGGCGACCTCCAACCCCAGCGTCTCGTCGTCGAGATCCGTCCCGGTTCCGTAACCGAGTTCGCGGATCCCGCGCGCCACGCCGGCGAAATCGCCGTCGACGGCGGTGGCATGGAACAGATCCCGGAGGATCACCCGCCAGGGCTCGGGCAGCTCACCGACGATCCCGAAATCGAGGAGCGCGAGCCGGCCGTCGTCGAGCAGCCACAGGTTTCCGGCGTGGACGTCGCCGTGGAACGGGCCGTGCAGCACGACCGATTCGATCCACACCTTGACCCCGCGCCGGATCAGCAGCCGCGTGTCGACGCCACTGTCCGGATCGGCGGCGACGCGGTCCATCGGGATCCCGTACAGGCGTTCCATGCAGATCACCCGCGGACCGCAGTAGTCCCAGTACACCTCGGGGGTGGTGACACCCTTGTTGTCCCCGAACGCGCCGATCCGGTCCCGGAACCGCGACTGCCGGTCCGCTTCGACGGCACTGTTCAGTTCGGTCATGGTCGCGGAGTAGAGGTCCCGGATGATCGCCGGTGCATTCGCGATCCGGAAGAACTCGAACACCTGCAACAGCCGCGCACCGGCGTACGCGGCGCGCAGATCGACGAGCATGCGGTGACGGATGCCCGGCCGCTGGATCTTCACCACCGCGTGGCGCCCGTCCCGCAACACACACGCGTGCACCTGCGCGACCGAGGCCGCGGCGAGCGGGGTGTCGTCGAACTCGGCGAACAACTCGTCGATGCGGTGCCCGAGATCCTCCTCGAGCACCGCGCGAGCTTTCGCGGCCGGGACGGGCGGAACGTCGTCGAGGCAACGCAGGCACGCGTCGGCGAGGGGCTTGGGGAACAGGCCCGACGACGACGCGACGAGCTGACCGAGCTTCACGAACGTCGGCCCGAGTGTCTCGAACGCGTCGACGACACCCTCGGCGGCCGCGTCGACGATCCCGCGACCGTCCGGCCGCAGCGGCCAGGCCAGCACCTTCGTCAGCACGGCGACGACGATGACGACGGCGACGACGACCGCGCGGCCGAGTTCGGCCGGGCCGAACCTGTCGAGCGGCGGCATGGCCACCTGCAGTGCCTCGGGCGGCGGTCCGCCCGCGTACGGGCCGACGGGATGCTGCTGCCCGTCACCGACGTGCGCTGCAACGTGCACGAAATCCCCCTCGTGTCCGGCGCCGGCGTCTTCGTAGTCCTGCGCAAGGTGCGACGGTACCCGGCGTGCACAGATACTTCGAGAGGCTGTTTCTGTCGGTGCCGCCGACTACCCTCGGTCGGGTAGCCGAGAACATTCGTGTCGACCGAGGCGGGCAGGGGCCATGACCGAACAGGCGCTCGACGTAGTACAGGACATTCCGGAGTCGGTGGACGGTGCCGACGAGACCGACTTCATGAGCCGCGCGGATCCGTATCGCCGGGAGCTGCTGGCGCACTGCTATCGGATGAGCGGGTCGATCCACGACGCCGAGGACCTCGTGCAGGAGACCTATCTGCGCGCGTGGCGCGGGTACGAGAACTTCGGGGAGCGGGCGTCCCTGCGGACGTGGCTGCACCGGATCGCGACCAACGTCTGCCTCACGGCGCTCGAAGGCCGCTCACGTCGTCCGCTGCCCACCGGCCTGGGTGCACCCAGCTCGGATCCCACGGAGGATCTCGTCCAGCGCCCCGAGGTGCCGTGGCTCGAACCGATACCGGGCACCTTCACCGACGACGGCCACTCCGACGACCCGTCCGATCCGGCCGTGATCGTCACGTCGCGGGATTCGATCCGGCTGGCGTTCATCGCCGCGCTGCAGCACCTGTCGGCGCGGCAACGTGCGGTGTTGCTGCTGCGGGAGGTGCTGCAGTGGCGGGCGTCCGAGGTCGCCGCAGCGCTCGGTACGACGACCGCGGCGGTCAACAGCCTGCTGCAGCGTGCGCGCGCACAACTCAACGAAGCCGAGGTCAGGCGGGACGAACTCGCCGAACCGGACAGTGCCGAGACCCGTGAACTGGTCCAGCGTTGGGTGGACGGTTTCGAGAACTACGACATCGACTCGATCGTCCGGATGCTCACCGAGCAGGCGGTCTGGGAGATGCCGCCGTTCGAGGGCTGGTATCAGGGTGCGGAGAACATCGGCACGTTGATCCGGGTCAACTGCCCGGCGGAGGGTCCCGGCGACCAGATCCTGATCCCGACGGTCGCGAACGGGCAGCCGGCGCTCGGGTTGTACATGCGCGGCGAGGACGGACAGCACCGTCCGTTCCAGTTACAGGTCCTCGACATCGTCGACGGCCGGGTCGTGCACGTGACCGTGTTCTTCGACGTCGATCTGTTCGAGAAGTTCGGGCTGCCGCCGACGCCGCCGGCACGCGACTGATACCTCAGCCCCGGTAGCGCACCGGTTCCCCGCGGTCGACCCGCTCCCGTTGGGGCACGACGGTGTACTTCGGATCCTTCGCCGAGGCGATGCCGGCCTCGTAGACGCCGAGTCGTGTACACAGCGAGCCAGCCATGAGCGCGGCACCGGAGACCATCGAGAGCACCCGAATGCGGTGTCCGGCAAGGGAACCCACGGCCCCTGCCGCAGTAAGGGCCTTGGCGGCCCCCATCAGCCGTCCTGCCCTCCCCCGGTGAAGCGTCTCGGCCGCAAGTCCCATCGACCGCTCCATCCGGTGCTCCGTCGCCAGTTCGACGAGCGCGCCGCCGACGGCGAAGGCGCGTGCAGGCCCGGCTTCGGCGACCGGTGCACCCAGAAGACCGAGACCGCCGGACGCTGCGGCAGCCGATCCGCAGAAGACGAACGGCAGCTCTTTGTAAGCGGAATGCCATGCAGGAGTAGCAGTGTCGGAAAGAAGTACCGCGGTGTAGGCGGCCACGGGCGGCGCGGTCACGGCCCCCACGATCCCGGCGGGCCGGCCGAGGGCGAGCAGAAGCCGGACCGGCCCCCGCTTCCACCGGGTGGGCAGCACTGCGGCCAGTTCCGCCGCGGCAGCGATACCGGCGAACGGACCGTGCAGAGACAGGATCCAGGTGCCCACCGACATCGGCGAGGTCGGCTTGGCCACCCGCAGCATGTTGAGGAAACGAGCCGGTTTGCCCAGGTCGCGAACGAGGGCGACGATGCTGACGAGCAGGGAGGCGAGCGAACCGAACCGGGCGACCCGGCGCAGCGCAGGGCGGCCGGTGAGATCCGCGCCCGCGGCCAGCAGCGAACTCCCGGCCGCCACGCCTCCGGAGAACAGGTAGACGGCGATGTCGTGTTCCCAGGGCGCCGGCTTCACGACCTGCCGCCCGTAGTAGGACTCGAAGGCGGCTTCCGGCACCATCACCCGGTCGCCGCCGCCTCCGGCTCCCGATCGGCGTGGGTTGCCTGGGCTGCCGCCGTGCTGCGTCTGCGTCACCCGCGCCTCCTCAGGAACGACACGGCCGCGCCAGTCAGCATCGCGACCGCCGCGACGGCGGCCCGGGTCCACATCTCCGGCAGGTCCTTGGTGGTCACCACCGGGTCCGGAGGCAGACCGTAGACCTCGGGCTCGTCGAGGAGCAGGAAGAAGGCACCGGTTCCGCCGACCCCGTCCTCGGGGTCGTTGCCGTAGAGCCGGGCGTCCGTGACGCCTCGCTCGTGCAACGACGCCAGCCGTTCCTCGGCCCGCGCGCGCAACTCCTCGACGTCGCCGAACTGGATCGACTGTGTGGGGCATGCCTGCGCGCACGAGGGGGTCTGCCCGTCGGTGAGCCGGTCGTAGCAGAGTGTGCACTTCTGGGCGATACCGACTTTCGGGTTCCCCTCCGGTCCCTTGCGGCGGTCGATGACGCCGTACGGGCAGGCGGCGACGCAGTAGCCGCAGCCGTTGCAGATGTCGTCCTGCACGACCACGGTGCCGAATTCGCTGCGGAACAGGGAACCGGTCGGGCAGACGTCGAGGCAGGCGGCGTGGGTGCAGTGCTTGCACACGTCCGAGGACATCAGCCACCGGAAGTCGGGTTTCTCCTCGTCCGGTCGGTCACCGGGCGCGGCTCCGACGGTGGGCATGCCCAGAGAAACCGGTTCCCGCTTCTGCGCCGGTCGCTCGATGAACGCGACGTGACGCCACTGGTTGGCGTTGAGCGAATGGCTGTTGTCGTAGGACGTGCCCAGCATCGCGAACACGTTCTCGGGGACGTCGTTCCACTCCTTGCAGGCGACCTCACACGCCTTGCAGCCGATACACACGCTGGTGTCGGTGAAGAAACCCTTCCGCGCCGGCGAATCCTCGTAACCGGCGTCGGGTGCGGGGTCGAGCGGTCCGAAGAAACTGTTGCGGCCGATCACTCGTCGTCCTCCTCGGGGGTGGATGCGCCGTCCGTGCCGGTGACGGTGACGATGGGCGGGTAGGTGCCGGTTACCCCGGCCCGGCGCGCGTACCCCTCGACGTACTTGCGCAGCGCCGCGCCGGTCGGCCGACGTCCGGCGCGGACGTCGCAGGTACCGACCTTGGTCTCCTGGATGAGCACGTTGGGGTCCAACGTGATCCCGAACAGGTCGTTCGCCGAATCGCCCTTCACCTTGCCGCCTGCGCCCCAGTGATACGGCAGCCAGATCTGGTGGACGGTCCTGCCCTCGACCTTCAGCGGACGCAACCGGTCGGTCACCAGCACCCGGCCCTCGACCACCGAGCGGGCGGTGACCACGTGGCACCAGCCCATGTGCTCGAGTCCGCGCTCGGCCGCCAGAACGGGCGAGACCTCCACGAACATCTCCGGTTGCAGTTCGGCGAGGTGCTCGAGATAGCGGCTCATCGCGCCCGCCGTGTGGTGCTCGGTGAGCCGGCTGGTCGTGAACACGAACGGGAAGACGTCGACGTGTTCCTCCGGCGGCGCGGGATTCATCCGGTTGTCGTCGCGGCGGTATTCCACGCGCGTCGGATTGGCCTGCTGCCCGTAGAGCAGGTTCCGGAACGGCGATTCGACCGGTTCGTAGTGGGTCGGCATCGGGCCGTCGACGAGTCCCTGCGGCGCGTACAGGGCACCCTTGCCGTCGCCCTGCATGATGAACGGATCGTTGCCCTCGATCGCCTCGACGCCCTGGGCACCGACCGGCGACCGGTAACTCGGTGGCTTGGTCTTCTCGAAGTCCGGCACGTCCTCGCCGGTCCACCGGCCGGTGTCGGCGTCCCACCACACGTAGGCCTTGCGTTCGCTCCACGGCCTGCCCTCGGGGTCGGCGGAAGCCCGGTTGTAGAGGATGCGACGGTTCAACGGCCACGCCCAACCCCACTCCGGCGCAACGAAAGACTGATCGTGGCGTGATTTTCGGCGGTTTGCCTGGTTGACGCCGTCGGCGAACACACCGGTGTAGATCCAGCAGCCACCAAGTGTGGAGCCGTCCGCCTTCATCTCGGTAAACGACGACAGCGGCCGGCGCGTCGCCACGTCGTAACCGTTGATCTCCATCAGCACCGCCTCGGCGCTGGGCTCGTCGTGCGTGCCGTGCACGGGGTAATCCCATGCCAGGTCGAGCAGTGGGCGGTCGCGCTCGTCGGTCGACCCGGCCAGCCGCGCCCGCATCATGCGCCCGAGATGGTAGAAGAACCACAACTCCGAGCGGCAGTCCTCCGGCGGCTCGACCGCCTTCTCACGCCACTGCAGCATCCGCTGGGTCTGCGTGAAGGTGCCTTCCTTCTCCGTATAGGCGGCGGCGGGGAACAGGAACACCTCGGTGCCGCACTCCTCGGGCACGATCTCACCGGTCTCGACCTCCGGTGAGTCCTTCCAGAAGCTCGCGCTCTCGATCTCGAACAGGTCGCGCACCACGAGCCAGTCGAGGTTCGCCATCCCGAGCCGCTGCGCCCGGCCGTGGGCGGATCCCACGGCGGGGTTCTGGCCGAGGAGGAAGTAGCCCTTGACCTTTCCGTCGATCATGTCGAGCACCGTGCGGTAGGTGCCGTGGTCTCCGGTGATCCTGGGCAGGTAGTCGAAGCAGAAGTCGTTGTCCGCGGTGGCAGCGTCGCCCCAGTAGGCCGCGAGCAGGCTGACGGCATACGCATCGGCCTTCGACCAGAAGCCCTTGCTGCCGGGGTTGCGGACGCTGTCGATCCAGTCCGACAGCGACCGGTGCCGGTCGGCGTCGGGCATCGGCAGGTAGCCGGGGAGGAGGTTGAACAAGGTCGGGATGTCGGTGGAGCCCTGGATGCTGGCGTGCCCGCGGAGGGCCATGATGCCCCCACCGGGGCGGCCCATGTTGCCCAGCAGCAGCTGCAGGATCGCGCCGGTGCGGATGTACTGCACGCCCACGCTGTGCTGGGTCCAGCCCACGCTGTAGACGAGGGCGGTCGTCCGCTCCCGCCCGGAGTTCTCCGTCCACGCTCGGCAGACGTCGAGGAAATCCTCCTGCGAGACGCCGCACACCTGCTCGACCACCTCGGGGGTGTAGCGGGCGAAGTGCCGTTTGAGCACCTGGTAGACGCAGCGCGGGTGCTGCAGGGTCTCGTCGCGCCTGGGATGCCCGGCGATCGGGATGCCGTGCGCCTCGTGCTGCAGACCCGCGGCGGTATCCCGATGCTTCGCGTGCTCCGCGGAGTCCGCGGCCTGGGACCGGTGCAGATCGCCCGGCTCGTCCTCCACGTCGTACTGCCAGCTGGTCGGATCGTACGTCCGGGACTTGGGGTCGAAGCCCGAGAAGAGCCCGTCGAGGTCGTCGGTGTCAACGAACTTGTCGCTGACGAGCACAGGGGCGTTGGTGTAGTTGACGACGTACTCGCGGAAGTCCAGCTCGTTGCTCAGCACGTAGTTGACGATGCCGCCGAGGAAAGCGATGTCGCTGCCGACCCGGATGGGCACGTGTTTGTCCGCGACAGCGCTGGTGCGGGTGAATCGGGGATCCACGTGGATGACGCGTGCGCCACGCTTCTGGGCCTCCACGACCCACTGGAAGCCCACCGGGTGGGCCTCGGCCATGTTGGAGCCCTGGATGACGATGCAGTCAGCGTTGGCCAGGTCGGCTGTGTAACCGGTGGCGCCGCCGCGCCCGAAGCTGGTCCCCAGACCGGGGACGGTGGCGGAGTGTCATATGCGGGCCTGGTTCTCGATCTGGACCGCCCCCATCGCCGTGAACAGCTTCTTGATGAGGTAGTTCTCCTCGTTGTCCAGCGTCGCGCCGCCGAGACTGGCGATGCCCATCGTGCGCCGGACACGGCGGCCCTTCTCGTCGAGTTCCTGCCAGGTATCGCGCCGGGTCCGCAGCACGCGGTCGACGACCATCTCCATGGCGGTATCGAGGTCGAGGTCCTCCCATTCGGTGCCGTAGGGGCGCCGATACCGGACCCGGGTCTCGCGCAGATCGCTGGTGACGAGATTCTTGCTCGCCGAGCCCTTGGGGCAGAGCCGACCGCGGTTGACCGGGCTGTCTGGGTCCCCCTCGATTTGGACGATCCGCTCGTCCTTGACGAAGATCCGCTGTCCACATCCGACGGCACAGTAGGGACACACACTGCGCGCGACCCGATCGGCGGTCGAGGTACGCGGTTCGACTGCGTCGGTACGCCGGGAGCGGACTGCCTTCCCGCGCCCGAGCGGATCCTTGCCGACGAGTTGGCGCAGCACGGGCCAGGGCAGGGAGGATCTCTTCTCCGCCATCGGGCCTCCAGGTGTGCGGTGCCGCCCGCCGGCACAGCGTCGTGCCGCGTGTTTCGAGCCTAGGTCAGGCCGTTCGGGTCGTCCACCGGCATGCACGGTCTCAGCGCACCCGAATCGCGTGCGCCGCCGCCGGAACCACCTCGCCGATCACCGGGTGGCCCGGCAACTCCCCTACGACCAGGAGGCCGCCGGACGTCTGTGCGTCGGCGAGCAGAAGCAGCTCGTCGTCGTCCACCGCGGACTCCACGTGGTCGCGGACCCACTCGAGGTTGCGCCGGCTCCCGCCCGGCACGAACCCCTCGGCAAGCGATTCCCTCGCCCCGCCGACATAGGGCACTCTCGCGGCGTCGATCACCGCAGTCGTCCCGCTGGCCCGCATCATCTTCATCAGGTGCCCGAGCAGACCGAATCCCGTCACGTCGGTGGCGGCACGGACCCCTGCTTCGTGGGCGAGCCGCGCCGCGTCACGGTTGAGGGTCGTCATCACCGCGATCGCCTCCTCGAACCGCTCGCCGGTCGACTTGTGGCGATTGTTGAGGATGCCGAGACCGAGAGGCTTGGTGAGGGTGAGCGGTAGGCCGGGTTCGGCAGAGTCGTTGCGCAGCAATCGATCCGGATCTCCGAGCCCGGTAACTGCGAGCCCGTACTTCGGCTCCCGGTCGTCGATACTGTGCCCGCCGGCGAGGTAGGCACCGGCCTCGGCGCATACGTCGGCACCGCCCCGCATCACCTCGGCGGCCAGCTCGAACGGGATGATCTCCCGCGGCCAGCCGAGCAGGTTCACGGCAACCACGGGCGTGCCGCCCATCGCGTAGACGTCGGACATCGCATTGGTGGCGGCGATCCGCCCCCAGTCGTAGGGGTCGTCGACGACCGGGGTGAAGAAGTCGGCGGTCACGATCAGAGCCCGGCCGCTCCCGTCGGGCGCCGAGTCGATCCGGACCGCGGCACCGTCGTCACCGTTCTCCACACCGACCAGCAGCTCCCCCGCCGCGCGGCCTCCCGGCAGGCCGCCGAGCACGCGTTCGAGCTCGCCGGGCGGGACCTTGCAGGCGCAGCCGCCACCGGCCGCGTACTGGGTGAGCCGGTAGGCGCGACCGGGCTGATCGACGTGTGCGGTCATGGCGCCAACATACGGCCGAGCCGCGACCTCGGGCGTGACTTCCGGTTAAGGTGGGCGCGGAGGCGGTTCTCGTCTGGTGACGGACGCGGTCTTCAAAACCGTTGTGGCCCAGCATCTGGGTCAGGCGGGTTCGATTCCCGTCCGCCTCCGCCAGATCGGTCACTCCGGGGACGAGGAGGCGCGTGCCGGATCCGAGACGGGACACTCCCCGCACCGACCAGATCCTCGCGGACCCACGGCTGCGTGAGGCCCGCGATCGGCTCGGCGCCCGCCTGGTCAAGGAGGCGGTGGCGGCGGCCCAGCAGCGGTGCCGCGCGGGTGAGATCGGTCCGGCGGACGTCGCCGACGAGGCGGTCGCGGCGCTGCCCGCCCGGGCGACCACCCTTCGGCGCGTAGTCAACGCCACCGGCGTGCTGGTACACACCAACCTCGGCCGCGCACCTCTTTCCCGGGCGGCGGTGGACGCCGTGAGCACGGCGGCGGGCGCGACCGACGTCGAGCTGGATCTGGACACCGGCCGGCGCGGCCGACGTGGGCGCGGCGCGCTCGAGGCACTCGCCGCGCAGGTGCCCGACGCCGGCGCCGTCCACGTGGTCAACAACGGCGCGGCCGCCCTCGCATTGGTCACCCGGGTGCTCGCGCGCGGCGGCCGCTCGATCGTGATCGCACGTGGAGAGCTGGTCGAGATCGGCGACGGCTTCCGGATTCCCGAGCTGCTGGAGTCGGTGGGGGCCAGGTTGCGGGAGGTCGGTACCACCAATCGAGTGCGTCCGAGCGACTATGCCGCGGCGATCGACTCCGACACCGCGTTCGTTCTCAAGGTGCACCCCTCGAACTTCACGGTCAGTGGCTTCACGTCGTCGGTCTCGGTCCGGGAGCTGAAGGAACTGGGCCCTCCGGTCGTGGTCGACATCGGGTCGGGACTGCTGGCCCCTCATCCGCGCCTGCCGAACGAGCCCGACGCCACGAGTGTGCTGCGCGACGGCGCCGACCTCGTGACCGCCTCGGGCGACAAGCTGCTGGGTGGTCCGCAGGCCGGCCTGATGCTCGGGGAGGCCCGGCTGGTGGAGCGGTTGCGACGCGACCCGTTCGCCCGCGCGCTGCGCGTCGACAAACTCACCCTGGCGGCGCTCGAGGCGACGCTGACCGGGCCGACTCCTCCGGTGCCGGCCGCACTGACCGGTCGCACGGACGACCTCCGTATCCGGGCCCGGACGATCTGCGCCGCGCTCCCGGCCTGGTTGGAGCCCGAATCGGTCGACTCCGACGGCGTCGTGGGCGGCGGCGGCGCTCCCGACGTGATCCTGCCCAGTGTCGCGATCGCTCTGCCCGAGCGCCTCGCCGGTCCCTTGCGTCGCGGCGATCCCCCGGTGGTCGGCCGCCTCGAGTGCGGCCGACTGCTGCTCGACCTGCTGGCGGTCGCCCCCGACGAAGACGGTGTCCTGATCGAGGCCGTCACGCGCGCCGCCGGTCGCGAGGAACGCTGATGCACGTCGTCGCGACCGCCGGCCACGTCGACCACGGCAAGTCCACGCTGGTCGAGGCGCTGACCGGGACCGACCCCGATCGGCTGGCCGAGGAACGGCGGCGAGGACTGACCATCGAGCTGGGCTACTGCTGGACCTCCTGGCCGGAGGTGGGAGAGGTTGCCTTCGTCGACGTTCCCGGACACGAACGATTCCTGACCACGATGCTCGCCGGCGTGGGACCGGTCCCCGCCGCCTTGCTCGTGGTGGCCGCCGACGACCCGTGGATGCCGCAGGCCGCCGAACACCTGGCCGCGCTCGACGCGCTCGGCGTGCGGCACGCGGTCGTCGCGGTGACCCGAGCCGATCTCGCCGACCCCGGCGCGGCCGCCGCGCGAGCCGCCGCGGAGGTCGCCCGCACCGGTCTGACGGGGGCTCCCGTCGTCATTGTCAGCGGCCGTACCGGAGCGGGCCTCGACGATCTCCGCGCCGCCTTGACGACGATGGTCGCCGGCCTGCCGGACCCGGACCCGGACGCCGACGTCCGGCTCTGGGTGGACCGCCGGTTCACCGTGCGCGGGGCCGGGACCGTCGTCACCGGCACGCTGACCGCCGGGACGGTCCGGACCGGCGACACCCTGGCCCTGGGCGAAACACCGCTGCGGGTGCGCGGCATCCAGGCGCTCGGGCGCGACCGGGCGGCGGTGAGCGGCGTGGCCAGGGTCGCGCTCAATCTCACCGGCCCCATCGACGACGTGACCCGGGGCAGTGTGCTCGTGACACCCGGCGCATGGCATCACACCTCCGTGGTGGACGTCCGGCTCACCGGCGCGGACCGACCCCCGTCCTGTCCCGTACTGCACGTGGGGGCGGCGGACGTCGACGTCCACTGCCGGCCGCTCGGGGACGATCTCGTCCGGCTCACCCTCGCCCGCCCGCTGCCCCTACGAATCGGTGATCGCGCTCTGCTGCGCGACCCGGGCCGCCGGACGATCTGGCGCGTCGACGTACTCGATCCGGACCCGCCGCGCTTCCGGCGCCGCGGCGCCGCGAAACGCCGTGCCCTCCAACTCGCGAGTGCCGACGGTGTTCCACGGCTGGCCGGCGAACTCGGCCGCCGCGGGATCCTGCACCGGGAGCGGTTGCGCCGGTTGGGCATTCCCTACGAGGAGGGCGACCACCTGACCGTCGGGCCGTGGCTCGTCTCACCGGCCTTCGCGGAGGCGGTCGGTGACCGACTGCCCGCACTCGTCCAAGAGCACGCTCGCGCACATCCGCTGGATCCCGCAGTCCCGCTGGGGGTCCTGGCCTCCCAGCTTCGGCTCCCCTCGCCGGACCTGATCCGGGCACTGGTGCGCCCGCCCTTGCGAGTGGCCGGAGGGCGGGTCGTCGATCCCGGGACCGCCGCACTGCCGAACGACGTCCGGAAGGCCGTCGACGTGGTACGTCGCGAGCTTCTGGCAGCTCCGTTCGCCGCCCCGACCGCCGACCGGCTCCGCGAGCTCGGCCTCGATGACCGGGCACTGGGCGCAGCCGACCGCAACGGGCAGCTGTGGCGGGTCGGCCCGGGAATCGTCCTGCTCCCCAACGCGGCCGACGAAGCCGTCGCACGGCTCCGGGAACTGGAGCAGCCGTTCACGACCGGTGCTGCGCGCGAACGGCTGGGGACGAGTCGACGGGTGGTGCTCCCGCTGCTCGACCACCTCGACCGGGCCGGCCGCACGCGACGGCTTGCCGACGACCGGCGCGAGATCGTCCGGTAAGGGTCCGTGTGAACGCCGTGACTCCGGTGGTCAAGTCCGACATCAGCCGTTGTAGTGGAACAGAGCGCCCGGAGTCGGGCGGCGCCGACGGCCGCGACGGTTCAGGGCAGCCTGCAGTGTCACGGTGCTGCCGATACCTCCGGCAAGAACGAGCAGCAGCGAGGCGACATTGAGGTTCACGGGCACTCCTTCGACGAAAAGTGACTGAGGCGAGAAAGCCTGGTGCGGCACAGATCAGCGCGTCGTCCTCGAACGAGAGCGGCGTCCATCCGAGTCCTCCGCGTCGGTGTCACCGAACATGGCCGCGATTCGCGCCTTGATTTCCGCGGTGCTGATTGCACCCGGACGGGCGATGCTGCCGGTCGCCGAGGACGTCCTGGAGCCGGTGGCGATGGTCATTGTGCAGATTCCTGCTTTCTCGGTTCTCGTTGGAATTCTGTGTAGGTGAAAACTGTTGGTTCAGATCATGATCCAGGCGGTGGCGACCGTGAACAGGATCGCCAGCGTCGCTGCGAGAGCCACGCCCATCGATCCGGTGACGGCCCAGGAGGGAACGACCACACACTCGGCGGCGACGGTGCCGGCACGTGCACCCGATCCAAGCCGTCCGGCTTCGGATCGAGCCCGTGACCGGTTGCCGTCGCGGCCCGAGGCGCCGCCAGGGCGAACACCGCCGGTCGTACGACGTACATCGGACGGTTCTACGGTGCTCCCGGCACGGACGATGCTCCCGGCACGGACGATGCTCCCGGCACGGACGATGCTCCCGGGACGGACGATGCTCCCGGGACGGACAGCGAATCGATCGGCGACATCGGCCACAGCTTCAGCGCACAAACCTTCCGAACCCCTTCTGCTCCCGAGCGGCCGTCGGCAAGATTCCCCTGCCCGAACGGCGGCATCAAACGAAATAACCGCAAATCACTCCACAAACGCTGTGATGTGAATCACGGCAACTCGCGTGGACGTTCTTTCTACATGACAACGACCCGCCTCGGCCACTCGGACAGTCGTCCAACCTCATTGATGCACCCGGTGCCACCTGCGGCAACGTCCGGAACGAGGTTGTCGCGATCGGATATTTCCTGCGAATTCTCCAGTACCTACAAATTGCACGTAATTTTCCGAAGTCGGGAAAGTTATTCGTGACAAGCCGCGTCGACATCGAACAATCGGCCCGACGCCGAGGTGGCCCCCAGGCAAAATACCGACGCGAGTAATCGAAGGTCCGGAACCCGCCGACGAGGCCACCGGGATCCGGAAGAACCGAACCCTCGGCAGCCCCGTCCAACGATCAACCGCCTAGGACTGCGCGGCGCCTTCCGCCTGCGGCCCCATCGCCGCTGCCGCCGCTTCGACGTCCATCCA
Source organism: Rhodococcus sp. NPDC003382 (assembly GCF_053589135.1). Lineage (NCBI taxonomy): Bacteria > Bacillati > Actinomycetota > Actinomycetes > Mycobacteriales > Nocardiaceae > Rhodococcus > Rhodococcus sp. NPDC003382. Next base: position 33,679 of record NZ_JBSFRH010000033.1, read on the forward strand.
CGACACCTCCCACACGTGGTTGTCGAGGTCGCGGAACGCCCGGCCGTACATGAAATCCACGTTCATCTCCGCCGATCCCGGGGTGGTCCAGTCGGTTCCCCCGGCGGCGATCGCGGCGTCGACGAGGCGGTCGACGTCGTCGCGGCTGTCGGCGGAGACGGCGAGCAGCACCTCGCGGGCCTTGCCGGTGTCGCAGATGTCGTCGTTGATGAAGTTCCGGAACCGCGGTTCCTCGAGGAACATGATGTAGGTCTGCTCGTTGATCTCCATGCACGCGGTGTTCGCGTCACAGAACATCTCGTTGAACGTGAAGCCGAGAGTGTCGAAGAAGGCGCGCGTCGCGGCGACGTCCTTGACGGGGAGGTTGGCGAAGAGCATGCGGGACATGTGGGCTCCTGAGGTTCACGGCCGCGCTGGGGCCGGTCGGTGCGGTCACAGGGATCGACTCGCCGGCGCGGAGAAACTCATCGCGCAAGGCCCGGGAACATTCTGCCCACCGCCCGGGTTAGAGTAGTTGCACAGTCAATTACTTCGGGAGGAGCCCGCAATGCCTGCGGTCACCGTCGACAACATCCTGACCCTGCCCCGGATCGAGGCCCCGGCACCCGATCGTCCCGCGCGCCCGGTCCTCGGGATACGTACCGCTCCCGTCGGCTTCGAGGGCGAGGGCTTCCCTGTCCGCCGCGCGTTCGCGGGGATCGACCAGCGTTTCCTCGATCCGTTCATCCACATGGACCAGATGGGCGAGGTCGAGTACGCGCCGGGCGAGCCGAAAGGGACCCCTTGGCATCCGCACCGCGGCTTCGAAACCGTGACATACATGATCGACGGCATCCTCGAGCACAAGGACTCGAACGGCGGTGGCGGCACGATCACCGGTGGTGACACCCAGTGGATGACGGCCGGCGCCGGCATCCTGCATATCGAGGCGCCGCCCGAGCACGTGGTCGTGAGCGGTGGTCTGTTCCATGGGGTGCAACTTTGGGTCAATTTGCCGCGCGACAACAAGATGGCCCAGCCCCGCTACCAGGACATCGCCGGCAGCAACGTGGCACTGGCGTCGTCGCCCGACGGCGGCACGCTGATCCGCGTGGTTGCCGGTGAGATCGGCGGTGTGCACGGTCCGGGTGTCACCCACACCCCGATCGCACTCGCCCACCTCACGATCGCGCCGGGCGCCTCGGTGACGCTGCCGTGGAACCCCGAGTACAACGCGCTCGCCTACATCCTGGCCGGCGACGGCACCGTCGGCGCCGAGCAGGCACCGGCTCGCACCGGTCAGACCGTGGTGTTCGGCCCGAAGGGCGACTCGATCACGCTGACCGCTTCCGCGACCCAGGATTCCCGCACCCATTCCCTCGAGGTGTTCCTCCTGGGAGGCAAGCCCATCCGCGAGCCGGTCGCGATGTACGGGCCGTTCGTCATGAACACGAAGGCCGAGATCATCCAGGCCTTCGAGGACTACCAGGCCGGTCGCCTCGGCTCGATCCCCGCCGAGCACGAGCAGCACTAGTAACTACGCTGAAGCTCGCACCCCGAGAGGAACACCATGTCCCAGACCCCGCTGATCGACGTCCGGCGCGCAGCCGACCGGATGAAGACGAAGATCGACTGGCTGGATTCGAAGCACTCCTTCTCGTTCGGCCATCACTACGATCCGGACAACACCCACCACGGCCTGCTCCTCGTCAACAACGACGACATCGTCACGGCCGGAAAGGGTTTCGACACCCACCCGCATCGCGACATGGAGATCGTGACGTGGGTGCTGCGCGGCAGCCTGGTGCACCAGGATTCGATCGGCCACTCCGGCGTCATCTATCCCGGCCTGGCCCAGCGGATGAGCGCCGGCACCGGGATCCTGCATTCGGAGAAGAACGACTCGTGGCGTCTCGACGGCGTCACCGGCACGCACGCCGCCGAACACGTGACACCCGTGCGGTTCGTCCAGATGTGGGTGATGCCCGACGAGGCCGGCATCACCCCCGGCTACGAGCAGCTCGAGATCGGCGACGAACTGATGCGCGGCGGTCTGGTGCCCGTCGCGTCCGGGATGGCGAAGGACCGCGACCACGCGGCGATCCGGATCCACAACAAGTACGCGGGCCTGTCGGTCGCGCGACTGCAGCCGGACAAGACGGTGACCCTGCCCGAGGCGCCGTATCTGCACGTCTTCGTCGCCGAGGGCAGCGCCGAGCTCGAGGGTGTCGGTCCGCTCGCCGAGGGCGACGCGGTGCGGCTGACGAACTCCGGCGGGCAGCGTCTGAGCACCACCACCGGAGCCGAGGTCCTCGTCTGGGAGATGCACGCGACGATCGGTCGCTGAGGGCCGCCACCCGGCCCTCACCGCTCACCCGTGATAGAGAGAACGGGTGAGCATCAGCACTCAGACCCTTCCGATCGACCGGCCCGTGACCGTCCTGGGCATCACGCGGGAAAGCTTCTCATCCGATCCCATGCGGATCGCCCAGACGCTCGGCCCGCGACTGCTCGATCATCGCGGTGAAATCACGATCGGGTCGCTGGGTGTGTTCACCGACGTCGTGGTGGGTGCCCCGGCCGCCGCCGCGCTGCGGGATCGGGCGGGCGAGCCGGTCGGTACCGTCCTCGCACAGTTGAGTGTGTCGGCGGCGAACCCGTTCCCCGCCGGCGGCACGATCGTCGGGACCGGCCGGGCCCTGCACACCGACGACGCAACGTCGCTGGCCGCGGCCGAGATCGTGGACGAATCGGGCAGTCTCGTCGCGCACGTCGTCGGCCGGGCCATGGCGGTCGGACGCGCAAGCATCGACGATCCGGAGGCACCGCCCACGGCAGTCGCACAGAGCATGCCGGAACCCGAGCCGTGGGACGGTCCGGAGTCCCTCGCCGGGCGGTCCGGGCTCGGCATCGTCGAGGGCATCGCCGACGGCACGATCGCCCGGGGACCGCTGGCCGCACTGCTCGGCCTACGCGTGCAGCAATCCGAGCGCGGACGCGTCGACGCCCTCGTCACCCCGGCCGAGTGGATGGCCAACCGGTACGGCTCGATCCACGGCGGCGTGCTCGTGTCCATCGCCGACACGATCACCGGACTCGCCGCCCAGACCCTTCCCGAACAGGGCGGGCAGTACCGGATCCTCAACCTCGGTATCGACTATCTGCGCTCCCCCGACGCTCCGGGACCCGACGTCCTTGCCCAGGCCGAGGTGGTCCGGGCCGGGCGCCGGCTGGCCACGATCGAAGCGCGGCTGACCGGTGAGGACGGCACGGTGTTATTCCGTGCCCACGCGAACGCTCAACTGTTCGCCGCAAGCTCCGACTGAAACCCGCACACAGGAACCTCCCAGGAATCTCACGACCGGCGTCCAGGACCGCGCGCCACGATGGAGTCGAGATTTCGATATCGGGAGGAAGCGTGAACAAAGACGTGGAGCTCAGCCGCAGACGGGTGAGCCGCCGTCGGGCACTGGCGCTCGGCGGAACCATCAGCCTCGGCGGCCTGCTCGCGGTCGCGTGCGGCATCGACAACGGCAGCAGCACCGCGACGACCACGGCCGGCTCCGCGACGACGGACGCGACCGCGGCCGCCTCGGGCAGCATCGAGGAACAGCTCAGAGCGCTCCTCGACCAGGCCCCGAACTGCGTGATGACCAGCGAGGAGACGCAGGGTCCGTACTGGTTCGACGTCGACTCCATCCGCCGTGACATCCGGGAGGACCGTCCCGGCCTGGAACTGCAGCTCGCGCTCCGCGTGCAGGACCTGCAGAACTGCAGCGCCGACGGCTCCGCGAGCGCGGTCGCGAACGCGGTCGTCGAGATCTGGCACTGCGACGCCGGTGGCGGGTATTCGGGCTTCGAATCCGGGTCGATCGCAGCCAACCAGGGCGGCGGGCAGGGTCCGGGAGGCCCCGGCGGCACACCGCCGCCCGGTGGACCGGGTGGTCCCGGCGGACCGGGCGGACCGGGTGGGATGGCTCCACCCGAGGGCATGGAGTTCCCGGAAGGCATGGAACCACCGGAAGGCATGACCCCACCGAACGGTGGACCCGGTGGCACGGAAGGTTCGGGAGAGACCTCGGACGGTTCGTACAGCGTCGGCGACCAGGAAGCCACGACGACCGACGACGGCACCTATCTGCGGGGCGCCCAGGTGACCGATGCCGACGGCATCGCGTACTTCACGACCATCTTCCCGGGCTGGTACGTGGGGCGCACGGTGCACATTCATGTCAAGGTTCACATCGACAAGTCGACCGTGCTCACCACGCAGTTGTACTTCGACGATGCGCTCAACGACGAGATCTTCTCCACCGTCGACCCGTACACCGACCACACCGGGCGCGACACCCGCAACGACAACGACAACATCTTCGACGAGTCCGGCATGACGACCGTGTCGCAGCAGCCGGACCGGATCCTCGCTGCCGTCAATCTCGGTATCGATACCTGATTCGTCGGATCGCGCGGCGCGTCGGCAGTCAGGCGACGCGCCGCGCGATCGACACCGCCTCGGCGCCGAGTCGCGGGAATCGCGCGTCGGAGATCGTCGTCGTGAGGTTGCTGCCGAGCCGGTTCGTGACGAATGCGACGGACAAACCGGTGTCGGGGTCCGCGAACGCGCCCGACCCACCGAAACCGTAGTGCCCGACGGATCGTAAAGGCTGCTCCCGCAAGGCAACCCAGCCCGGGTGATAGCCGAGCCGCCAGTTCGGCCGGATGCCGAGCACGTAGTCGCGACGACGCGTCTGCACCTCGACGATCTGTTCGATCGTGTCTTCCTTGAGAAGCCGAACCCCTTCGAGCGCACCGCCGTTCGCGAGCGCGCCGTACATGCGGGCGAGCGCGCGGGCACTGAACACACCGTTCCAGCCGGGCATCACGGCGTCGTGCGCCGACGGGCTGCGCATCAACTCGTCGAAGCCTTCTGCCATGCCCGCTTCCGCGATGCCCCGGATTCCCGGCATCCGCGACATCACCCTTGCGGTGGTGCTCCACGACGAGGGCAGCGGGTTCACCTTGGGGAACACCGGGGCCAGGCGGCGCCGTTCGCTCTGCGGAACCCGGAACCAGAATTCGCGCAGGCCCAGCGGTCCGGCGAGTTCCTGCTCCACCAGTTCCGGGAATGTCCGATTCGTGACGCGGCAGGCGATCTCCGCGACGAGGTTGCCGTAGGTGACCGCGTGATATCCGGGCCCGGACAGTCTGCGCCGGTCGGGTGGGGTGGCGGCGAGCGCCTTCGCGACGGCCTCCGAATCCAGCAGGTCGAGGGGTCCGGGCACGAGTCCGCGAACGCGGTGCAGCCCCGCACGGTGCGACATCAGTTCGCGGATCGTGATCGTTTCCTTGCCGGCGGCACCGAACTCCGGCCAGTACGTGGCGACCGGGTCGTCGTATTTCACGAGGCCGCGTTCGGCGAGGCGGTGCAGCACCGTGCTGGCCACGCCCTTGCCGGTAGAGAAGGACAACGCAATCGTGTCGTGCGCCCACCGGCGGTCGCGGCTCGCCCACCCGGCCCAGATGTCGAGGACCGGCTCCCCGTACAGATAGACGGCCAGGGCGCCACCGCCCTGCGGCCGTGTACGGAACATCCGGAAGAATCGATCGGCGACCTGCAGGAATCGGGGATCGACGATCATCTCCGTCGACGGTACTGCATCCGCGGTCATGGCCGTGCTCTCCAGATCCTGCTCGTGTCGATGGCCCGTCCACGATCGTACGACCGGTATGCAACCGCCATCGGCGCCTTCGGTGCATCAACAGCCGCCGGTTGTGACAGCACCCGTCTGCACCGGTCCGCATTTCGGTGTAAGGATGAAGCTCATGAGCATCGCCCAGCACTCGGAGGCACGGCACTCCGGCATCGACCTCAGCCACGTCGACGAGGGCACCCGCGCCCAGGACGACCTGTTCGAGCACGTCAACGGCCGTTGGCTCGCCACCCACGAGATCCCCGCCGATCGCGCGCTCGACGGCGCCTTCCGCACGCTCGCCGACAAGGCCGAGGTCGACGTGCGGACGATCATCGAGGAGGCCGCCGCATCCGATGCCCCGGCCGGTACCGACGCCCGGAAGATCGGCGACCTGTTCACCAGCTTCATGGACACCGAGCGAATCGAGGCGCTGGGCCTCACCCCGATCGCCACCGAACTCGACGCGATCACCGGCGCGGCGGACCGGGCGGCCCTGGCCGCGGTCCTCGGACAGTTGCAGCGGGTCGGTGTGGGCGGCGCCGTCGGACACTACGTCGACACCGACTCGAAGAATTCCGAGCGCTATCTCATGCACGTCGCCCAGTCCGGCATCGGGCTGCCCGACGAGTCCTACTACCGCGAGGACCGCTACGCCGAGATCCGCGACGAATACGTCGCCCACATCGGCCGCATGTTCGCGCTCGCCGGTCTGGACCACGATCCGCAGCGGGTTCTCGCACTCGAGACGAAGCTCGCCGGCGGGCACTGGGACGTCGTCAAGCGCCGCGATGCCGACCTGACGTACAACCTGACCACGCTCGACGCGCTGCTCACCGAGCACGCCGGTTTCGACTGGTCCGGCTGGATCGCCGGCCTCGGTTCGACGCCCGCGCAGTGGGCCGAGATCGTGGTCCGGCAGCCGAGCTTCCTGGACGTGTTCACCCGGGTGTGGACCGAGGAGTCGCTCGACGACTGGAAGACCTGGGCGACCTGGAAGGTGCTGCGGGCCCGGGCCCCCTATCTCACCGAAGCGCTGGTGGACGAGAACTTCGCGTTCTCCGGACGCACCATGACCGGCGCGCAGGAGAACCGCGAACGCTGGAAGCGCGGCGTCTCGCTCGTGCAGGATCTGCTCGGCGAGGCCGTCGGCAAGCTGTACGTCGAGCGGCACTTCCCGGCCGAGGCGAAGGCACGCATGCAGGTGCTCGTGGAGAACCTGCAGGAGGCGTACCGGCGCAGCATCACCGATCTCGAGTGGATGAGCCCCGAGACGCGGACCGCCGCACTGAAGAAGCTCGACAAGTTCACGCCCAAGATCGGCTACCCGGACGTCTGGCGCGACTATTCGGCCGTCACCATCGACCCCACCGATCTCGTCGGGAACTACCGCAGCGGTTACGCCGCCGAGTACGACCGGGATCTCGCGAAACTCGGTGGCCCGGTGGACCGCAACGAGTGGTTCATGACGCCGCAGACCGTCAACGCGTACTACAACCCAGGAATGAACGAGATCGTGTTCCCCGCCGCGATCCTGCAGCCGCCGTTCTTCGACCTGCACGCGGACGACGCCGCCAACTACGGCGGGATCGGCGCGGTCATCGGTCACGAGATCGGCCACGGCTTCGACGATCAGGGCGCCAAGTACGACGGCGACGGCAACCTCGAGAACTGGTGGACCGATTCGGATCGTGAGGAATTCGGGAAGCGGACCGCCGCGTTGATCGCGCAGTACGACGAGTTCGAGCCGAAAGCCCTTCCGGGACAGCGGGTCAACGGCAGCTTCACGATCGGCGAGAACATCGGCGACCTGGGCGGTCTGTCGATCGCCTTGAAGGCCTACGAGATCGCGTTGGACGGCGAACCGGCGCCGATGATCGACGGACTGACCGGTCTCCAGCGGGTGTTCTTCGGGTGGGCCCAGGTGTGGCGCACCAAGGTTCGCAACGAGGAGGCGATCCGCCGGCTCGCCGTCGACCCGCACTCGCCGCCGGAATTCCGGTGCAACGGCGTGGTGCGGAACATCGACGCCTTCTACGAGGCGTTCGACGTGAATCCGGGAGACGCGCTGTATCTGGAACCGGAAGCGCGCGTGAAGATCTGGTGACATACGAACGACGACCGCCCCTCCTGTTGTGGAGGGGCGGTCGTCGTCTGTCCGGTCCGTGGATTCGCATTACCGCGAACACGGGATCATGGTGCGACGCTCAGCCGCGATTCGCTCCGGGGATCGGGATTCCGCGTGCAGCGAGCCACGGCGCGGGGTCGATCTTGGTGCCGTTGGCCTGCCACACCTCGTAGTGCAGGTGCGGGCCGGTGGACTGGCCGCGGTTGCCCATGGTGGCGATCTGCTCGCCGGCGCGGACCGGCTGCCCGGCCCGGACGAGCGACTGGTCGATGTGGCCGTAGACGCCGATCGTGCCGTCGTCCTGCTGGACGCGCACCCACAGTCCGAAGCCGGACGCGGGGCCGCTCTCGATCACGGTGCCGTCGGTGACGGCCCGGATCGGGGTTCCGATCGCGTTGGCGATGTCGACACCGTTGTGGTTGGTTCCCCAGCGGGGGCCGAAGCCGGACGTGAAGGTGCCGTCGGCCGGGAAGGACACTGCCGGACGACGCGCGGCCTCCTCGCGGGCGATGCGTTCGGCCTCTTCCCGCGCGTGGCGTTCCGCTTCCTCGCGGGCGATGCGCTCGGCTTCGGCCTTCTCCTGGGCGAGGCGCTCGGCTTCGCGCTGCGCGGCCTGCCCGAGCTGCTCGACGTAGACGGACAGATCGGTGCGGGGCACGGCGAGCACCTGCGGTGCGGTGACGCTCGCTGCAGCCGTCGGGCTCCATCCCGCAGCTTCGACGGACGCGGCCTTCGGGGTTGCGTTCGCCGCGACGGTCCCGGCGCCGAGGAAGGCACCGACGGCCAGCGGTATCGCGACGAGCCCACCGGCGACTCGGCCCTTCCGGGAACGGGCGGTGCAGGACTGGTTGTTGCTCGGGATGTAACGCAAAACGGATTCCTTGTGTCGAACGCCGATCTGGTAACAAACAGATCACGGTTTCGTCACAGGCTACAACGACTCCTGCGTTTTCGGCGTGGCGCGCTTGACAGCAACGAGTTTCAGAGTCCGATTTACCCCAAGTTTGACGCCACGTCGGTCACACTTGTCCCCTACGAGTCACAGAAGCAACACGAGATCGACCGTAGATGTGGTCGACGTCACAGCCTCATTACGGCCGATTTCGAGCCTTTCGTCCCGAAGCAGTCGACATCTGCTCACTTGCTCCGATTCAGAACCTTGTCGGCAGCCGCCCAGTGCTCGTCCTTCACCCACAGGTGTGCGAAGGCGGAGATCGCCTCCTCCGCCGACACCCCGGCCAGCACCCGCTTGATCTCCCCCGCCGGGTCGTTGGCGAGCGCGCGGGCGAGCGAACGCCAGCCCTCTTCGAACGCCGCGCGCGGCAGCACCCGGTCCAGCAGACCGAGCCGCTCGGCCTCGAAGGCGTCGAGCACGGCGCCCGAGCCGGCCAGCATGAGCGCTCGCCCGCGGCCGACCAACGCGGAGAGCCGCTCGGCGCCGCCCCACGCGGGCATGATCGCGAGCGACACCTGATTGAAGCCGATCTTGATGTCGTCGGCCGCGATCCGAATGTCGGCGGCCACCGCCACCTCGGCGCCACCGCCGAGCGCGTGACCGTTGAGCGCGGCGACGACCGGGGCAGGGAAGGTCGCGATCCGATCGCACACCGTCCGCATCTGCCGGGCCATCTCGGCCGCCTGCTCCACGGTCCGGAGCTTGCTCAGCTCCTTGAGGTCCCCGCCGGAGACGAACGCGCGGTCGCCACCCCCGCGGATCACGAGCGCCTTCGCGCCCTCGGCCTCGTCGAGGGCTTTCTCCAGCTGTTCCATCGTCTCCGGCGCGATCGCGTTGCGTGCCTCCGGCCGGTCGATGGTGATGACCGCCAGGCCCTGTTCAAGCTCGAGATCGACCATGCGCTGCTCTCCGTTGCGATATTGGCATTCTGATTTTCGGAGAATAACATGCTCGCACAGCTGAAAATCGATCGGACCGACGCCCGCCGAGGCTCCGTACAGCCCTCGGCGCGGCCCTGTCCCCGGGCATTGGAGCTCTCGCATGCGGCATATCCCCACCGAACTGGTCACGCGCTACGAACAGGAGGGGTGGTGGACGAACGACACGCTCGGGGACATGCTCGGCCGAGGTCTCGCCGCGGCACCCGATGTCGAGTTCCGGGTCCACTCGGCCGTGCGGCCGTGGTCGGGAACGCTGCGGGACGTCGAACTGGTCGCGCGCCGGCTGGCAGGCGGACTGCGGGCTCGCGGCGTCGGCCCCGGTGATGTGATCGCCTTCCAGTTGCCCAACTGGATGGAGGCGGCCGCCGTCTTCTGGGCGTCGTCCTTTCTCGGCGCGACCGTGGTCCCGATCGTCCACTTCTACGGACGCAAGGAAGTCGGCTACATCCTCGAGCAGACGAATCCCAAGGTGTTCATCGCCGTCGAGCAGTTCGGGCGGGCCGAGTTCCACCCCGACCTGTGCAAGCACGTCCCGATCGTCGGCGTGGTCGGCCGCGATTTCGACGACCTGCTGAGCGACGAACCCATGGAGGGCATCGTCACGGCGGATCCGGACGGAGCCGCGCTGATCGCGTTCACCTCCGGCACCACGCGAGCACCCAAGGGTGTCGTCCACAGCCATCGGACGCTCGGCTGCGAGACACGGCAGCTCTCGGCCCGCTACCCCGCGGACCGCGGCAAGCAGCTCACCGCCGCCCCGGTCGGCCATTTCATCGGGATGGTCAACGCCTTCCTCATCCCGGTGCTCGACGGTTCGCCCATCAATCTCGCCGACGTGTGGGACCCGGGTCAGGCTCTGGCCCTCATGAAGTCGGACGGCCTCACCGTCGGAGGCGGCGCGACGTACTTCGTGACCAGCCTGATCGACCACCCCGATTTCAGCGACGAGCACCTGCCGTTCATGCGGTATGCGGGCCTGGGCGGATCGTCCGTCCCCGCGACGGTGACCACGCGGCTCGCGAAGATGGGCATCTGCGTCTTCCGCGCCTACGGCAGCAGCGAGCACCCGTCGATCACGAGTTCGCTCTCGACCGCCCCCGAGGACAAGCGCCTGTTCACCGACGGCGCGCCGGCGCCGGGCGTCGAGATCCGGCTGGCCGAGGACGGCGAGATCCTCAGCCGCGGACCGGACCTGTGCATCGGTTACACCGATCCCGAGCTCACCGCCGCGGCGTTCGACGACGACGGCTGGTACCACACCGGCGACATCGGCGTGCTCGACGACGACGGCTATCTGACGATCACGGATCGCAAGTCCGACATGATCATTCGCGGCGGCGAGAACATCGCGGCCCTCGAGGTCGAGGAAGTGCTGCTCACGGTCCCGGGTGTCGCCGAGGCCGCGGTGGTCGCGGTGCCGGACGACCGCCTCGGCGAACGCGCCGCCGCCGTCCTCCGCCTGCACGAGGGCGGGACGATGCCGACGATGGACGAGATCCGCGCCCACTTCGACCGCTCCGGAATGGCCAAGCAGAAGTGGCCCGAACAGTTGCACCGGGTCGACGAGTTTCCGCGCACCGCGAGCGGGAAGGTGCAGAAGTACCTCGTGCGCCAGGGCCTGAGGACCTCGTGAACAGGACCTCGCGAGTCTGGGCATTGCCACACCTCAAGAATGAGAATAGGATTCTCATACAAAGAAAGGGAGGATTCCATGGCACCGAAAGAGCTGCCGTATCAGCTGTTCGACGCTGACAACCACCTGTACGAGACCGAGGAGGCCCTGACCAAGTTCCTCCCCGACAAGTACAAGGACGCGATCAAGTACGTGCAGGTCGACGGCCGCACGAAGATCGCGATCCGCGGCCAGATCAGCGAGTACATCCCCAATCCCACCTTCGAGGTTGTCGCGCGACCGGGCGCGATGGAGGACTACTTCAAGAACGGCAATCCCGAGGGCAAGAGCAAGCGGGAGATCTTCGGCAAGTCGATGAAGTCGATCCCGGCGTTCCGCGAGCCGGCGGCGCGCCTGGAGCTGATGGACGAGCTCCAGATCGAACGCACCCTGATGTTCCCGACCCTCGCGAGCCTCGTCGAGGAGCGCATGCGTGACGATCCGGACCTGATCCACGCGGTCGTGCACTCGCTGAACGAGTGGCTGTACGAGACCTGGGGATTCAACTACAAGGACCGCATCTTCACCGTTCCGGTGATCAGCCTCCCGATCGTCGAGAAGGCGATCGAGGAGCTCGAGTGGTGTGTCGAGCGCGGCGCGAAGGCCATCCTGGTCCGCCCGGCGCCGGTCCCCGGCTTCCGTGGCCCGCGGTCGTTCGCCCTGCCCGAGTTCGACCCGTTCTGGAAGCGCGTCGTCGAGCTCGACGTGCTCGTCACCCAGCACTCCTCGGACAGCGGCTACGCCCGCTACAACCAGGAATGGGACGGCACCGGCTCCGAGATGCTCCCGTTCGTGACGAATGCCTTCCGCATGGTCAGCGAGTGGCGCCCGATCCAGGATGCGGTCGCGTCCTGGGTGTGCCACGGCGCGCTGTTCCGTTTCCCGGAGCTGAAGATCGCGGTCATCGAGAACGGCGCCTCCTGGCTCCCGCACGTGCTGGAAACCCTCCGGGACGTCTACAAGAAGGCACCCGAGGGCTTCGGCATGCAGGATCCGGTCGAGGCGATCAAGCGCAGCATCCACGTCAGCCCGTTCTGGGAAGAGGACTTCAGCAAGCTCACCGCCCTCATCGGCGCCGAGCGCGTGCTGTTCGGTTCCGACTACCCGCACCCGGAGGGCCTGGCCCAGCCGACGACGTACATCGACCACATCCAGCATCTGCCCTTCGAGGACCAGAAGCTGGTCATGGGCGGCAACCTCGCGAGGCTGCTCGGGGTATGACCTTCAGGACCATCCCCGAGATGGTCCTGAGCGTCGGCGACCGCTTCGGTGATGCCGAAGCGGTCGTCGACGGGGACCTCCGGATCACCTTCACCGAACTCGTCGACCGGGTGCGGCGCGCCGCCGGAGCATTCGCCTCCATCGGTATCGACAAGGGCGACCGCGTCGCGATCTGGGCACCGAACTCTGCGGAATGGATCGTCGCGGCATTCGGAATCCTCACCGCAGGAGGCATTCTCGTCCCGGTCAACACCCGGTACAAGACGCAGGAAGCGGACGACATCATCCGTCGCAGCGGCGCGAAGGCGGTCCTGGTCCAGAAGGGGTTCCTCGGCCTGGACTTCCAGGCTCCGGAGGACATCCCCGTGATCGATCTGAAATCCGGGTTCCTTTCCGGCGGAGCACCGTACGAATGCGCGGTCGACGGTGAGGACATCGCGGACATCATGTACACGTCCGGCACCACCGGACGACCCAAGGGCGTCATGATGAACCACGCCCAGACGCTCCGGATGTTCTCGGAGTGGTGCGATCTGGCCGACCTGCGCGAAGACGACCGGTATCTGATCGTCAACCCGTTCTTCCACATGTTCGGGTACAAAGCAGGTTTGATCGCATCCATGATCCGGGGCGCGACCGTTCTGCCGGTGCCGGTCCTCGACATCGACGAGGTACTGGCACTGGTGGAACGAGAGAAGGTCACCATGCTCCCCGGTCCACCCACGCTCTACCAGTCGCTGCTGTCCGCGCCGAGAGGACACGACCTGTCGTCCCTGCGCGCCGCGGTGACCGGATCCGCCGACATACCCGTCGAACTGATCCGGCGGATCCGCGACGAACTGCCCTTCGAAACGATCATGACGGGTTACGGACTCAGCGAGGGCGGAACCGCAACGGCATCGCGCTGCGGTGACAGCTTCGAGCAGATCGCGACGACCGTCGGCCTGCCGTGCGACGGCATCGAGGTGCGCATCGCCGAGGACGGCGAGGTGCTCATGCGCGGATACAACGTCATGCAGGGCTATTTCGAGGATCCTCGTGCCACCGCCGAGGCGATCGATGCGGACGGCTGGCTGCACACCGGCGATCTCGGGGAGATCGACGACACGGGCCGGCTCCGCATCATCGGCCGCAAGAAGGACATGTTCATCGTCGGCGGGTTCAATGCCTATCCCGCCGAGATCGAAGGCTTCCTGCTCACCCATCCGGCCGTCGACCAGGTTGCGGTCATCGGCGTCCCGGACGACCGTCTGGGGCAGGTGGGCAAGGCCTTCGTGGTACCGAAAACGACTGTGGCAGCGGAAGATCTGATCTCCTGGAGCCGTGAGCGCATGGCCGGCTTCAAGGTTCCGAGATTCGTCGAGTTCCTCGACGCCCTTCCCCTCAACGCCACCGGCAAGGTGATGAAGGACCAGCTGCGCTGACGCGCTCCCCTTAACACGTCGGCCGGGTGCGGTGACACCCGTTCCCCGCACCCGGCCGATCCCTAACCCCGCGAAGGAGGGACCCCCATGACCGACGAAACCGCGATACTCGCGTTCGCCACGAAATGGCGCCACTGGGACGGCGGCCCCGACGAGGACATCTTCGTCGAGTTCGGGGTCAGCCCCACCGTCTTCTTCCACCGGCTGCGGGCGATCCTGAACAGCCCGCGCTGGAGCCAGCTCACACCGTCCCTCGCGCAGCAACTCCGCGAGATCTGCGACAACCGGTTGCGCGGCCCCGAGATCCGCGCGAGCTGACCCGACCGGCCGGCCCCCGCATCGTCGCGGGAGCCGGCCGGCAGGGAACGATCGGTCAGTACTCCGTCACGCCCGCGTCGGGCGCGAGTTCGTGCGCGGTGATGTACTTCGACTCGTCGGACGCGAGGAACAGCACGGTGTCCGCAACGTCCTCGGGCTGCACGATGTCGACCGGCATCATGTTGATCATCATGGCGCCGAGCCGGGTGTTGCCCTCCAGCGCACGCGAGATCTGCCCGCCGAGGGCACCGTCGTTCACCATCGGCGTGTTGACACCCGTGGGATGCACGCTGTTGACCCGGATGTGGTGCTGTGCGAGTTCGGCGGCGAACGCCTTGGCCATCCCCCGCACCGCGAACTTGCTCGTGGTGTACGGAATCGCGAACGGCTGCACCTTGATTCCCGCGGCCGAGCTGATCAGGATGATCGACCCGCCGCCGGCTTCGACGAGGTGCGGCGCACCGGCCATGACCGTGTTCCACACTCCCGTGACGTTGGTGCCGATCGTGTCCTCGAAGATCTGCGGGGTCATTTCGTTCCACGGCGCGGCCGAGCAGATGGCCGCATTCGCGACCACCACGTCCAGGCGACCCAACTGCCGGACCGCATCGTCGACGATCCCGCGCAGCGCATCCAGGTCGCGCACATCCACGATCCCGGACACGACGCGGCGTCCGGTCTTCTCCACCAGCCGGACCGTCTCCTCGAGATCCTCGGGGGTCGCCGGTGCGTAGGCGACGTCCCCGACCTGGGCGCACACGTCCACGACGACGACGTCGGCGTCTTCCTCCGCGAGCCGGACCGCATACGCGCGGCCCTGCCCGCGCGCCGCGCCCGTGATCAATGCGACCTTGCCCGCTACCCGTCCGCTCATGCGACCGACACCTTCTCCTTCGAATTCGCCTCGGCCCCGCCGAGGGGGAAATGACATGCGACGAACCGACCGGACCGCACCTCCCGCATCTCGGGTTCTTCGTCGGCGCACCGGTCCTGCGCGATCGGGCACCGGGTCCGGAACCGGCACCCGGTGGGCGGCGCCAACGGCGACGGCACGTCCCCTTCCAGAGCCGGCCCGGCGAACGCCTTCTCCGGGTCGGTCAACGGAACCGAATCGAGCAAGGCCCGAGTGTACGGGTGTGCCGGGTCGTCGTACACCTCGACGGAATCCCCGAATTCGCACACCTTCCCGAGGTACATCACCATTACGTTGTCGCTGACCGTGCGGACGACGCCGAGGTCGTGTGCGATGAACACGACGGTCAGATCGAACTCCGCCTTGAGTTCCTCGAGGAGATTCAGGATCTGCGCCTGCACGGACACATCGAGAGCGGAGACGGGTTCGTCGCAGATGAGCAGGCGCGGATTCAGCGCGAGCGCGCGGGCGATCGCGACGCGCTGCGCCTGCCCACCGGACAACTGCCGCGGCAGCATGCCGGCGAAACGGTCGCTCCCGAGCCCGACCTGGCCGAGAACGGACGCCGACGTCGCGGACCGCTCGTCCTTCGGGACACCCGCGACCGCGAGCCCTTCCACGACGATGTCTCCGACGCTGCGCCGCGGGTTCAGCGACGCCACCGGGTCCTGGAAGATCATCTGCATGTCGCGCCGTAGCGCGCGCATCTGTTTCTCGCCGGCCTCCTCGATCCAGTCGTCACCGAACCGGATACGTCCGGACGTCACCCGGTCCAGGCGCAGCACGGCTCGCCCCGTCGTGGACTTGCCGCAGCCGGATTCGCCCACGATGCCGAGGGTTTCGCCCGGCAGAACGTCGAAGCTGATCTTCGAGACCGCCTGCACCGTCCCGGACCCGGTCGGGTATTCGACGACGAGATCCTGCACGCGCAGCAGCGCCTGCTCACCGCGCAGGTGCGCGGAACCACTACCGGCCATGTCAGCGACCTCCCGAAAGTGCCGGTGCCGCAAGGGCAACCGGGTTCAGACACGCAACCAGATGATCCGCGCCCACGGATTCGAGATCCGGGCCGGCGGTGTCGCACTCGTCGAGGCGGTGTGCGCACCGGGGAGCGAATCGGCATCCTCCCGGTGGCGCCGTGGGGTCGGGCAACGAACCGTCGATCAACTGCAGCGGTGCGTGCCGGGTGTGGTCGATGGTCGGGGTCGCTCCCAGCAACGCGTGTGTGTAGCGATGCCGGGGCGCCTCGAACACCTCCCGGGTCGATCCGACCTCCGCGAGGCGACCGGCGTACATCACCGAGACCCGGTCGGTACGACCGGCCACCACCGCCAGGTCGTGGCTGATGAGCATCATCGACATGCCGCGTTCGCGTTGCACGCGGCGCAGTAGATCGAGGATCTGGCGCTGGATCGTCACGTCCAGGGCGGTGGTGGGTTCGTCCGCGATGAGCAGGTCCGGTTCGCATGCGAGCGCGATCGCGATCATCACGCGTTGCCGCATGCCGCCGGACATCTCGTGCGGATAGTTGCGCAGCCGCCGCTCGGGGTCGGGCACCCCGACCTCCTTCAGGAGGTCGAGGGCCCGGCCCCGAGCCTCGGAGCTGCCGATTCCCAGATGCTTGCGCATGCCTTCGGTGAGCTGGCGCTCGACCCGCACCACCGGATTGAGCGAGCGCCCCGGGTCCTGGAAGACCATCGCGATCTGTTTGCCCCAGACCTCACGCTGCTCCTTCTTGCCCAGCGCGAGCAGGTCGCGGCCGCGGAAGATCACTTCGCCGGACCGCGCGGACCGGGGCGGCATCAGACCCATGACGGCCTTGGCCATCACGGACTTGCCGGAACCGGACTCGCCGACGATGCCCAGTGCCCGGCCTTCGTCCAGGTCCAGGGACATGCCGTCCACGGCCCGGACGGTCCCTCGTGGTGTGCCGATGTAGGCACGCAGATTCCTCACCTGGAGGAGCGGCTGAGTGGTCATGGCACTCCGGCCCTTTCGCTGTCGTCGGCTGGTCGTTCCTCGCTGCGGCGGTCAGTGCCTAGGCGATCCACAGTTCCTCGGGCAGCGGCGAACCGAGCGTGTACAGCACGACGCCGTGCAGCTTCTTCCCGGACACGATCGCCGGGACCGCGCGGTAGTACCAGATGCCCGGGGTCACCTCCGCGAGTCGCTGCTGCACGACCTGGTAGGCCGCGACCCGCTCCTCGGTCGACTGCGCGGTCCGCCCGGCGTCGAGTGCCTCGCTGAGCTGCTGGTCCTGGATGCCGGTGAAGTTGCCGGGCGACTGGGCATGGAACGCCATCCACAGCGCGTAGTCCGGGTCCTGGACCACGGCGGACGAGATGACCATGTCGAAATCGCGCGCCCCGGTCCGTGCGGTCGCCGCGGCGTAGTCGACGACCTCGACCTTCGCCTCCACGTTGTCGTACGCGCTGAGCTGCGCCTGCAACGCCTCACCGAGTGTCTTCGACTCCGTGGTCGGGTAGGACATGAAGCTGAACGAGACGGGCTTGCCTTCCGCGGCCAGCTCGTCGAACAACCGCTGGGCCTCCTCGGGGTCGTGGCGGTCCAGAGCGACGTCCGAGTAGTAGGGCGATCCCTCTTCGAACAGGGTCCGCGGGATCTCACCGGCGCCGTTGTAGACGGCGACGTTGACGGCGTCCAGGTCCACGGCCAGGGCGACGGCGCGGCGGGCACGCTCGTCGTCGAACGGTGCGCGGCGCACGTTCATACCCATGAACTGCCCGCCGCCGGTCGGAACGACCTCGTACGAGTAGCCGGCGGCCTCGATCTTGTTCAGGCTCTCCCAGTTGGTCTCCGACGCGAGGTCGGCGCCGCCGGTGGTCATGGTGTTGACGCGCTGGTTGGTGTCGGAGACGGTGCGGATCGTGATGCCGTCCAGGTACGGTTTCGGTGCGTCCCAGTATCCGGGGTTGCGCTGGAGTTCGATGGAGTCCTGGCGCTTCCAGTCGACGAGCGTGAACGGCCCTGCTCCGATGGGATTCTCGTCGAACGCCGCCTGGC
Source organism: Rhodococcus sp. NPDC003382 (assembly GCF_053589135.1). Taxonomy (NCBI): domain Bacteria; kingdom Bacillati; phylum Actinomycetota; class Actinomycetes; order Mycobacteriales; family Nocardiaceae; genus Rhodococcus; species Rhodococcus sp. NPDC003382. Next base: position 51,944 of record NZ_JBSFRH010000033.1, read on the forward strand.
CCTGCTGCAGCGCCGCGGGCGAGGCGATCCAGTTGAGGGCGCCCGCGACGATGGCCTGTGCGAAGTGCGGGTTCGGTGCGGTCATCGTGACCCGGAGTGTGGTGGGATCGACAACCTCGGACTGCGCGATCTGCACGGCCTGCCGGATCGTCGTGGAACCGAGAGTGGGGTCCTTGAGACGGTCCCAGTTGAACTTCACGGCGGCGGCGTCGAGCGGTGTGCCGTCGCTGAACTTCAGGTCCGGCCGCAGTTTCAGGGTGAAGGTCGAGCCCCCGTCGGTGCTGGAGAAGTCGGTGGCCATCTTGTATTCGATCTCGAACGTGTCGAGGTCGTTGATCATCAAGGTTCCGTACAGCGCATTGGCCAGCACCGGCTGGTGCGCCCACGTGTTCGACAACGCTGCCGGGTCGAGGGACCGCGGTTCGCCGGTCTGCAGGACACGGGCTACACCACCGGACACCGGTTCGCCGGCATCGGCGGATCCTCCGTCACCGCCTCCCGAGCCCGAGCCACAGGCGGCGAGGAACATCGCCGCCGTACACACGGCGGCGGCCAAGCGCGGAAATCGTTTGCGTCGAAGCATCGTCGACCTTTCCAGGATGGGGGGCGATTGCGGACGATCAGTCCTGCAGCGTGCGGTCGTACTTGGTCCGCAGGTGGTCGCCGACCTGATTGAGAGCGAACACCGTGAAGAAGATGACGAGGGCGGGAACGAACACCAGGTGCGGATAGGTGGCGATGGCGTCCTTGCCGTCGCTGATCATTCCGCCCCAGCTGGGTTGCGGCGGAGGAATTCCCAGGCCGAGGAAGCTCAGGGAACCCTCGGCCACGATCAGCGCCGCCATGACGATCGGCAGGAACGCCGCCAGCGGAGCCAGAACGTTCGGGAGGATCTCGCGGAACAGGATCCGGCCGTGGCCGGCTCCCATGTTCCTTGCGGCACGGACGAATTCACGCGACGACCACGACATGGTGTTCGCCCGCGCGAGCCGGATGAACGACGGGACGACCATCACGGTGAGGCCGAGCAGCATCGTCGGGACACTGGGCGTCAGGATCGACGCCAGCGCGAGCAGCAGGATCAAGGGCGGGAAGGCGAGCATCGCGTCTGCGACGAGCGTGACGATCGAGTCGAGGCGGCCCCTGAAGTAGCCTGCGAGCAGGCCTGCCAGGGAACCGATTACGAATCCGATGAGCCCGGCGACCGCTCCTACCACCAGCGAGACACGGGCGCCGTAGACGATACGGGAGAGCATCGACCGGCCGAGAGTGTCGGTGCCGAGCAGCAGGTCGAGGGAGCCGAGCTGGGGCCCGGTGCGCGGGGTGCCCACGGGGGTGGCATAGGAGGCGAGAGGAAGGAGGTCGGCGAACACCGCGGCGGTGATCAGCACGACCAGCCACACGACCGACAGGTACACCAGGATCGGACGCTTCTTCTTGGGCGCCGGGACCACCGGCACCGTGTCCACCGCCGCATCGACCGCGTGTTTCGTGAGGACGGTGTTCTTCGTCGCGATCTCGGTCATGCGGTCGCCACCTTTCCGACCCGCGGGTCGATCACCTGATAGCCGAGGTCCACGAGGGTGTTGATGCACACGTAGACCACGGCGATGAAGACGACGATCCCCTGCACCATGATCACGTCACGGGACGTGATCGACGACGCGACGAGCTGCCCCAGACCCGGTAGCCCGAACAGGGTTTCGACGATGACGGTGCCGCCGATGAGCCGTCCGAGATTGATTCCCGCGAGCGTGATGAGGGAGAACGACGACGGGCGCAGCGCGTGCCGGAACATGACGTACCGCGCCGAGAGCCCCTTGGCGCGGGCCGCCGCGACGAAGTCCTCGCGCAGCGTGCCGAGCAGATCCGTGCGCAGGAGCCGGTGGAATGCCGCGATCTCGGTGAGCGCGATCGCGATCGCCGGGAGCAGGGCGGTGCGCAGGTTCTCCCCCAGCCCCTCACTGATCCGGGACCATCCCATCACCGGGAATATCTGCAGCTTGATGGCGAAGAAGTAGATCAGGATCGGGCCGGCGATGAAGGCCGGGACGGACAGGAACACCGCGGAGACCGCATTGATCGTACGGTCCAGCGCGCTGCCCGGACGCGACGCCGACGCGATGCCCATGCCGATCGCGACGATCAGCGCGATCGTCAGCCCCATGACGGCGAGCTGGAGGGTCACCGGAAGTCGCTCGGCGATCGCCTCGCTCACGGATTGTCCGGTGAGCGGGGAGGTTCCGAGATCTCCTCGTACGGCGTTGCCCAGCCAGGTGAGGTACTGCGACCAGAACGGCGCGTCCAGGCCCAGTTCGGCATTCATGGCCGCGACAGCTTCCGGGGTCGCGTTCTCCCCCAGGATCACCTGGGCGACCGAGCCGGGGGCCAGGCCGAGCAGCGCGACCACCGCGACCGTCACCAACAGGATGACGAGGATACTGCGACCGATTCGGTTCACGACAGTGAGAATCATCCAACTCGACTTTCATCGGGGGATCGGATGTCGACGTCGACCGTGTGTACGAGCGAGCGCCTGTGTGCACGAACGAGCAAGAGCTACAAGAAATTACGATGACTCGGTTCACATCGAAGGTTCGATTGTGACCTACGCAATATATGCGACTGCGGCGGTTGTGACAAGAACCTGACCCGCGAGTCTTGTTTTTTCGAATTATCCCGGCGTACACCGACTTCGGACACGCCGACGCCCGCGTCGCGTGGTGCGACGCGGGCGTCGGCGCTGCCTGCAGGCGTATGCGGTGGTAGGCAGTGGTGGACGAAACCGGGCGGACTGGACCGTCAGGAACCGGAGCCCTCGAGGATCGTCACCGCCGATACGGCAGTCGGTCCACCGATATTGTGTGCCAAGCCGATTCGTGCACCGTCGACCTGGTTGACGGCGTTGCCGCGCAACTGCTCGAACAGCTCGACACACTGGGCGACACCGGTGGCACCCGGCGGATGCCCCTTGGAGATCATGCCGCCGCTGGGATTCACCGGGAGGGTCCCACCGATGGCGGTGGCCCCGGATTCGATCAGCTTGTAGGCCTCGAACCGGTTCGCGAAGCCGAGATCCTCGTAGCTGATCAGTTCGATGCCGGTGAAGAAGTCGTGGACCTCCGCGACATCGACATCGGAGGGCGTCAGGCCGGCCATCCCGAACGCCTGCTTCGCAGCCCGGACGGTCGCCGGGAAGCTGGTCATGTCCTTCTTGTGCTGGTGCATCACCGAATCCAGGCCGATACCGACACCGCGGATCCACACCGGGCGATCGGTGTAGCGGTCCACGACGTCCTCGGCGGCGAGCACCAGCCCGGCGGCACCGTCGCTCTGCGGCGCGCAGTCGTAGACACCGAACGGCGTCACCACGGTCTGCGCGTTCAGCGCCTCCTCCACGGTGATCTCGAAGCGCCGGAACGCCTTCGGATTGTTCAGACCGTTCAGATGGTTCTTCACCGCGACCATGGCCATGTGCTCGCGGGTCGCCGGCGACTCGTGCAGGTAGCGTCGCACGTGCAGCGCGAAACCGGCCTGCGCGAGACCGAGCGGGTAGTCCCACGCCATGTCACGCGTGAGAGCTTCCCATTCCCAGATCATGTCCTTCGACGCGGTCTCGCGGACCTTGTCGGCGCCCATCACCAGCGCCACGTCGAACGCTCCGGAAGCGATCCCGAACAGGGCGTTCCGGATGGCGTCGTGCCCGGTGGCACAGGAGTTCTCGACGCGTGTCACCGGAATCTCCGGGAGACCGAGGGTGTCGGCGAGGATCCCGGCGGGGAACCCGTCGGTGGTCCCCATCGCACCGAACCACGCGGCCTGCAGGTCCGAGGTGCGGATGCCATTGTCGACCGTCGCCGCACATTCGGCGTACGCCATCGGCAGCAACTCGCGGATGCCGAGGGAGAAATGTTCGGCGAAGGGCGTCATTCCCGCACCGACGATCGCGACTTTCCTCATGACGCCTCACTTTCGGGATGGAACGCGTAGCCGTAGTCCGGAACCCCGGACCGCACCGCGACGCGGCGCAGCACCATGCGGCCGCGATCGCCGATGTCGACGGTGCCCGGCTCCACACCGGTCACCTTGACCAGTGCCCGCACGTCGACGTCGTCGAGTTCGACGAGGACGAGCGAGTACGGGGTGTCCAGACCGGGGACCGGAACACGGACGGTGACCTCGGTGTAGACGCTCCCGGTTCGCGGCAAGGGAACGAACTCGTAACTGCTGCCCAGTGTTCCGTCCTCCCCCACCCGATATCTCGGTGGGAAGTCCAGGTCGTCGGAGCCGGGATGGCGGCCCGCTTCCCAGCGGACCTTGGCTTCGAACGCCCGCTCGTATGCCGCGAGCGAGATCGGGATGTCCGGGCCGGGCACGTGAACCGGCGCGGTGCGCTCCCGCGCCGGCGGTTCGTGACGACGGATCTCGGTGACGCCGTCGGCGACGGTGATCGCCGACAGGCTCGCCTGTTCCACTCCCACCAGTGGACCCTTCGTCTCCGATTCGGCCATCGCCGCGAGCGCGAACAACGGCGAACTCGCGCCCGTGGTGGGAAGTTCCACCGGCGGGGCGGCGCACAGGTCCGCCGCGTATCGGGGTTCGACGCCGGCGACGGTCACCGGGTCGTCGACCCACGACGAGGCAAGGGACGCAAGGAAACCGCGCTGTTTGACCAGGCGCGGATCCCCGTAGTCGTGCACCATTCCGTTCTCGGTGCGGGTGCGGACCGGGAGGCTGCGGGAGACGCGCGCCGCGGTGCGCACCTGCAGGCCCTGGTCCGCGGTGAGCGCCGCCGCCGCCCCGGCGGGGGCAAGGTCCACGCCGATCACCAGGGTCCGCGGTCGCGCGGAACCGAGCGCATCGAGTGTTGCCGGTGCACCGCCGAGGCGTTCGGTGACCTCGATCTCCGGATCGAGTCCGAGTCCCGCGAGCAGCACTGCGGCGTTGCTGCTCTCGAGCAGTGGCAGGTCCCGGCTGACCAGGACCACGTACTGAACCGAACCCGTCTCGGCCACGGCGGCGCGGCCCGCTTCGACAGCGAGTGTGATCGCGTCCTCGTCGTCACCGGGCACGCGGGCCCCGGGTGATCCCCAGCACGGCAGGTAGGTACCTATCGAAGCGATGTATGGCATGAGATTCTCCGGTGTTCTCTCGCGGTCGCAGTCCTAGGTGACTGCGCCCGCCGTCTTCAGCGCGATGATGCGATCCCAGTCGAGACCGAGTTCGAGCAGCACCTCCTCGGTCTGCGCAGCGAATTCGGGTGCGGGACCGGTCTCCGGTGCGGTGACGTCGAACTGGACCGGGTTGGCGACCAGCTCGAGTTCGCCTGCCTTGACGATGTATTCGTTCGCGCGGATCTGCGCGTCGTCGGAGACCTGGAGCGAGTCCTGCACCGGCGCCCACGGGCCGGCGAGAGTCGCGAACCGTTCGGTCCACTCGGCGAGGGTCCGCTTCCCGATGGCCTCGCGCAGAATCGCCACCGCTTCTTCGGTATTGGCGGCAATCTGCTGGGCATCGGCGAACCGCGGATCGTCGATGAGGTCGGGCCGGTCGATGTGACGGCACACATCCGCCCAGAACTTGCCGGGCTGGAGCATCACGAACGACAGGTAGCGGTTGTCCGACGTCGCGTACAGGCCCGACAGCGGATTCGTCGGTGCGCCATGGGCTCCCGGCACGGGGGCGACCATGTGCTCGTCGAGATGCAGCGACAGTGCGACGCCGTGCCCCATCGCCCAGAGGCCGCTGCCGAGCAGCGACACGTCCACCACCGACGTCTCCCCGGTGCGTTCGCGCTTGAAGAGCGCGGCCGCGATGCCGCCGGCGAGGTTGGTGCCGGAGATGGTGTCGCCGAACGCCGGTCCGGGCGGAGCGATCATGCCCTCGACGCCGGGCGGGGTGATGGTCGCGGCGATGCCGCCGCGCGCCCAGAACGCGGTCATGTCGTAACCGCCGCGGTCGGATTCGACGCCGCGCGGGCCGAGTGCACTGCCGCGCGCGTAGACGATCGACGGGTTGACGGCGCGGATGTCGTCCACGTCGATCCCGAACTTGGTGCGGGCCTGCGGCAGGAAGCTGGTCAGGAACACGTCCGAGCGGCGGGCCAGCTCGAGCAGGACCTCCCGGCCCTCCTCGCTTCCCATGTCGAGACCGATGCTGCGCTTGCCACGGTTGGCGTGTTCGACGTTCGGGTTCGGATCGCCCTCGACCCGCATCCGGCCGACCTGCCGCAGTCCGCGTTGCGGGTCGCCGGTGACCGAATGCTCGACCTTGACGACGTCGGCGCCCCACTCGGCGAGCACGGCGCCCGCCGACGGGACGAAGCCGTACATCGCGACCTCGAGGACGCGGATCCCTTCGAGGGGCTTCACTTGACGACCGCCGCGAAGGACTTGATCTGCTGGAACTCGTGCAGACCGGCGACGCCCATCTCGCGGCCGATGCCGGACTGCTTGTATCCGCCGAACGGCACCTCGGGCGTGAAGTAGTTGCCGCCGTTGATGCTGAACGTGCCGGTGCGGATCCGGCGGCCGATCGCCGTGGCGCGCTCGTCGTCGGCGCTGAGCACACCGCCGGACAGGCCGTAGATGGAGTTGTTGGCGATGCGCACGGCATCGTCGTCGTCGTCGAACGGGATGACGGCGAGGACCGGGCCGAAGACCTCTTCCTGCGCGATCTCGCTGTCCGGGTCGACGTTCGCGAGCAGCGTCGGCTTGTAGAAGAAGCCGGGGTCGACCTTCTCGCCGCCGGTGACGAGGGTCGCGCCCGCCTCGACGGCCCGCTTGACCATGCCGTCGATCTTCTCGCGCGACTTCTCGTTGATGACCGGGCCCATGTAGATCTTCGGGTCGGACGGATCACCGAACGGGACGTTGCTCATCATCGCGCCGACCGCGGCGACGATCTCGTCGTGCTTCTCCCGGGGCACGAGCAGGCGCGTGGTGAGGGCGCAGCCCTGGCCGGCGTGCGAGCAGATGCTGAACGCCGCGAACTGCGCGGCGGTCGGGATGTCGGCGTCGTCGAGCACGATGAGCGCGGACTTGCCGCCGAGCTCGAGGAAGACGCGCTTGAGGGACTCGGAGGCCGCGGCCATGATCTTGCGGCCGACGACGGTGGAGCCGGTGAAGGTGACGACGTCGACGTCGGGGTGGGTCGTCATGATCTCGCCGGTCGACACCTGGGTGGAGGAGAGAATGTTGACGACGCCGGCGGGGATGTCGGTGTGGTTGGCGATAATCTCGCCGAGCGCCTGCGTGACGAGCGGGGTGTCGGGCGCGCCCTTGAGGACGATCGTGCAGCCGGCGGCGAGCGACGGTGCGAGCTTCGCGAGCGCGAGCTGCGTCGGGTAGTTGTAGGCGACGATCGCGGCGACGACGCCCGCGGCCTCGCGCTCGATCCAGCGGCGGTGCTTCTGCCCGCGGATCTCGACCTCGCCGAGGTCCTCGGTCAGCGGGTACTTGCGGAGGAGGTCCGCGTAGTAGCGGACGATGTTGATCGGGGCGTCGAGCTGGTTGCCGTAGGTGAGAAGGCGCGGTGCGCCGACCTCGGCGATGGTGAGTTCGCGCAGTTCTTCGGCGTTGTCGAGCAGTGCCTGGTGGAGCTGGTCGAGGCACTTGATGCGGAATTCGACGTCGGTGGACCACGTCGTGGTGTCGAAAGCGCGGCGCGCGGCCTCGATGGCGGTTTCCGCCTCGGCGACACCGGCATCCGGGGCGTAGCCGACGAGCTCACCCGTCGCGGGGTTGAACGACGGGAAGGTCTGCTCGGTCGTGACGAGCTGCCCGTCGATGAGCAGGCGCTTGTGCACCTCGGTCCCGGCCTCGGCCTGCACGGTCTCCTGCGTTGACATCCGGTTCTCCTCACTGTGTGGAAATACGATTCTCACTATCGAGAATTCAGTCCCCGTATTGGTGTGAATGTAGCAATCAGAGCCTGGTTCGCATACCCCGAATCGAAGCCTGAATTGTCCCGACCAGCGGCTGATCCGGCCTTGCGGGCAACTCGACGCGGAGAGTATGGTTCTCGAAAACTGGAAGGGAGCTTCTTGTGATCAAGACTACAGCAATCACCCCGGCACTGGGAGTAGAGGTCAGCGGAGATGTCGACCTCGAGAACCCCGAGGTGATCGGCAAGCTGACCGAGGCGCTGAAGTGGCGCGGCGTGCTGCTGTTCCGCGGCCTGAACCTCGACGACGAAGGTCAGCTCGCCTTCAGCCGCAAGCTCGGGCAGCTCGTCCAGCCGGTCCCCGGCCAAGAGATCTTCACCGTCTCGCTCGACCCGGCGAAGTCGCCGTCGGCCGAATACCTCAAGGGCACCTTCAGCTGGCACATCGACGACACCACCAACGACATCCCGGCCAAGGCCACGGTGCTCAGCTGCCGCCATGTCGCCGCCGTCGGCGGTGGCACCGAGTTCGCGAACACCTACGCCGCCTACGAGAACCTCTCCGAGGCGGAACGCAAGCGCTACGACGGCCTGCGCGTCGTCCACAGCTTCGAGGCCGCGCAGCGCAAGGTCTACCCGGACCCGACCGAGGACCAGGTCGCGCGCTGGCGTCAGCTCCCGACGCACGAGTCCTCGCTCGTGTGGGAACGCCGCGACGGCCGTCGCTCGCTGGTCATCGGCGCCACCGCCGACCACATCGTCGGCATGGAGCCCGACGAGAGCCGCGCGCTCATCGACGAACTGCAGGACTGGGCCACGCAAGAGCGCTTCTGCTACGCCCACGACTGGGAAATCGGCGACCTGGTCGTGTGGGACAACACCGGCATGCTGCACCGGGCACTGCCCTACGACCCGTCGTCCGAGCGCCTCATGCGCCGCGTGACCATCGTCGGGGACGAGGCGTGGCAGTGACAGCAGGAACAGCAGCTTCCACCGCCCGGACCGCCGTCGTCACCGGGGGCGGTTCGGGAATCGGCGCGGCCATCGCCGAGCGCTTGCGCAACGACGGCCACCGGGTCGCGATCCTGGACATCAATCCGTCCGACGCCAAGTTCTCCTATGTCGCGGACGTGTCCGATCGCGCCTCGGTCGACGCCGCGCTCGAGGAGGTCCGAAAGGAACTCGGCCCGATCACGATTCTGGTGAATGCGGCGGGCCGGGAACTGTACAAGCGCTTCCACAACATCGACATCGAGACCTGGAACCAGATCATCGCGGTCAACTTGAACGGTGTCTTCCACTGCGTCCAGGCGGTGCTCCCCGACATGCGCGAGGCGCAGTGGGGCCGCATCGTGAACATCTCGTCGTCGAGTGCGCAGTCCGGGCAGCAGTTCATGACCGCCTACGTCTCGTCCAAGTCCGGTGTCAACGGGCTCACCAAGTCGCTCGCCCTCGAATACGGCCCCGACGGAATCACCGTCAACGCCGTCCCGCCCGGATTCGTCGATACCCCGATGCTGCGCAACTCCGAAAGCAAGGGCCTGCTCGGCGGAACCATCGAAGAACACATCCAGCGGACCCCGGTACGCCGGGTGGGCCGCCCGGAGGACATCGCCGCGGCATGCGCATTCCTCGTTTCGGAGGAAGCCGGCTACATCACCGGCCAGATCCTCGGCGTCAACGGCGGACGCAACACCTGACCCGACCGTCCGCGAATCTCCCGACAGCGAAAGTTAGCGAAAGGAAACAACAGTGGGGCGTGTAGAAGGCAAGGTCGCGTTCGTCACCGGTGCCGCTCGCGGGCAGGGCCGCAGCCACGCGGTCCGTCTGGCCGAGGAAGGCGCGGACATCATCGCGATCGACCTGTGCGAGGACATCCCGTCCATCGGATACCCGATGGCCACCCCCGAGGACCTCGAGGAGACGGTGCGCCTCGTCGAGAAGCAGGGCCGCCGCATCGTCGCGGTCAAGGCCGACGTGCGTGTGGCCTCGGAGGTGCGCGCCGCTCTCGAGCAGGGTCTCGCCGAGTTCGGCAAGCTGGATGTCGTTGTCGCACAGGCCGGTGTCGCCGGAATGAAGGGCGAACCACAAACTCAGGCGTGGTCCGATGTGGTCAATACCAATCTCGTCGGCACGATCAACGCAGTGCAGGAAGCGTTGCCGCACCTGACCGCCGGCGCATCGATCATCGCGACGGGCTCGACCGCGGCCCTGATGGACGTCGCCAAGGTCGACCAGCCGGGCAAGGACCTCGGTGGTGTCGCGTACGTGTACTCGAAGCGTGCGTTGTCGCAGTTCATCCACGAACTCGCAACGCATCTGGCGCCCCGCAGCATTCGCGCCAACGTGCTGCACCCGACCAACTGCAACACCGACATGCTGCAGAGCGAGCCGATGTACCGCTCCTTCCGCCCCGACCTCGAACACCCCACCCGCCAGGACGCGGAGCCGGCATTCGGTGTGCAGCAGGCCATGCCGATTCCGTACATCGAGCCCCAGGACTCCAGCAACATGGTGCTTTTCCTGGCTTCCGACGAATCACGGTACGTCACCGGCATGCAGATGCGCGTCGACGGAGGCGGCTACCTGAAGTGGTACGACTACCACATCTGATCCCGAATCCCGTCGCTGCTACCGTCCCCGGAGGATTCCGGCGAAAGGGATCCGAACCACCCCGGCTACAACGGAAGTCTGGAGGAGAATTTTGAAGGTCCGCGTCGATCCCGACAAGTGCCAGGGCCACACGCTCTGCGCCATGGCCGCACCGGACGTCTTCGAGCTCAGTGAGATCGACGGTCACGCGTCGGTCGCGAACGAAGAGGTGCCCGCCGACCAGGAGGAAGCGGTGAAGGAGGCCGCCCGCTCGTGCCCCGAGCAGGCGATCACCATTTTCTGATCTGCCGTTTCGAACAGCCCCCCAAAGCTCGACGTGCAAGAGAGGACAACGCCGTGAGCGTTGACGACGTCGTCACCGACGACAGCCGCAAGGCGAACAGATTCGATTTCGACCGCCACGCCGCCGACTACCGAGACAACTTCCTGCCGATCACGCAGGAGATGCACGCCAAGTGTCCGATGGCGTGGTCCGAGACCCACGGTGGCCACTGGGTGGCCGCCGGCAGCAAGGAGGTGTTCGCGCTCGCCCGCTCGGCGGACGTGTCCACCGACCACGACATCCACGGAAAACGCCGTGGTTACAAGGGAATCGCGATCCCGACGATGGAACGTGCATCGGGCGTGCGCGGCGGCATCCTGGAGATGGACGATCCCGAGCACCACGAGTTCCGCGCCCTGCTCAACCCCTACCTGTCCCCCGCTGCGGTCAAGCGGTGGACACCGTTCATCGACGAGATCGTGCGGGCCAGCATCGACGAGAAGATCGAGACCGGCCGCATCGACTTCGTCGACGACCTGGCGAACATCGTGCCCGCCGTGCTCACCCTGGCGATGATGGGCATCCCCATCGCCAAGTGGACCATCTACAACGAACCGGTCCACGCCGCGGTCTACACGCCGCCGGACTCGCCGGACATCCCGCGCATCGCCGAGATGCACAGGACGATGGGCATCGACCTGCTCACCAACCTGTTCGAGATCCGGGAGAATCCCCGTCCCGGCCTGATCAACGCGCTCGCCCAGGCCACCGTGCTCGGCGAGAAGCCGGACGACATGGAGTTGCTCGGTATCCTGAGCCTGCTCATCGGCGGCGGGTTCGACACCACGACGGCGCTGACCGCGCACTCGCTCGAATGGCTCGCGCACAATCCCGACAAGCGCACGATCCTCAGCGAGCAGCGTGACACGCTGCTCGACTCGGCGACCGAGGAGTTCCTGCGGTACTTCACTCCCGCCCCGGGTGACGGCCGGACGTTCTCGGCGGACTGCTCGTTCGACGGCACCGAATTCAAGGAAGGCGAGCGCCTCTGGCTGTCCTGGGCGATGGCCAACCGCGACCCGGAACTGTTCGAGGATCCCAACGAGGTCGACCTGGAGCGTCGCGGAAACCGGCACTTCAGCTTCGGACTCGGCATCCACCGGTGCATCGGTTCGAACATGGCCCGCATGGTGTTCAAGCGCATGGTCGTCGCCGTGCTCGACCGCATGCCGGACTACAGATGCGATCCGGCGGAAGCAGTGCACTACGACTCGATCGGCGTCATCCAGGGCATGCGGCACCTGCCGGCCACGTTCACGCCCGGACCGCGCCTCGGCGCGGGTCTCGACGAGACGCTCGAGAAGCTCCAGAAGGTCTGCGACGAGCAGCGTCTCGCGGAGCCCATCACGGTGAAGAGGTCGGAGGCACAGATCGGTGACTGATTCAGCGGTGGTCGACCCCGAGGACACGGAGAAGGGCAAGGCGCCGAAATCGGGCCGTCCCCTTCCCCAGGTGACCGAGCAGAACCGGTTCTTCTGGACCGCCGGTGCGGACGGGATCCTGCGCATCCAGGAATGCGAATCCTGTTCTGCGCTGATCCATCCACCGCAACCGGTGTGCCGGTACTGCCGCGGTCACCGGATGGGCGTGCGCGAAGTGTCGGGCACTGCCACGCTCGCCGGCTTCACGGTCAACCACCGCTTCGGTCTCCCCGGCCTGCCGCCGCCCTATGTGGTGGCGCAGGTCGCGATCGACGAGGATCCCCGGGTGCGGTTGACGACCAACATCGTCGACTGCGATCCGGAGACCCTCGAACTCGGTCAGCGCATGGAGGTCGTCTTCCGGCAGGACGACGACGTCTGGCTGCCACTGTTCCGTCCGGCAGCCGAGCAGGTCGCGCCTGCTCGGCTGCCGGCCGACGGGATCGAACCCGAGGACTTCCGGAAGCACGTGCGGCCCATGGCTTCTCGTGAGAAGTTCGAGGACCGGGTGGCGCTCACCGGAGTCGGGATGTCCGAGATCGGGCGCCGGCTCATGCGCTCCCCACTGGACCTGACGATCGAGGCGTGCGAACGTGCCGTCGCCGACGCCGGTCTCACGCTCGACGACATCGACGGGATCGCCAGCTACCCCGGTGCCGGCCAGGTCGGCGGCTTCGGCGAGGGCGGTGTCCTGACCGTCGAGGCCGCACTCGGGCTCAACCCGACCTGGCACAACGGCGGCATCGAAACCTTCGGCCCCGGTGGCTCGGTCATCGCCGCGATGATCGCGGTCTCCAGCGGACTCGCACGGCACGTGCTGTGCTACCGCACCCTGTGGGAAGCAACCCACGGAGAACTGATGAAGCGCGGCGAGATCCGCCCGTCGGGCGGGCGCACCACGAGCTGGATGATGCCGTTCGGTGGCATCTCCGCCGCGCACACCCTCGCCCAGAACGCCCAGCGCCATTTCCATCGCTACGGCACCACCCGCGAGACCCTCGGCTGGATCGCGCTCAACCAGCGCGCCAACGCCGCGCTGAATCCGACGGCGATCTACCGCGATCCGCTGACGATGGACGACTACCTGAACGCGCGGGCCATCACGACCCCATTCGGCCTGTACGACTGCGACGTTCCGTGCGACGGTTCGGTCGCGGTGATCGTCTCGGCGGTCGACGCGGCCCGCGATCTGGCCAAGCCACCCGTGCTCGTCGAGGCGGTGGGTACCCAGATCATCGAGCGGATCGAATGGGACCAGAGCACCCTCACCCACGAACCGCAGGTGCTCGGCCCCGCCGCCCACCTGTGGTCGCGCACCGACCTGCGGCCCGAGGACGTCGACGTCGCCGAACTCTACGACGGATTCACGTTCAACTGCCTGTCGTGGATCGAGGCCCTCGGCTTCTGCGGTATCGGCGAGGCCAAGGACTTCCTCGACGGCGGCCACAACATCGCCCGCGACGGCGTGTTGCCGCTCAACACCCACGGCGGTCAGCTCTCGCACGGCCGCACCCACGGCATGGGACTGATCCACGAGGCCGTCGTGCAGTTGCGCGGTGAAGCCGGAGACCGGCAGGTGGCCGGCGCCCGCGTCGCGGTCGCCGCGACCGGTGGCCTGTCCCCCGGCGGTGCCATGCTCCTGCGGGCCGACTCGTGACGACGATCGAATCCGCACCCGCCGCCCGCGTCGCCGAGATCGACGGTGTTCCGATGTCGGGGCTGCTCGCGGTCGCCGAGCAGCCGCGCGCCGTTGTCGTCGCGCTGCACGGCGGCGCAACGGACTCCGCGTACTTCGACTGCCCGGGCCATCCCGAACTGTCCCTGCTGCGAACCGGTCCCGCGCGCGGATTCACCGTCCTCGCGCTCGACCGTCCCGGGTACGGCGCCTCCCGCCCGCACGTGGACGAATTCACCCGGCCCGAGCGGCGGGTCGACGCCGCCCTCGCCGCGATCGACGCGCACCTGGACTCACTCGATCTCGGTGCCGGGATCTTCCTGTGGGGCCATTCGCTCGGATGCGAACTCACGATGCGCCTGGCCGTCGAGCCACGCGAACGGTGGCGTCGCGCGGCTCGCCGCGACAGGGACCTGCTCGGGATCGCACTGGCCGGCACCGGCCGCGAGCATCACGCCGACGCCCGCGGAATCCTCGGCACGGAAGCGCAATACGCCGACCCCAAGGGCGTCTACGGGCTGATCTGGGCGCATCCTGAGATCTATCCGCCGGAACTGGTCGGCGGCGCGCCGATCGCCTCACGCACCCCCTCCTACGAGGCGACGGTGACCGCGTCGTGGCCGCACACCGAATTCCCGCAGCTCGCCGCACGAGTCGAGGTCCCGGTGCACTTCACCGCCGCCGAACACGAGAGGGTGTGGCGCGGCGACCCGGAGGCCCTCGACGACATCGCGGCGATCTTCACCGCCGCGCCCCGCGTCGAGCTGCACACGCAACCGGACGCCGGGCACAATCTCGCTCTCGGCTACGCGGCCGCGTCGTACCACTCGACCGTGCTGTCGTTCGTGCAGGAATGCATCGACAATCGTTCGGCTGACCGAATATCCGATACCACAAAATGATTCGACGGTGCCGCACAGCGGCAAGGAGGTGAAGCGATGGACCCCACCGATGTTGCGCTACTCCTGGTGCGTCTGGTGCTCGGTGCGACGATGATCGCGCACGGCGTCAACCACTGGGTGGGCGGCGGCCGTATCGCCGGTACCGCACGCTGGTTCAGCGGACTGGGCCTGCGCAACGGCACGTTGCAGGCATGGATCAGCGTCGTCGTCGAGATCGGCGCCGGCGTGCTCGTGATTCTCGGCCTGCTCACTCCCCTGGCGTGCGCCGCGGTCATCTCGATCATGCTCGTCGCGGGCCTGCTCGCGCACCGCCCCAACGGCTTCTTCGTGTTCAAGGAAGGCTACGAATACGTTCTCGTGCTCGGTGTCGTCGCGCTGGCACTGGCAATGATCGGCCCCGGCGAGATCGCGATCGATTCGGCCGCCGACATCGCGATCGTCGGTTGGACCGGCGGCGCGATCGCGCTCGGCGTCGGCGTCGTCGCGACCGCCGGTCTGCTCGCCACGTTCTGGCGGCCGCAGAAGCAGGAAGCCGCGGCATGACGATCGCACCACTCGGAGTCGTACTGATCGGATCGGAGGAGCACTGATGCGTGTCGGTTTCATCGGGCTCGGCAGCCAGGGCGGGCCCATGGCGCGCCGGATCGTCGAGTCGGGATACGAGCTGACCCTGTGGGCGCGGCGACCCGAGTCGCTCGAGCCGTACGCGGACACCGCGGCGAAGACCGCACACACGCCCGCCGAACTCGCCGCCGCGAGCGACCTCGTCTGCATCTGCGTCGTCGCCGACGACGATGTGCGGCAGGTCGTCACCGGCGAGAACGGCGTGCTGTCGGGCCTGCAGCCCGGCGGAATCATCGCGATCCACAGCACCGTCCATCCCGACACGGTTCGGGAACTCGCCGAGCAGGCGCGCGAGGCCGGGGTCGCGGTCGTCGATGCCCCGGTCAGCGGCGGCGGCATGGGAGCCGCTGCGGGCACCCTGCTGGTCATGGTCGGGGGCGACACTGAGATCGTCGAGAAGATGCGGCCGGTCTTCGAGACCTATGCGAATCCCGTGATCCACCTGGGCGACGTCGGAGCCGGGCAGGTTGCCAAGCTCCTCAACAATCTGCTGTTCACCGCGAATCTCGCAACCTCCGTGACCACGCTGCAACTCGGTGAGTCGCTCGGTGTCGATCCCGCGAAGCTCGGCGAGGTCATCACGCACGGATCGGCGAACAGCTTCGCGCTCGGCCGGGTCGTGGCGGGCGGCGGCACACTCGACAGCATCGCGAAGCATGCCGGTCCCCTGCTGCGCAAGGACGTCGGACACGTGGCGGGTCTCGCGGACGCGGCGGGCGCGACGCCCGGCGTGGTGCTCACCGCGGCCGACTCCACCCTCGCCCTGATGGAGCACCCGCGGTGACCCGGGTCGGATTCATCGGGGCCGGCCGTATGGGCCTGCCTATAGTGCGCAAGCTTGCCGAGGCCGGACACGAGGTCCGCGCGCTGGGCCGATCGTCGGAAACCCGTGCCGCCCTGACGGGTGCGGGCGTCACCGCGGTGACGGAGGCGTCCGAGACCGGCGTCGGCGCCGAGCTCGTCCTCGTCTGCGTGTTCACCGACGACCAGGTCCGCGAGGTGTGCCTGAAGAGCGCCCTTCTCGAGAAGATGCCGCGCGGCTCCGTGCTGGCGATCCACACGACCATCAGCCCCCGGACGATCGAACAGATCCGGGACGACGCGGCGGGCCACGGCATCGACGTGATCGACGCTGCGGTCAGCGGCGGCCCGCACGACATCGCGGCCGGAAGTCTCACGCTGTTCCTCGGAGGCGACGCCGACGCCGTCGAGCGCGCCACACCCGTACTGCGTAGCTACGGCGATCCGGTACTCCACGTCGGAAAGGCCGGCAACGGGCAACGCGTCAAGCTGGTCAACAACGCTTTGTTCGCGGCACAGATCGGCCTGATCTCCGAGGCCGTGGCCCTCGGTGCGCAACTCGGCGTCGAGGAATCGGCTCTGCTCCAGGCGCTTCCGCACGGCAGCTCTGCCAGCAAGGTGATGGGTAACATCGCCGCCCGCGGATCCGTCGCCGGATTCACCAGCGCGGTAAAGGAATTCCTCACCAAGGACGTCGCCGTGGTGCGAGATACCGTCGCCGAACTCGGGGGCGATCTCGGAGCCCTCGACGTCGCCATCGACGCAGGCTGAGGGGGCCTTCGGCCCCGGTGTGCCTTTGTGGCGGCCCTCGTCGGGAATATGAAAGTCCTTCAACCACTTCGGACGAGCTCACCGGGTCCCGAGCCGGGTTCGCCCTCGTCCACCGGGCGCAGGTACGGCTC